>JAPOQG010000037.1 GCA_026710865.1 Acidimicrobiaceae bacterium
AGGATGCCGACCTCGTCGGCGTCGCCGCTGCCGTCAACGGTGATGCGATCTGGTACCAGCGTCATGGACTGCCTCTCCGGGAGTGTGCGCATCACCCGCGAGGCGAGCGCGCCGCGCACGACCGCGTCTTGTATACAGGTCGCTGTATACCCTAGACCGACCGGTTCGAGACTTGCCAACGAGAGGACAGCACCGAGTGCAGGAGGGTTCCGGATCGGGAGGGAACCTCGTGAGCGACTCGGGATACAGTGCCCGATTCTCGGCGCTGGTGACGGCCTCGCTGCTGGTGACCACGGCGGCCAACCTCTCCCCGCCGCTGGTCAGCGCGCTGGCCGTGCAGATCCAGCGCGATCTCCGTATCGGCGAAGCCGAGATCGGCATGACGGTAAGCGTCTTCTTCCTTGTCGGCGTCGCCACCTCGGCCCTGGCCGGAAGGATGGTCGAACGGATCGGACCGGTCGCATCGCTGCGCCTGGCTGCCGCGATGGGCGGGGGAATCCTGCTGGTCGCCGGAGCGGTGGCACGGTCCTGGGCTGTGTTGGTGGCCTTCGTCGCCGCGGCCGGGCTGGCCAACTCGCTGGCCCAGCCGGCAGCCAACCTCTACGTGGCCCGGGGCGTGTCGAACCGGCGCCAGGGCCTGGCTCTCGGCATCCAGAAGTCGGGGATCCCGACGGCGTCGCTGCTGGCGGGACTGGCCGTGCCGACGGTCGGACTGACCATCGGCTGGAGCTGGGCCTTCGCGCTCGGGGGGCTGCTCGCACTGGCGGTGTCACTGGGCGTGCCGGCCGTCGGCGGCGGGCCGTCGACCGCCACCGAACGGAGATTGACGACGCAGGACCGGGCATCCCAACCCCGGCCCGATGTCCCCATGCGGCTGCTGGTGGCGGTGGCATGCTCGACGTGCCTGGCCGCCATGGGCTCGATGGGACTCGGCTCGTTCTTCGTGCTGTCGAGCGTGGAGATCGGTGTGGAAGAGGCCTTCGCCGGCATCCTGTTGATGGTCGGCAGCGTGGTCGGGATCGTGGCCCGGCTGGTGATGGGGGCCAGCGCAGATCGCAGTTCGCTGAGCCCGTGGCACATGCTCACGGCCATGTTCGCGGTGGCCGGCCTGGCCTTCGTCGGACTGTCGATGGGATCGAAGCCGACGATGTTCGCAGCCATGCCCTTCGCCTTCGCCACGTCGTTCGCCTGGCCCGGGCTGTTCCACCTGGCCGTGGTGCGGTCCAACCCGTCGGCGCCGGGGGCGGCCACCGGCATCGCCATGACGGGCAGCTTCGCCGGCGCGGTGACCGGCCCGCTGCTGTTCGGGCTGCTGGTGGAGGCCGCCGGCTACGGCTGGGCCTGGAGCTTCACCGCCATCACCTCAGCTGCGGCCGCGGCGGTGATGGCGGTGGTGGGCCGCCTGATAGAGCGCAGCACCACCGGCTAGCCGGCCAGGGGGCCGTACAGGCGCTCGGCGTTGCCGGCGAGGACGGCCTGCTTGTCGGAGTCGGCCAGGTCGGGGTTCTCCAGCAGCTCGTCGATCTCATGACGGCAGGTGGCCGCGGTGACCTCGTGGGGGAAGTCCGACGAGAACACCAGCGGCGAGCTGCCCACCAGCTCCACGAGCCGGGACAGGCCGAGCTCGTCGCCCTCGCAGCCGACGAAGACGCGGCCGGCGTCGGCGTGGGCCAGCACGTAGTCGCTGACCCGCCCGCCGGGCTCCACCGCGCAGAACCTGCCGGCCGGATCGTGCTGGCTGAACGCGGCCCACGAGTTGTCGAAGCGCTCCAGGCAGGTGATGAACCAGTTGACGCCGCCCTCCAGGAAGGCGATGCGCAAACCCGGGTGGCGGTCGAGGATGCCGTTGGAGACGATCCCGGCCAGCGCGATCATCTGGCCCCACGGATGGCCGAGAGCGTGCACGAAGGGCCAGACGTCGAGGTGGTCGATCCCGAAGTTGGCGTGGCATCCGCCGTGCACGGACAGCGCGCAGCCGAGCCGCTCGGCCTCGGCGTACACCGGCCAGTACTCCTGGGAGCCGAGATGGCCCCGCAGGCCGTTGGAGGGCAGCATGGCTCCCACCAGCCCCAACTCGGTGACGGCCCGCTGCAGCTCCTCCACGGCGGCGGTGGGGATCTGCATGGGCAGCAGCGCCATGCCGCTGAGCCGCTCGTCGGCCTGCACGTGGGTCTCGCTGAGCCAGTCGTTGTAGGCCCGGGCCAGGGCAACGGCCACCTCCGGGTAGTTGACCCTGCCGATGGAGAGGCCCGCGGTCGGGTACAGCACCGCAGCCGAGATCCCGACGGTGTCGAGGAACTCCCGCCACTGCGGGGCCCGCACCCGGCCGGCCCGGTTGAAGCTGGCCGCCGAGTGCCGGAAGCTGGTGTGCACATGGTCCAGCGGCGGGAACAGGCCCACCACCGGCGGGACCAGGCCCACGCTGCGGGGCGTCTCCAGCGCCATCTCCCGGTAGGTGCCGGGCAGGTACTCGAGGATCTCCGCGGAGTCCTCCTGGACGTGGCCGTCGGCGTCGATGACCCTCATCCGGCCAGCCATCGCAGATAGTCGGCCACGGCGACGTCCATCGGGTACTCCACCTCGTAGCCGAGGTCGCGTCGAGACGCGGTCAGGTCCATGGGACTGGTCGTGTTGCCGTACTTGGTCATCGAGTCCTCCTGGGTGATCTCCAGGTCGATCGGACGGCCCGCGGCCTGCTCGATGCGTTCGATGATGGCCGCGATGGTGAGGAGCTCGCCCATGGTGGCGTTGTAGACGCGGTTGGGGACCTCGGGCGCGAAGGCGGCTCGCACCAACCCCTGGGCACCGTCGACGGAGTACGTGTAGTCCATGCCCTGGCGGTGCAGGTCGGCCTCAGCGATGCGGTAGGTGCGCCCGTAGTGGGCGCACTCGATGAGCTGCTTGAGCAGCTTGCTGGGCCCGCCGCCGGGCACCCCGTGCCAGGGGCCGAACACGCCGCCGAAGCGGACCACGGCTGTGTCGAGCCCGTAGGAGTCGGTGTAGTTGTGGCACAGCCACTCCGACGCCAGCTTCATCGACGCGTACAGCGACGGCGGGTACTCGCTGACCACGTTGAGGGTGAAGTCCTCGATGGTGTCGTCGGTTCCGACGACACTGCGGCGGCCCATGGTCACCACCGTCGAGCTGCAGAACACCACCCGGGCCAGACCGGCTATCCGGGCCGCCTCCAGCACGTTCATGGTGCCCATGACGTTCACCCTCACCCCAGCCACCGGCCGGGGGATCAGGTCCCGGGTCAGCAGCGAGGCGGTGTGGATGATCCGCTCCACGCCGTGGGACTCGATGGCCCGCAGCAGGTCTCCGATATCGCCGATGTCACCCTTGACCAGATCCACCGAGGCGAGGTCGAGCCTCTCGGACAGGTTGGGCTCGCTGAAGGCGACGTCGTAGAGGACCGGACGCTCGCCTCGCTCGTCGGCGATGCGGGCCGCGGCCAGCGACCCGATCATGCCTGCGCCGGTGATGAGGGTGGTCATGGATTGTCCCTTTCGGATTCGCTCCCTGCCCGTTCGGCCTCTCAGGCGCCCGGAATCTCGCCGGCGGCGGCACGAAGACCGTGACCGGCGCCGCCGCACACCACCGTGTACGGCCGAGCGCGCCGACTTTTCTACACGGCCGGATCGCCTAGCTTCGTATCGGGCGGGCGACCCATGTAACATCGCCTCGCGGGGGGATGGAGGACCAGAACCTTGAGCGACAACAACAGCGAACAGCCCCTGCGGGAGGTGGTCGCCGGCCAGCTTCGCTCGATGATCCTCGGCGGGGAACTCAAACCCGGCCAGCGACTGGTGGAGGGCCAGCTCGCGGAGCGACTGGGCGTGAGCCGCAACCCGGTGCGGGAGGCGATGCGCTCGCTGGAGGCGACCGGCCTGATCGAGGTGGTGCCCCGGCGGGGAGCCCACGTGTGCGCCATCGACAAGTGCGAGGTCCACCACATCCAGCGGATCAGGACGCTGGTGGAGGGATACGCGGTGGAGCAGGCCGCAGTGCGTCAGGATCCCGACAGCATCGGACGGATCCTGCGCTGCCTCGAGGACGGCCGGGCCGCCACCGAGCGGGGCGACCCGGTCACGGCCGCGCTCTGCCACCGGGACTTCCACATCGCGGTGGAGGAGGCCGCGGGCATCCCCTTCCTGCGCCAGGTGCTGGACCCGCTCCGCCAGCAGACCGAACTCGTCTTCTCGGTGGTCACCGACAGCCGGGGCGACATCACCTGGGAGGAGCACGAGGCGATCTACGACGCGGTGGCCTCGGGCAACGCTGAGTCCGCCAAGGATCTGATCCGCCAGCACATCGTCAACGCGCTGGAGTCCTTCGAGCAGGCGCTGGAATCGACGGCGGCCGCCGCAGAGCGTTGACGTCGAGCGCCCGGCCCGCAGGCCGAGCGACCCCGGCACGCCGGCGGGCCGCCGAGTGGCTGGCGGCCGATCCCGACCCCGAGACCGGCGCGGAGCTGCAAGCGCTGCTGGCCGGCGATCCGGTCGACCTTGAACGCCGGTTCGAGGGCCGGCTCGCCTTCGGGACAGCCGGCATGCGGGGCCCGATGGGGGCCGGCCCCCTCCGCATGAACCGGGTGCTGGTGCGGATGGTGGCCGCGGCGCTGGCCGAGCGTGTGCTGCAGGAACGCGACGAGCAGCCGCGCGTGGTGGTCGGATACGACGCACGCCACCGGAGCGACCTGTTCGCCGCCGACACCGCCCGGGTGCTGGCCGCCCGGCAGGTGCCGGTGACGATGCTGCCCGGGCCGGTTCCCACCCCGGTGCTGGCCTTCGCGGTGAAGCACCTCGACGCGTCGGCCGGGGTGATGGTCACCGCCAGCCACAATCCGCGGGCCGACAACGGCTGCAAGGTCTACAGGAGGGGCGGCCGGCAGCTGGCCGCCCCGGTCGACGCGGAGATCAGCCGGATCATCGACAGGACCGTGCCGCCGGCCGAATCCGATCTGGCATCCGGCGACGATCCGCAGATCACCGACGCAGGCGACGACGTGGTCGAGGCCTACCTGGAGGCGGTGTCGGGCCTGCTGGCGCCGGGAGGGCCGCGCTCGGTGCGCATCGCCTACACGCCGCTTCACGGCGTGGGTGCGTCGACGTTCCTGCGAGCCCTGTCGCTCGCCGGGTTCGATCCGCCCTCAGTGGTGGCCGGCCAGGCCGAGCCTGATCCCGACTTCCCCACCGCCCCGTTCCCCAACCCCGAGGAGACCGGCGTCCTGGATCCGCTCATGCAGTTGGCCGCAGAGACCGGCGCCGACGTGGCCCTGGCCCACGACCCCGACGCCGACCGGCTGGCCGTGGCGGTGCCCTGCGGCGGGCGGTGGCGGCCGCTGACCGGCGACGAGACGGGCTGCCTGCTGGCTGAGCACCTGCTCCGCCGGGACGGTGCGGAGCAAGACGGGCGACACCGCCTCGTGATCAACACCGTGGTGTCCTCGCGCCTGCTGCGCAGCATCGCCGCCGACCACGGCGCCGACTGGACGGAGACGCTCACCGGCTTCAAGTGGATCATGGCGGCCCGGTCGCAACGGGCCGCCAGCCACGACCTGGTGCTGGGCTATGAGGAGGCGCTCGGCTATGCGGTGGGCGATGTGGTCAGCGACAAGGACGGCATCGGGGCGGCGCTGGTGATGGCCGAGCTCGTGGCCGATCTCAAGACCGAAGGACGCACCCTCAGCGACCTGCTCGACGACCTCCATCGCCGTCACGGTGTGCACGCCAGCGGGCAGCGCTCGATCCGCTTCGAGTCCGCCTCGCGTGACGAGCAGCCCATGGAGCGGGCGATGGCCGCCCTGCGTGAGGCTCCGCCCGCGGAGCTGGCCGGCGCTGAGGTGACCGCGGTGCACGACCTCGCCGCCGGGAGTGGTGACCTGCCGCCCGCCGACGTGGTGGTGCTGGAGCTGTCCGGGATCGAGTCCAGGGTGATCGTCAGGCCGAGCGGGACCGAGCTCAAGATGAAGGTCTACGGGGAGGCGGTCGTGGCCCCGCCGGCCGGCGGCGGCGGGGAGTGGCTGCGGACCGCTCGCGTCGAGGCCCGCACGACGATGGCTGCCGTGCTCGACGCGGCCGCCCGGCATGTGGCCGACCCCGAACGGCAGCGGTCGGGCACGCGCGGCCGGACTCCGCAATAATTCTGCCCACCGGGAGGGCACCTATGACCGAGGCAGTCGCGGCCGTGGAGATCGACGGCGTCACCAAGCGCTTCGGCGACGTCGTCGCGGTCGACAACGTCGACCTCGCCATCGACGACGGGGAGTTCTTCGCCCTGCTGGGGCCTTCGGGCTGCGGCAAGACCACAACGCTGCGAATGATCGCCGGCCTCGACCTGCCCACCACCGGAAGCCTGCGGATCTTCGGCGAGGAGGTCGGGATGGCGCCGCCGGACCGCAGACCGGTCAACACCGTGTTCCAGGCGTACGCCCTGTTCCCCCACATGAGCGTGCGCCAGAACATCGAGTTCGGGCTGCGGATGCGCAGGGTCAAGGGTCCCGAGCTGTCGCAGCGGGTGGCCGAGGCCATAGCGATGGTGCGCCTGGCCGGGATGGAGGACCGCCGACCCGACCAGCTCTCCGGCGGCCAGCAGCAGCGGGTGGCGCTGGCCCGGGCCCTGGTCAACCAGCCCAAGGTGCTGCTGCTCGATGAGCCGCTGGGGGCCCTGGACCTCAAGCTGCGCCAGGAGATGCAGCAGGAGCTCAAGGCACTGCAGCGCACCGTCGGGATCACCTTCGTGTTCGTCACCCACGACCAGGAGGAGGCCCTCGCCATGAGCGAGCGCATCGGGGTGATGTCGGAGGGACGGCTGCTGCAGGTCGGCACTCCCCGGGAGATCTACGAGACACCGGCCAGCCGCTTCGTGGCCGACTTCATCGGCCGGACCAACCTCCTGGAGGCCTCGGTCGAGTCCGCCGGGGCAGTGCGACTCGCCAACGGAGCCCGCATCGAGGCCGAGACCTCCATGGCGGCGGGATCGGAGGTGGCCGTCAGCCTCCGCCCCGAGCGGGCTCGCCTGCAGCCGCGGGGCGCAGCCAGCGCCGAAGGCTCCAGCCTCGACGGCGACGTGCGCGACATCACCTACCTCGGCCACGCAGTGGTGTACGAGGTCGCGGTCGGGCCGATGTCGGTCGAGGTGCGCAGCGAGGGCGAGGTCGGCCAGCCGTTCGCGGTAGGCGACGAGGTGACCGTCAACTGGGACCGCGGCGCCGCAGCCGTGGTCGCCGATTGAGGATGCAGCCCGCCAACCGACCGCCGGCGAGCACCGGGGCCTCCGGGGAGGAGGCGGCCGAGGTGGCGAAGCGGCGCCAGGGGATGCTGTTGGCCTCGCCGGGATCCCTCTACCTGCTGATCTTCTTCGTCGTCCCGCTCGCCCTGATCTCGGTCTATTCCTTCGCCACCCGCACCTCCACCGGCCGGACCTCGTTGAGCGGCTGGAACGTCGAGTCCTACCGCGCCATCGGCGACGACGTCATCGTGGGCATCATCGGGCGGTCGGCGTGGCTGGCCACCCTCACCACCGCCCTGTGCCTCGCCGTCGGCTACCCCTTCGCCTACTACATCGCCACCCGGCCACGGCACCTGCGCGCCGTCCTGCTGGTACTGGTCATGATCCCGTTCTGGACCAACGGGCTGGTGCGGGTCTTCGCCATCCGCTTCCTGCTCGGCTCGAACGGCCCCGCCTCGGCACTCAGCGAGAGCATGGGCTTCGGGACGTTCCGGATCCTGTTCACCCCCACCGCGGTCACGATCGGGATGGTCTACAGCTTCCTGACCCTGATGGTGCTGCCCCTGTACGTCGCCCTCGAGCGCATGGACTGGAGCCTCACCGAGGCGGCCCGGGACCTGTACGCCAGCGGCTCGAAGGCCTTCTGGAAGGTCACACTGCCCCTCACCAAGTCGGGGATCGTGGCCGGATCGGTGCTGGTGTTCGTCCCCAGCTTCGGCTCCTACGTCGTGCCCGACATCCTGGGCGGAGCCAAGACGCTGCTCGTCGGCTCCTACATCGCCCGCCAGTTCCGGGATGCCCGCAACTACCCGCTGGGGGCCGCCCTGAGCGTGCTGCTGATCGTGGCCATGCTGGTAGCGGTCGCTCTCAACCAGCGCTCCGGCAGCGGTGCAGACAGCGGCGACCGACCCCGACGCCGCGGGCGCGGGCGCGCCCATGCTGAGCCAGAGCCGGTGGCGGCGCCATGACTGGCACCGTCGAGACCGGACTGGGACAGCGCACCCGGCGGTTGCTGGCCGCATGGGCATGGGTCGTCTTCGCCTTCCTGTACGTGCCCATCGTCGTGCTGGTGGTCTTCTCGTTCAACGCGTCGGCGCGGGTCAATATCTGGGGGGGCTTCTCGCTGGCGTGGTACGGCGAGGCGCTCAGCAACGAGGTGATCACGTCGGCCATACGGGTGTCGCTCATAGTGGCCGCGGTCTCCACCGCGGTCTCGGTGGTGCTGGGGACCGCGGTAGCCCTCGCTCTGGACCGCTACCGGTTCAAGGGTCGGCGGGCCCTCGACGGCACGATCTACCTGCCCATCGTGATCCCCGACATCACCATGGCGGTCATGCTGCTGGTCTTCTTCGCGGAGGCGTTCAAGTTCATCGACTCGTTCGGCCCACGGTTCACCCTCGGCATCTCCACCGTCGCCCTGTCCCACATCGCCTTCAACATCTCGTTCGTGTGCGTGGTGGTGCGGGCCAGGCTCGACCAGTTCGACCGGACGCTGGAGGAGGCCGCCCGCGACCTGTACGCCACGGGGTGGCAGACGTTCAGGCGAGTCACGCTGCCGCTGATAATGCCCGGGATCGCGGCCGGCGGGCTGCTGGCGCTGACCCTCTCGCTCGACGACGTCGTGATCTCCGCCTTCGTGGCCGGCCCCGGATCGACGACGCTACCGGTCTACGTGTTCAGCAGCATCCGCCGGGGGGTCACACCCGAGCTGAACGCCATCTCCACCCTCATGCTCACCGCGTCGATCACGCTCGTGCTCGGCGCGCTCGCTCTGCAGCGGCGCCGAGCCAGCGCATCGCAACAGACCCAGGTCCTATAGTTCTGTAGTTCCATAGCGAATCCAGGAGGGACGATTCGATGAACTCGATGACTACGACGACGGTGGCGCGCCAGCGCGGCCAGGGCTGCAACGGGCGCTCCAGGCTTATTCTGCTCGGCGCGATCGTCGGCATTGCCAGCCTGCTGGCCGCGGCCTGCGGCGACGACGAGGAGGCCGCTGAGCCAGCCGCGGCCCCGGAGACGACCCAAGCTCCCGAGCCGACCGCAGACCCCGAGCCGGCAGAGGAAGCCGCACCGGCGGAGGAAGCCGCCCCGGCCGGGCCCGCCGCGCACTGCGCAGCCGGCGAGACCGATGGCGACCTCACCTTCTACAACTGGGCCGAGTACATAGACGACGAACTCCTCGCCGCGTTCGAGGCCGAGACCGGCATCAACGTCGACTACACGACCTACGAGTCCAACGAGGAGATGCTCACCAAGGTCGAGTCCGGCGCGGCCATATACGACCTGGTGGTGCCCTCGGACTACATGGTCGACACGATGCGCCGTGAGGGGCTGCTGCTGGAGTTGAACTACGACGCCATACCCAACTCGGCCAACATCGACCCTGCGTTCACCAGCCCGCCCTTCGACCCCGATCACCTGTACCACGTGGCCTACCAGTGGGGCACGACCGGCATCGGCATGAGCTACGAGGTGCTCGACATTCTGGGCGAGTCCACATGGGCGGTCATCTTCGATCCCGACACCGCCGCGCTGGTCCCCGGCAGCATCTCGATGCTCGACGACGCACCCGAGGCGGTGTCGGCCGCGCTCAAGTACCTCGGGTACAGCATCACGGACGTGATCAACAACCGCAACGAGGACGCCGTCCGCGAGGCCGGCGAGCTGCTGAGGGCCACCAACGAGCGGCTGCTCAAGTACGACTCGGTCACCTTCGGCGACGACCTGGTCAACGGCGAGGTCGATGTGGCCCACGGCTGGAGCGGAGGGTTCGCCCTGTCGATCTTCGAGGCCGACGCCTACGAGACCCACGTCTACACCATCCCCAAGGAGGGCGGCGTCCGCTGGGTGGACACCATGGCCATACCCCACAACGCCGACAACGTGTGCTCGGCCCACGCCATGATCAACTTCCTCACCGACGCGGAGAACGGCGCCACGCTCACCAACTGGACCTACTACGGCAGCCCCAACGCGGCGTCCACGCCGTTCATCCTCGACGAGATCCTCGAGGATCCGGGCATCTACCCGCCGCCCGATGTGTATGCGCGGCTCGAGCTGATCCCCCAGATGGGCGACCTGGGCCTGATCGTGCAAGACATGCTCACCGAGGCCAAGAGCTGACCCTGTGACCCGATGGGTCGGGGTGTCTCAGTTGCGAGGCACCTCGACCCAGGGGACGTCCTTGTCGACGCGGGGCTCGCCAGGAAGGCCGAGGACCTGCTCGCCCAGGATGTTCCGCATGATCTCTGAGGTGCCGCCCTCGATGGAGTTGGCGCGCACCCGCAGGAATCCGTGCTGGACACCGCCGTCGGAGCCGTCCACCGAGAGGTCGCCGGGACGGCGAAACGTGTAGTCGTAGCCGATGAGCCCGTCGGGCCCCATCATGTCGACCGCACAGGTCATGAGGGCCTGGTTGAGCTCGGCGAAGGCCAGCTTGGCGATCGACATCTCGGGCCCCGGGTTGCCCTTGCGCCGGTTCTCGCCGGCTCGCATGTTGGTGAGGCGCAGCACTTCAGCTCGGGTCCACAGTTGCGTCAGGCGATCCTTGGTGACATCGTCGCGATCGGCTTCTTCGCGCTGTTTCCACAGCTTCACGAGCACGGAGATCGGCCCGGAGCCGCGCTTGGGCGGGCCGGCTCCCCCGGCGCCGATGGCGTTGCGCTCGTTCATCAACGTGGTCAGCGACACCCGCCAGCCATCACCCACGTCGCCGACGCGGTTCGCGTCGGGCACGCGTACGTCGGTCATATAGACCTCGTTGAACTCGGCCTCTCCCGTGATCTGGCGCAGCGGACGCACCTCCACGCCGGGCGCTTTCATGTCGAGCGCGAAGTAGGTGAGCCCCCGGTGCTTGGGCACCTCGGGATTGGTGCGGGTGACGAGCATGCCGAAGTCGCCGAGGTGCGCCAGGGTGTTCCAGACCTTCTGGCCGTTCACCACCCACTCTTCCCCGTCGGCCACTGCCTTGGTCGCCAGACCGGCGAAATCGCTGCCCGCTCCCGGCTCGCTGAAGAGCTGGCACCACAGCTCTTCGCCGGTGAACATCGGCCGCAAGAAGCGCCGCTTGACGTCTTCGCTGCCGTGGGTGTGGATGGTCGGCCCGGCGAGATGCATGAAAAAGGTGACGGGCTTCTGGGGCCGCGCACCCGCCGCCCGCAGCCGTTCTTCCACCCGTCGCTGCAGCTTGGGGCTCACGCCCAGGCCGCCGTGGCCCTCGTCGAAGTGCACCCACGCCAGCCCGGCATCGAACTGCGCGCCGCGGAACTCCGCGTAACTCAACTGCTGGGGATCGTACGAGGCCAGCAGCCCGTCAATGGCTGCATCGACCCTCGCGGCAGCAGAATCGGCAGTTGTCGGAGCTTCGAGCGTGTCGGTCATCGCGCCAGTCTGCCAGCACTGCGCCTGGTCGCAGATGGGTCAGTAGCGCTCGCCTGGGAATGACGGGTCGGTCTTGGCCAGGAAAGCCTCTGCACCGTGGGACATGTTGCGAGGAATGAGCACAGCCTGGTGCCCCATTTCGACGTCAAGCTGGTCGGCGAGGTCGCGTTGGGACGCACCGTCGATGGCAGACCGGATACGTGCCATTGCCGCCGGCGAGCTGCGCCGGAGCACGTCGATCACCTCGGTCACCGCAGTGTCGAGCTCGTCATCGTCGACGGTCTTCCACACCAGGCCCCATTCGGCGGCCTGATCGGCGGTGACGCGCTCACCCAGCAGCGACATGCCCAACGCCCTGGCCCGGCCGATGCGCATCGGAAGCTGCCAAGTGGTGCCCAAGTCGGGCACGATCCCGAGCCGGGGGCCGAAGGTGGCCACGAAGAAGGCCGAGCGGGCAGCAATGGCGACATCGCACGACATCGACAAGCCGATGCCCCCGCCTGCGGCCACGCCGTTGATGCGGGCGACGGTCGGCACGGGGCACTCGGCCACCGCCCGGATTGCCGGATGGAAGGCATTGTCCATCGAGTCGGTGGTGGCCTCGCCGGCTGCGTCGGCGTCGACGCCCTCGGCGCCGTCGGCAGCCGCATTTCGCAGGTCGGCGCCCGAGCAGAATCCGCGCCCGGTGCCCGTGAGCACGACTGCGCGCACCGATTCGTCGGCGGCCACCATGGTGAAGGCTTCGGTGATGTCGTTCATGAACTCGTCGTTCATCGAGTTCAGTGTCTCGGGTCGGTTCAGCGTGACCGTTGCCACGTCCCCCGCGTGGTCCCGTTCCACGCTGTAGGTTACCGTGCCGTTGGACGGCTGTGCTGCGGTGCCCATGACGGCTACTTATAGCGGTAGGTGATGCGGCCCCGGCTGAGGTCGTAGGCCGAGACTTCTACCTGAACCCGGTCGCCGGGAAGGATGCGGATGTGGTGCTTGCGCATCTTGCCGCTCAGGTGCCCCAACACCTCGTGCCCGTTGTCGAGCTCAATGCGGAAGTGGCCGCCCTTGAGTGCTTCGACGGTCTTCCCCTCGAGCAAGATGGCGTCGTCTTTGACTTTCGGCACGTGGATTCCCTGGTCGGCGGCATGTTCTGCATTTCCGCCACAGCGGAGCACGCAAGGCGTCCCATGGTAGCCCCCCAGGCTCGAAGCCGCCCGCGGCAGACCTCCCGAGGCCCCATTCAGTGGCGCTTGACGCCGCCGTACTTCATACGCGTGTCCGACATCGAAGCGAGCCGCACTTCGTCGTTGTTGATGCCCGCCGCCACGAGCTCGCCCATGAACAGGGAGTGGGTGCCGAGGTCGACGCTGTGGCGCACCTCGCAGTCCATCCACGCCGCGGCGTCGACGAATACGGGCGCGCCAGTGGCGGCTTCATAGGTCGACCAGCCGTTCAGCGTCCCCGTCGCCGGTCCGCCGTCGCCGCCCGCTTCGTAGGCAGCAGGCTTGGAGAACTTGACGAATGGCCGGGTGTTCTCCGCATCCCACAGATTCACCGAGAACGAGCCTCCCGCCGAGATCAGCCGGTGGGTGACGGCGGTGTTCTCGACACTGATGCCGATGATCACCGGTTCCATCGACAGCTGCGTGATCCAGCTCGTGGTCATGGCATTGCGCTCGTCGCCGGCTCTCGATCCCACCAGCGCGAGCGCATTGGGAATCTTCCAGGTCACCCGGTTGACCAACTCGTCGGGCAGATCCGCTGTGCTCATGGCTGCACCCTATGCAGCGCTGCGTACCGTGCGGACACCACGGCTCTCAGGGACCGGTGAGAGGTGCGCGGCTAGCGTGGGCGTCGCAGCCTCGGGCCGAACGACCTGCGGACACGAGGCGCGTACACAACAAGCAGGGGGCTGAGACATGGCGTATGACCTGAAGATCACGGGCGGGACGATCATCGACGGGACGGGAGCCCCTCGCTACGTCGGCGATGTGGGTGTCAGCGATGGCAAGGTGGTGGCGCTCGGCGCTGCCCCTGCCGAAGCGAACCAGACCATCGACGCCAGCGGGCGCATCGTGTGCCCCGGTTTCGTAGACATCCACACCCACTACGACGCCCAGGTCATGTGGGACCGCCTGGTGAGCTGCTCGCCGTGGCACGGCGTCACCACCATCGTGATGGGCAACTGCGGCTTCTCGGTGGCGCCCACCCTGCCCGACCACCGCGACCTCATCATGCGCACGCTCGAGAACGTCGAGGGCATGAGCGTGGACGCGCTGCGGGCCGGCCTGGGCGACTGGGGCTTCGAGACCTTCCCGCAGTATCTCGATGCACTCGAATCCAACGGTGCCGCGGTGAACATGGCGGCGCTCGTCGGTCACACAGCGGTGCGCATGTACGTGATGGGCGAAGAATCCACCGAGCGGGAAGGCACACCCGAAGAGATCGCCGCGCAGCGAGACCTGGTGGCCGAGGCGCTGCGGGCCGGCGCGCTCGGCTTCGCCACCTCCAAAGCGGCCACTCATGTCGGCTACGAGGGGCGTCCGGTTCCGAGCCGGGCTGCCACTACCGACGAGATCGTCGAGATCGCCCAGGCGCTCGGCGACGCCGGCGGCGTGATGCAGGCAACGGTCGGCCGGGGCCTCAGCCACGACGAGTTCGCCCGCATCGCCGAGACCACCGGCGCACACGTGAGCTGGACAGCGCTGCTGGGCTCGGCACGCGGTCCAGGCAGCCACCGCGCCGAGCTGGAGCGAGCCCATGAGATCGCCGAGCGGGGCCTGCCGGTGTTCCCCCAGGTTGCGGTGCAGCCCATCCAGTTCGAGATGAGCTGGAAGGCGCCGTTCATCTATGAGGCCCTGCGCTGCTTCACCCCGGTGTCCCAAAGCGACCTCGAAGGCCGCAAGCGCTACTACGCCGACGCCGACTGGCGGGCCGAGTTCAAGGAGAAGGCCGGCAATGGCGGCAAGATCGGCGACCGCTGGGCTCGAACCGAGGTCAGCTACCTGCCCCACAATCCCGAGCTCGAGGGCTGCAACGTGCAGCAGATGGCCGACGAGGCCGGCCAAGACCCGGTGGACTGGGTGCTCGACATGGCGCTCGACGCCGACCTCGACATGCGCATCGTCCAGGACGTGATCAACCACGACCCGGACGACATCGACGAGCTGCTCCACGACCCCACAACGGTGATCGGGCTGTCCGATGCCGGGGCGCACGCCAGCCAGCTCTGCGATGCCAAGTACTCCACGGAGTTCCTGCAGACGTTCGTGCGGGGTCGGGGCAGTTTCGATCTCGAAACCGGCATCCACATGCTCACCCAGCGTCCCGCCGAGGTGTTCGGCATCACCGACCGGGGCACGCTGGCCGAGGGCAAGCCCGCCGATGTGGTGGTGTTCGATGCCGACGAGGTGGGCCACTTGGGCAAGCGGCGGGTGTACGACCTGCCCACCGGCGCCGATCGGCTGATCTCCGATGCGAAGGGCATCGACGCGGTGGTGGTGAACGGCACCATCATCCGCCGGGACGGTGCCGATGCTGTCGACCCGCACGGCCCGCTGCCCGGCAAGCTGCTGCGCAACGGCAAGGCCTGAGCCGCTCCCCTGCCGTTCAACGCACGCCGCGTGGCAGGCTTGCGGCCGTGATCGATCTCCGCTCAGACACTGTTTCCCGCCCCACGCCGGCCATGCGGGCCGCCATGGCCAAGGCTGAGGTCGGCGACGACGTCTGGGGCGACGACCCCACGGTCAACGAGCTCGAGCACTACACGGCCGAGCTGCTGGGCAAGGCCGCAGCGCTGTATGTGCCCAGCGGCACACAGTCCAACTTGTGCGGGCTATTGGCGCATTGCGAGCGGGGCGATGAGTACATCGTCGGCCACCACGCTCACACCTACATGTACGAGGGCGGCGGCGCAGCCGTGCTGGGCAGCATTCAGCCCCAGCCGGTGCCCACTGACGACACGGGAATGCTCGATCTCGCGGTCGCCGAGGAGGCCGTGAAGCCCGACAACAGCCACTTCGCCCGCACTCGCCTGCTGTGCCTCGAGAACACCATCGACGGCAAGGTGCTGACGCCCCGCCAGCACCAGGAAGCCCGCGACTTCGCCGACCGTCACGGCCTCGGGCTGCACCTCGACGGCGCCCGGCTGTGGAACGCAGCGGTGTCGCTGGGCCAGTCCCCCGCCGAGGTCGCCGCTCCGTTCGACACCGTGTCGGTGTGCTTGTCCAAGGGTTTGGGCGCACCTGTCGGCTCGGTGCTGTGCGGCAGTGACGATCTGGTGGGCAAAGCGCGCCGCTGGCGCAAAGTGTTGGGCGGCGGGATGCGTCAGGCCGGCATCATCGCTGCAGGCGGGCTGTACGCCCTGCAGCACCACATCGACCGGCTGGCCGACGACCACGCAAACGCGCAGCGACTCGCGGCAGGGCTCGCGGCCATCGAGGGCATCACGGTCACCGGCTGCAACTCCAACATGGTGTTCTCACAGCTCGACCGGGACGACTCCACACTCGCCAAGCGAGTCGAGGGCCGGGGCGTGCTGGCCGACTGGCGCTTCGGCCGCTCCCGGATGGTGCTGCACCTCGACGTCAGCAAGGCCGACGTCGACACTGCGCTGGCGGCCATCACCGCCGAGCTGGCGGCATAAACCCGGGTCGCGGTTTCAGTCGGCGACGAGTGCCCGATCCGCCGCCCGGGGCTCACACACGTATTCGTCGAGATCGGCTTCTTTTGTCATGTCGAAGTAGTCGACATTGCGCCATGGCGAATTGACCACGATGCGGCCAGATTCGTTGCGGTAGTAGCTGGTCATGCCGGGGTGCATCCAGACCATGCTCTCGTGTGCCTCGTCGACGCGGCTCCGGTAGTCGGCGTGCACCTCGGGGCGCACTTCGACCGCTCCGAGGCCGCGAGCACACATCTTGCCGATCATGTCCATGATGTAGCGGACCTGCATCTCCACTACGAAGATGAGGCTGCCGCCGTGGCCTGGCTGCAGGTTCGGGCCGTAGAGGGTGAAGAAGTTCGGGAAGTCGGGCGTGACCGTGCCCAGGTAGGCGCTCGCGTCGTCATCGCCCCACGATTCGCGCAGCGTCCTGCCCGAACGACCCGCTGCCTCATAGGTGGTGATGAAGCGCAGCACGTCAAAGCCCGTGGCGAGCACCAGCACGTCGGCCTCGCGCTCGGCGCCGTCGGCCGTGCGGATGGTCTGGCCCGAGATCTCGGCAATGGGATCGTCGACCAGCTCGACGCTGGGATTGCGGAGCATCCGGTACCAGCCGTTGTCCATCAGCATCCGCTTGCCGAAGGGCGGATAGGTGGGCAGCACCTTGTCCAGCAGCTCATCGGCCCGGTCGCCGAGCTCGTCGGTGACGTAGCGCGTGAAGTACTTGCGGTGGGCGTCGTTCTGAGCGTTGAGCGAACGTTCGGGGTGCTCCCAGTCGGGATCCTTCTGCAGGGCAGTGTGAATGCGGTCGTTGAACGTCCACCCCAGTCGCACCCGATACCACGCCCGGTACAGCGGCACCGCCTCGAACAGCGTGCGCATCGCATCGGGAACGGGCTTTCGGAACTGGTCGAACGGTGCAGCCCAGTGGTTGGAGCGCTGGTAGATCGTCAGCGACTCCACGTCATCCTGGATCTCTGGAGCGGTCTGCATGCAGCTCGCACCGTTGCCCACGATCGCCACGCTCTTGCCTGTGAGATCGGCATCGGCAGGCCAGCGCGCTGTGTGCCAGGTCTCGCCGCTCCACGTTTCCAGACCGTCGATATTGGGCCGGATCGGCGGGTTGAAGATGCCGGCAGCGCTGATGACGACGTTCGCTTCGATGATCTGCGTGGAACCGTCGACGCCCTGGGCGTGCCCGTTGGCACCCGGTGCCGTGGCCGCACCGTCGTCTCGGCGGCGTAGACCCGTCTCGTCGGGGGTTGCGCTGAGTCCGAGCCTGCCCGTCTCCCAGCGGCCCTCGTTGTCGGTCACATGGCGCACCTCGGCACGCCAGACCTGCCGCTCGGCGTCGTAGCTGATGCGCTCGACTGACGTGTTGAACCGGATGCTGCGCCGCACGTCGAAGTCGTCGGCGACCTTCTCGAGATAGCCGTGCAGCTCATCGCGCAGGCAGAAGTACATCTTCCAGTCATGCGGGGCGAACGAGTACGAGTACAGGTGGTTCGGGGTGTCCACGCCGGCACCGGGATAGCGGTTCTCCCACCAGACCCCGCCGACCGTGCCGTTGCGCTCGATGACCTCGTAGGGCACACCGGCCTGCTTGAGATTGATGGCGGCGCACAGCCCCGAAGCACCTGCACCGATCACCAGCACCTTGAAGCCGGACGGGACCTCGATGGGGTCGTGGTCCAAGAACTTGGCGAGCCCGAGCTGGGCGGCCGTGAAAGCGCCGTACTCGTCGGGCACGTGCTCGCCCATGGCGGTGCTGAGCATCCGGGTGATGAGCGCGTCGTCGGGCTCGGGAACTGCCATCGGGCGGCCGTCACGCCATGCCGCAATGGCTTCCAGTGCAGCCTCGCGTACCTCTTGCTGGTGCTGGGGGGCGAGGCCGCCGGTGTCGTTGTCACCCAGGCCGGGCTGGCGCTTGGGCCGGTACGGCTCGTCCAGCCAATGCAGCTCGCCGGTCATCTGGACCAGCACCATCAGCAGCGTCGGGATGTTCGCCACCGCGACTGCTGCGGTGAGCGTCTCGTCGTCCACGTCGGGCCGGCCCGCAGCCGTCGGCGCGCCGTAGGCAACCCCACTGGCACCATTTGCTGCATTCGCCTGAGACACCTGTGACATCGCTCCCCCTCTGCCCGAGAGCCAGCGTAGGGCGTGATGCGGTACCGATTCCGATTCGGTGCTGCCCTGGGCGTCCAAAGCACTGGACAGCTCAGTATCGCAGCGCGGTACGATGGTCGCTCGGATCCGACAGGTGAGACGGGGGTTGCGCTTCCTTGCTATGGATGTGGTGACCGCCCCCGCCTCACGGATCACAGTAGGGCTGACCAGCGCTTTGGACGCCTTGTTTTTTGACGATGGCGAAGCCGGTCAATCCTGCTTGGCGAGTTCGCCTCGCAGGTGATGCAACAGGTCGCCGTGGCCGACGGCAGCCATCCACAGCTCGGAGATCAGCGTCCCGTCTTCGATCGTCAGCTCCCGCCGTACCGAAGTCACTTCTTTGGCCGTCGGGGTCATGCCCACTGCTTTGCTACGCAGCTCGATCACGAGACCGTCGTCGGTAGCTCGCACCGTGCCCAGATGGATCTCGGTGACGCCAGACGGCTGCGCCAGGGTGAGCTCGAGCTCGCCGCCCGGTAGCGCTCGGACATAACCCGCCTCGGAATGCAGCGGTTCGCCGGTGACGCTGTTGCGTGTGCGCTGGGTCATCGAAACAAACGGCTTGCCCACGTGGCCGAAGACCAGTTCTTCGGTGTAGGCGAAGTCGTCGATGGTCGGGTAGTGGCCGGTGCCGCCGCCTTGCCAGGTGCCCAGCAGCGGGGCAAGCGGTTCGCACTGCGGGTGCAACTCGGCCATTCCCGCAACCTAGTGGGCGCACCGGTCGGGGCGGCCTCTTGGAGGATGCGCAGATAGGTGAACCTTCCCGCTGTCGCACCAGTTGTATCCCGCTCTTGTTCGCTGTCGCTCACGGGCCGCTCGGGCCACGGCTTCGCCTATCGGCTCAGCCTCTTAGGATGCGGCCGCTGAGGAATTGAAGCGCAACCGGGCCGAAGTCATCCGAGCGGCCTAGCAGAACGAGTGTTTCTCATAATTGTTGTCTGATGCGGCCGAAAATTTCGAGGGTTATACGGGATAGTGCCAAACCGCTGGTCAGCACCGGTTTTCGTGTTGCACCCCTCTCGTACGGTTGTTCTATGGCAAGTGGCGGCAGAAGCGACGGCAGCGGGCCGGGGGCTGCGAGCAGCAGCCCCGTAGACGCGTTGGCGTCAGGTGGGGTGCGTGTGGATGCGGTGGATGTCGCCGGGCTGTGCGGGGAGGGGTTGCAGGCGCGGCTGGGCGAGATCGCTCGAGCCGAGTCTGGGCTGGCCGCGATGAAGGCGGACACGCTGGGCGAGATCGCCCGCCGCGACGGCGACGGGGCGGCTGCGCATGCTGCTGCGGACGCAATGTCTGTTTCGGGCCGCAAGGCACGCGGCGACGTGCGGGACGCGGTGAGGCTCGGCGAGCTGGACGCGACCCGCCAGGGGCTCTTGGCGGGCTCGGTTCCGGTGGGCCACGCGCAGCTGATTGCCCGTGCTGCGGGCGACGCTGCGATCGACGACCGTTACCTGGCAGAACGGGCCCGACATGAGGGCTATGACGAGTTTCGTCGCACCGTTGAGCGCCATGTGGCCGACGTCAACCGAGACGACGGCGCGTCGGTGCTCGAGCGCCAACGCAAGGCGCGCACCGCCAAGATCTTCACCCGCTCCAGCGACGGCATGACGGTGCTCAGCCTCGCCGTCGACCCGCTCACCGGCGCCCAGCTGGGCACCGTGATCGCCGCAACCGAGCGGCGCCTGTTCCAAGACGAGGACCCCGCTGCGCGGCGCACGCCCCAACAGCGGATGGCCGACGCCGTCGCACAGCTCATCTGCGATCCCGACGCCAAACGGCCCGCCGGGGCTTCGCTGATCGTCGTCGCCGATTACGACATGGTCAACCACCAGCTCACCAGCGGCCGTCTCGCCGATGGCACACCGATCCCCATCGGCGAGATCGCCCGCATCGCCGTCGATGCCGAGGTGCTGCCGGCGATCTTCGAAGCCGCCACCGGCGACCTGCGCATGGGACGCAGCCGCCGCACCGCCACCGACCTCCAACGCGCCGCCCTGGCGTTGCGCGACAAAGGCTGCGTGGGGTGCGGCATCGCCCCTGAGCGCTGCCAGCACCACCACATCGACCACTGGCAACACGGCGGCCACACCGACTACCAGAATCTCGTCACCGTCTGCCCCGACTGCCACAACGACAAGATCCACCAACAGGGCTTCACCGTCGAATGGGACAGCGCAGTCAGCCGCTACGGGCTTCAACCACCAGCCCAGCCGCCGAACAGCAGCCATGGCCCATCCCCGACCGACGACCCATCCCGAGCACCACCAACCTGAACGCCTGGGGGCAACCCCCCCCAGCCCCCAGCCCCCAGCCCCCAGCCCCCAGCCCGCAGCCCGCAGCCCGCAGCCCGCAGCCGCCAGGGCACACAGCGCTGCTTCATCGAGCCGGCCCGATTGACCGAGCCGGTCCGAGATTGGGGACGATCAAACCCCGGCGAGGCAACGACCGAACCCAACTTCGGACACAGAGCCAGTGCCGCGTCAGGGTCCGCCAGAAGTCAAGTCGCGTGGTCCGCGCCCGGGAACCATGCGTAACTCCTGGCAATCACACGGATCGGTCGCGCGACTTGACCCGCGGCGGATCCTCAGCAAACGTTTGCGAGGTTTGAGATGCCATCTCGCCTCATCGACCAAGACCGCACTGCGCGCAGCGAGACCCGCCGCCTCGAACACCTCATCGACGAGCCGGCCCGACAACCACGGCACCACCCCGCGAGACGAGCCAGGCATCGGCCCCATCGCCGCAGCCACCCTGCTGTGCGAGATCGGCGACCCGACCCGCTTCGGACGCGAGTCCAAGTTCGCCCGCTGGCGCGGCACCGGCGCCGTCGCCCTGTCCTCAGGAGAAGGCAACAGCGACCCCGACTGGCACCGGCTCGACTTCCGAGGCAACCGGCGCATCAACTCAGTGCTGCACATCGCGTCGGTCACCCAGCAGCGCACCCAGCCCGAAGCGATCGCCTACCTCGCCAGAAAAGCCGGCGAAGGTAAAACCCGACGCGAAGCCCGACGAGCCCACAAACGCCAACTCGCCAACCGAGTCATCCGACGAATGTGGCGCGACGAACAGACCCGAAACCAGCCCTTCGCGCTCGCCGCTTGACAAGGGAGCGTCCGACAGGCCCGATTGTGACTGGATGGCAAATGTGCACACGGGTACTGTCTGCCGCGATGTGCGTCGGCTCCGAGGACTGACTCGGTGTCACCTTGATGAGATGAGAACCTCGTGGTGAGAACTTTGCCGGTGCGCAGACTTGGACGGTTCG
>JAPOQG010000100.1 GCA_026710865.1 Acidimicrobiaceae bacterium
CCGGACCGCGCCAGAACGACGGACCCACCCCGCTACTGCCGGACCGCGCCAGAACGACGGACCCACCCCGCTACTGCCGGACCGGACAGCGCCAGAACGACGGACCCACCCCGCTGCTGCCGGACCGGACAGCGCCAGAACGACGGACCCACCCCGCTGCTGCCGGACCGCGCCGCGGCAGCGTCCGCCGGCTGCTGGCCGGGCGGCTAGTCGTCGCGGCGGCGGACCCTGATCTTCATGGCGGTGTTGCCGAGATCGAAGCTCTCGCGGAGCTTGCGCTCGATGTAGCGCAGGTAGGTGCGGGGCAGCGTCCGGTTGGCGAACAGCGTGAACGTGGGCGGATCGGTGGCCACCTGCGTGGCGTACAGGATGCGGGCGCCGGCCGGCGCGGGCTGGGCCGCCTGGGCCGCCCGGACCACCTCGTTCACCCGGCGGGTGGGGATGCGGGTGCGGTACTCGGCCACCGCCTGGCTCAGCGACGGCCACAGCCTCCCCACTCCCTTGCCGCTCAAGGCACTGATGCGCAGCACCGGCGGGTCCCCCAGAAAGCCCAGCCGGTCGCCGACATCCTCCACGAGGTCGAGGCGGGCCTCGGCGCCGACCAGGTCCCACTTGTTGAGCAGCACCACGATCGGGCAGCCCGCGGCGTCGACCCGCTCAGCGAGGCGCTGGTCCTGGTGGGTCACCCCCACGGTCGAGTCGACCACCAGCAGCGCCACATCGGCGGAGTCCACCGCCCGCAGCGCCCGCACCAGCGAGTAGTACTCGGTGCCCGAGTCGATGCGGGCCCGGCGGCGCATCCCGGCGGTGTCGATGAAGCGCACCGGCCCCTCCTCGGTCTCGATGAGGGTGTCGATGGCGTCGCGGGTGGTGCCGGGAAGGTCGTGCACGATGGCTCGCTCCTCCCCTATCAGCTGGTTGAACAGCGTCGACTTGCCCGCGTTGGGCCGGCCCACCAGCACCACCGAGAAAGCCTCGGCAGCCACCGCGGCCAGACCATCGTCGGGTTGATCCGACGCAGCGGCCTCTGCCCCGTCCCCGGCGTGCGGGCCGGACCGGACCGCCTCGGCGGCGGCCTCGTCGAGGCGGGCGACGACCTCCTCGAGCAGGTCACCAGTACCGCGGCCATGCAGCGCGCTCACCTGATGGGGGGTGCCCAGCCCGAGCCCGAGCAGCTCCCAGACCAGATCGGCCTGGCTCGAATGATCGACCTTGTTGGCCACCACCAGAACCGGCACATCGGCCGAGTGCAGCACCCGAGCGACCTGCTCGTCGTCCACGGTCACCCCCACCGTCGCGTCCACCACGAACAGCACCGCGTCGGCCTCGCGGGCGGCCCGCTCCGCCTGGGCGCTCACCTTGGCGTCGAGATCGTCGCCGCCGGCGCTCCAGCCGCCGGTGTCGAGCACCGTGAAGCTCCGGCCCTGCCACTCGGCCTGCACCGCCTTGCGGTCGCGGGTGACGCCGGGGCGCTCCTCCACGATGGCCTCGCGGCGCCCGAGGATGCGGTTCACCAGCGTCGACTTGCCCACATTGGGGCGGCCCACCACGGCCACCACCGGGTTCACGACGACTCCAGCGCCACGATGGCCTCGCGACGCCCGAGGATGCAGTTCACCAGCGTCCTTGTTCACGACGACTCCAGCGCCACGATGGCCTCGCGACGCCCGAGGATGCAGTTCACCAGCGTCCTTGTTCACGACGACTCCAGCGCCACGATGGCCTCGCGACGCCCGAGGATGCAGTTCACCGGCGTCGACTTGTTCACGACGACTCCAGCGCCAGCCGCAGGGCCCGGCCGTGGGTGGCCACCACCTCCACCGGGCGTGGAAGGTCGCCGACGTCCATCCCGTCGAGGAATCGTCCCCGGCTGAGGCACACGTCGGGCAGCAGGTAGCGGTCGCCGGCGGGCTCGCCCTCGAGGACGCGGGCCACGTCCTCGCCCACCATCAGCCCGGTCACTCCGATGTTCCCGCCGAAGAAGCGGTTCTCGACGGGCAGAACCCGCGCGTCGCGGCGCCCGAGCGAGGCCACCAGCGGAGACACCACGGGCGCTCCCAGGGTGCCGGTGAGCACCGCCACGGCCGCGTCACGAGCGGGGCGCCGCGGCTTCAACGACACCGCCACCGGCGCAGCGCCGGGACCCGCCGCCACCGCCTCGGCCGCAGAGCCCTGGCGGGGGGCGCGGTAGCCGTCGGCGGGAGCGCCGTCCACCCAGGCGAAGAAGCCCGACCGGGGCGGGGTGGGCCCGTGGCCGTCCTCGCCGAACTCGGTCTCGAACGCCCGGGCCATGCCGATGCCGTCCTCGTGCATCTCGAAGCCCTCATAGTGCGCAGCGGGGGGAAACCCGCGCCCGCACATCAGGTAGTACTCGTCGGCGACGAACGCCAGACGCCGTCCCAGCACCGACAGGAACACCGACTGCCAGCTCTCCACGAGGTCGACCACCGCGGCCGCCTCCGCGGGAGTGTGCAGCCGCATCCGGGACTGGCGGTTGAACCTCGACAGCCCGAGGGGGACCACGCACAGCGAGCGCAGCTCACAGAAGCGGTCGAGCACGCCGGCGAGGGTGTCGGCCAGCACGTCGCCGTCGTTGACGCCCGGGCACACCACCACCTGGCCGTGCACCTCGATGCCGGCGTCGAGCAGCAGCCTCAGCCAGCGCAGCGACACCGCGCCCCGCCGGTTCTGGAGGATCGCGGCCCGCACGTCGGGGTCGGTGGAGTGGATCGACACGTACAGCGGCGACAGCCGCTCGGTCACCACCCGCTCGAAGTCGAGCTCGGTGAAGCGGGTCAGCGTGGTGAAGTTCCCGTAGAGGAACGACAGCCGGTAGTCGTCGTCCTTGAGGTACAGCGAGCGGCGCATGCCCCTCGGCAGCTGGTGCACGAAGCAGAACTCGCAATGGTTGTCGCAGGTCTGCACGCCGTCGAACACGGCCGCATCGACCTCCGCCCCGAGAGGCTCCCCGTCTCGCTTGTGGACCACCAGCGCGAACCGGTCTCCGGCCCGCTGCACGTCGAGGGGGACCTCGGGCCCGTCGCTCAGCAGCTGCCAGCGGATCACGTCGCGGGGCGCCTCGCCGGCGATGGCCGCGATCTCGTCCCCGGGCCGCAACCCGGCCCGCTCGGCCGGAGACCCGGACGCGACAGCCACGATCTGCGGACCGGCCATCGCCCAAGGCTACCGGCAGGCCGCGCCGGGCAAGGCCGCCGAGCAGGACTGCCAGACGTATGGCCCGCCACCGGCTCGGGCGGTGGGCATGGCCGCCCCGCAGAAGGCCGCCGAGCAGGACTGCCAGACCTAGAATTGCAGATTCAAGATATTCCATGTATTTTAGTGCCATGTTCATGATGTCAGTATTACTAGGGCCGTGTGACAGCGGGGGTCGAGGCTGGGAGGGACGGCTGTGGCTACCGTGACCGTCAGCCGCTCCGGGGACCGCCTGATCGCGGTCAAGCAGGTGCCGGCCGCACACGCCCCCAACCTCGAGCGCGAGGCCGAGACCCTCCGGCGGCTCGACCATCCCGGCGCGGTGCGCTTCGTCGACCTCATCGAGACGCCCGACGGTGGCCGGGCCCTGCAGACCGAGTTCGTGAGCTCCGACACCTGGGCCACCCGGCCGGCAACCGATCCAGCCGAGCGCGCCGCGGGCGTGGCCGCGCTGGCGGAGGTGGTCGCCGACCTGCACGACACCGGTCTCGCCCACTGCCAGATCAACCCGTCGCATGTGCTCCACGGCGACGACGACCGGCCCGTGCTGTGCGGTTTCCGGCAAGCCACAGAGGCCACCGTCGAGAACCGCCGCGACGACCTGGTCGCCTTGGCCGACCTGTGCCACGACCCGGCCCTGGAGCCGGGGCCCCTCGTCGGGAAGTTGTCGGCACTCGCCGACGAGGCGCGAGCCGGGCGGTTGGACGTCCGGGAACTGGCCCGAAGACTCGCCATGGTCTCCGA
The DNA here is from genome assembly GCA_026710865.1 of Acidimicrobiaceae bacterium. Taxonomy (GTDB): domain Bacteria; phylum Actinomycetota; class Acidimicrobiia; order Acidimicrobiales; family Aldehydirespiratoraceae; genus Aldehydirespirator. The sequence goes on from JAPOQG010000100.1 coordinate 3,958, forward strand.
CAAGCGCCCAGCCGCAGTTGAGCCCGCTCGGGCCGCTCGGGCCGGCCGCGACCGCATGGACGGACCGCGCACCAAGCGGTCCCGACGCCGGTCGCTCGTCGTGGCGGCAGCCGTGCTGGGGGTGTCTGCCGCGGTCCTGGCCACAGGAGTCTGGAACCGCGGCCGGCAGGCAACGAGCGCTCCGATGACAGTCCTCCATAGGGCCGCTCCACCAGTGGTCCCGGCCGGCACCGAGGCCGGAGCCGGAGACGGCCAGACCGGAGAGACCGCCGCACCCGGAGACGGCCAGACCGGAGAGGTCGCAGACGACGCGGGCTCGCTGATCGCGGCTGCCGCGGACTCGGTCCCGGCCATCAGCGAGAACACGGCTACCGGCGCGGACGCAGCCGCTACCCGAGGATCATCTCCCCCCAACCCCGCAGTCGCAGCCGGCGGGCACCCCACAGACCCAGCCGCCAACAGGGCCTCGTCTCCCGCCGACCCGGCAGCGGCGGCCGGCGAACACCCGACGGCCACGGCCGCCGCCCGGACCTCGTCACTCCCCAACGCCGCAACAACGGCCGGCGAACACCCGACGGCCACAGCCGCCGCCCGGACCTCGTCTCTCCCCAACGCCGCAACCGCGGCCGGCGAGCACCCGACGGCCACAGCCGCCCCACCCTCTCCGATGATCCCAGGCATGCTCGGCCCCGGGGCCGCAGCAGGGCCCGGGCTCGCCGGGGCAGCCGCCAGCAGCGCTATGAGCTCCACCGCGGGCGGCTCGCTGCTGCCGCCAACTCCAATCGGCATGGACCGCGCGCCGCCGGACGGGTTGGCCGGAGGCGAGCCCGGCACCGTCCTGGAGCATGGCGGCCGCCTCTACGGAGTCGGCGCGCCCGGGGACTTCGTCGAGACCGGGGACTGGGACTGCGACGGTGAGCCGACCCCGGCGATCGTGCGCCCCAGCACCGGCGACGTCGTGCTGTTCGACGCGTGGCCCGCTCCGCACCAAAGCATCTCGATGCCGGTGCGCTGGGAAGTGGAGAACCCCACCGGCGCCGAGGCGGTCGCCCAGGGCTCCTGTGACTTGCTGAGGGTCTACACCCCAGCAGGCTCGAGGCTGTTCGACCCGATGGCGGACCGGTAGGCGCTACCCGGTGCCGTCCCCGACAGCCGGCAGGTGGCCGCTGCGGCGAGCACCCAGAATCGCGGCGGCCGCGACGGCCGCCGTCTCGGACCGCAGCACATTGGGGCCGAGCCCCACATGAGCAGGCACCGCGGCCAGCTCCCCGGCCGCCCATCCGCCCTCCGGGCCCACCAGCACGAAGTTCTCGCCGCCGGCCAGCGCCCGGCCCCCCGGCACGGCCAGCGCGGCGCCCGACAGGTCGAGATCACCGAAGGCCCGAACCGGCTCCACCTGCGGCAGCCACAGCCGCCGGCACTGCATCAGCGCCTCCCGGGCCACCCGCCGCCACCGTTCCAACTGCCGGCCGGCCCGAGCCCCGTCCCAGCGCACCACCGACCGCTCAGCTAGGAACGGCACGATCCGGTCCACGCCCAGCTCGGTGAGCTTCTGCACGATCTGCTCGGAGCGCCCGCCCTTGAGGACCGCGAACCCGACGGCCACCTCCACACTCGGCGCGGCCACCGACACCACCGCGCCCGCCGGCTCGATCACGTCGCCGAAACGGCACGGCCGCCAGCGTCCGGCCCCGTCGCCGGCAGTCAACGCATCGCCGGGCCGCAGCCGCAGCACCCGCTCGAGGTGGTGCCGGTCGTCGCCGGCCAGCTCGGGCTTGTCCACATCGACCACCAGAACATGCGGACCCGAACCCGCATCGCCGGCCACTGACGGCAACCCGGCTACCAACTCGTCACCCCCAGCACCGCCGCCGCACCGTCACATCGCTCACAGCACCCAACCCAACCGCAACCACTGACCGCAACCCGGCTACCAACTCGTCACCCCCAGCACCGCCGCCGCACCGTCACATCGCTCACAGCACCCAACCCAACCGCAGCCGCTGACGGCAACGACGAGGTCACCGGAAGGCGGTGCGGATCCGCCCCAGCAGGCCCTCGCTCGGCTCGGCGACCTCCTCGCCCCGCAGCTCGGCCAGCCGGCGCACCAGCTCCTCCTGCTCGTCGGTGAGATCGTCGGGCACGTCGACCACCAGGCGGATGAGCAGGTCGCCGCGGCCCCGGCCCCGCACATGGGGCACGCCGCGGCCCCGGAGCCGCAGCACGGCGCCGGTCTCGGTCCCCCTCGGAACGGCGATGGTCTCGTCACCGTCGAGCGTCTCGTACTCGAGCCGCGCCCCCAGCGCCGCCTGCGTGAACGGCACATGCAGCTCATGCACCAAGTCGCTGCCCTCCCGGTGGAAACGAGGATGGGGGCGGACCCTGGTGTGGACGTACAGATCGCCGTTGGGGCCGCCGCGGGGACCGGCCGCTCCCCTGCCGCTGAGACGCAGCGTGGTGCCGTCGTCGACTCCCACCGGAACCTGGACGCTGTAGGTGCGCCGCTCGAG
>JAPOQG010000406.1 GCA_026710865.1 Acidimicrobiaceae bacterium
GCGCCGCATGGGCGCCCACAAGGACATCGCCGACGTCCGCCGCTGGGCCTCCAGGGTCCGCGGCTACCTCCGTGAGCGCGATCTCGCCAGCGGAGAGCAACTCCCGGCCGACGTCTGAAGCACTCGGCCTGGGATTGCCGGCTGTCTCAGGCGGACTGCTCGGATAGGGCTGGTTCCCGGGGGTCGGCCTGTAGACGACGCTTGGGGCGTTGCCAACACCGGCGGCTGCGAGGCGCACAACAAAATATTCCGCAGAAACAAAATATCCCGCAAGAAAAAAATATTCCGCAGGCGTCTGGGCGCTAGGATCCTGCGCAGCCAGTCTCGACATCATCCTGTACGCGGACCTCGCCGGAGACACTCTTGGCCGTGCGCCCAGTCAACCCGTTCTCGCCGTCCTTCGGGATCAGTCCGCCCGTGCTGGCTGGGCGAAGGGACGTTCTCAACAGCTTCGACCCGGTGTTCGACAGCATTCGCAGCCCCAGCTACGCGACGCTGCTGTGGGGTCTCAGGGGCACCGGCAAGACCGTGCTGTTGAATGCCTTCGAGGATCGCGCCAGAGCCAGAGGCTGGGTCACCGTCTCGGCTGCGGCCGTCGGACGCGAGGGACTCGTCGACCAGGTCGGCGCGAAGGCGTCCGGCCTGCTCGCCTCGTTGGTGCGAGAGCATGAGCCTGCGCCTCGGCACGCCGTCACCGGGGTGTCGATCATGGGCACGGGGATCCAGGTCGAGCGGGTGCCCGGGCCGGGTGATGCCGGGCCCGTGCCGGCCGACTTGGAGACGACCCTGGCGGCGTTGGGCGACCTCCTGGCTCGGCGCGCCACGGGACTGCTGGTGACGATCGACGAGCTGCATGTGAGCGGGACCGACGAGATCAGGGAGTTCGGCAGCGTCTTCCAGCTTGCGTCGCGTCGAGCTGAGCGGCCGGTCGCGTTCGTGGGCGCGGCTCTGCCGGAGCTGGAGGACCGGCTGATGGCCGGCGATGCCAGCACCTTCCTGCAGCGGTGCCGCCGCCACGAGATCGGCAACCTGCGCCCGTCGGAGGCCGCGACGGCGCTGCGGGAGCCAATCGAGGCAGCCGGCGGCCGCATACAAGAGGATGCTCTGGCCGTTGCGGTGGAGGCCTCGATGGGCCAGCCGTACCTCGTGCAGCTCATCGGCTCGTATCTCTGGGACGACGCCGAAGACTTGATTGCAGGGGTCACCGCCGAGGAGGTGCGCCGCGCCGCGGCGGATGCGAGCGGGCAGTTCGGCCGCCATGTCCACGGCCCGGTGTGGAATCGGCTGTCGGACCTTGACAAGAGGTTCCTGGCAGCCATGCTGTTGGACGCAGCCAGCAGCGCCGTCAGCGACATCGGCCGGCGCTGGGGCCACAGCCCCCGCAGTCTCAGCACCTACCGCAAGCGGCTGCTTGCAGCGGGCCTGATCAGCTCCGCCGGCCGCGGCAGGGTCGTGTTCGCGGACCCGACCGTCCGCCGCTACGTCGAGGCCCAAGCAGCCGCCGAGGGCTTCACCGGCTAGCCCTTCCGTCCTTCAGGCGGCTCAGGTCATCCGGCGAGGGTCGGCCGGTAGCCGTTCAGCGGTCAGCCGGCCCGTTCCCCGAGCGCAGAGGCCGGTCTCAGTCCAGTTCGTCCGACGTGGTCGCGGAGTACCTGGCCGCGCTCGAGCGGGTGTATGTGGTGGAGGACCTGCCTGCATGGGCGGTGCACCTGAGGTCGAGGGCGAGGCTGCGGCGCTCGCCCAAGCGCCATCTGGTGGACCCGTCGCTGGCAGC
>JAPOQG010000359.1 GCA_026710865.1 Acidimicrobiaceae bacterium
AACGATCCGCTGAAGCTCACGGCCCTCCCGATCCGTCAAACGACGAACCCGCAATGGTTTGGACATACCCCAATCCCACCACCCACAAACCCTCAAGTGGTGGACGCGACCCCGACGAACGTTAGTTGACAGAGCACTAGCAACGGGCGCGGGCAGGTGCAAGCCGTCGCGGTGCGGCGGTGTGTCTCCCGCGTTTGTTCGCTTCGCTCACGGGCCGCTCCGGCCTTGGCCTCGCCCGTATGCGCTGGGCTCGCTCGCCTACCCGCGGGGCCTCTGAGCGTCCTAGCCGGTCCGCGTCAGCCGGCCTCCCGACGGCCGCGCATCCGTCGGGACTTGACCGCGCCCCTCCTATCCGACAATATGTCAACAACTGCTCACATATAGGAGGGCTTTCTGATGAGAACACTACCGGACTCCCGCTCGCGGTCTCGCTTGTGGCTCGCGGCCTCGCTCGTCGCGCTGCTCGCGCTGCTCGCGCTGGTCGCCGCGGCCTGCGGAGATGACGGCGATGCGGGGACCCCGGAAGCTCCCGCCGAGCCGGCTGCCCTCGATACGGGCGCCGCCGAGCCGAGTGACTCGACCGAGGCGCCCGAGCCGGAGACCGCCGCGGCGCCCGACGAGCCGGAGCCCGCCGAGCCGAGTGACTCGACCGAGGCTCCCGAGCCGGAGACCGCCGCGGCGCCCGATGAGCCGGAGCCCGCCGAGGTCCAAGAGCCTGCTGCTCCCACCGGCGATCCGGTGCGGATCGGGATCCTGTTCTCCAACAGCGGTCCGGCAGGAGTCTTCGGGCCGCCCACAGCCAACATCTCGGAGCTGATCGAAGAGGACATCAACGCCGCGGGTGGCATCAACGGCCGTCCCGTCGAGACGTTCCTGGCCGACGACGCCACCGACCCCGCAGTCGGCCGCCAGGCCATGGAGCAGCTCATCGACTCCGACAACGTCGACGTGGTCCTCGGAACCCACTCGAGCGCCACCCGCCAGGCCGCCAAGCCGCTGGCGGAGGACGCCAACGTGCTCTACATCTACGCGGCGCTCTACGAGGGCGGTGAGTGCTCGCCGGTGATGTTCAACACCGGTGAGGTGCCCAGCCAGCAGCTCGCTCCGGTCATTCCATGGATGATGGAGCAGACCGGTGGTCAGACCTGGTTCCTGCTCGGCAACGACTACGTGTGGCCCCGGCGCAGCTTCGAGCTGGCCCGCCAGTACATCGAGGCCGCCGGCGGCGAGGTCGTCGGCGAGGAGTACGTGCCGCTCGGCACTCAGGACTTCTCGTCGGTCGCCCAGATAATCGCGGGATCCGGAGCGGACCTGATCTTCCCCGCTCTGGTCGGCGGCGACGCCATCGCCTTCGAGACACAGGCGGTGGACTTCGGCATCGGCCAGGACGCCATCCCGCGCCTCGCGAACATCTACGAGGAGAACGTCCTGGGGGCCATGGGCCCCGCAGTCACCGAGGGCATGCGGGTCACACTGGGCTACTTCAAGGAGGTCGACAGCGCCCTCAACAACGCGTTCGTGAGCCGCTACTTCGAGCGCTTCGGCGCCGACGCGGCTCCCCACATGACGTTCAGCTCCCACATCTATGACGCCGCGCTGCTGTACGCGGCGGCGGCCAACGCGGCGGGAACCACCGACACCGCGGCAGTGGCGGCCGCCATGGAGGGGCTGTCGATGACGACACCGACAGGTGACATCACGATCACCGGCAGCCGCCATCTGGCCCAGCCCATCTACGTGGCCGAGATCCAGGCCGACGGCTCGCAGTCGATCGTGCAGGCGTTCACCTCGGTGGAGCCCGACGAGACCTGCGCTCCGGCCTGACGGCGAGTCGGCCGACAGCCGCAGCCTCCTGAGAGCCGGTGCGGGCGCAGCGTCCTTCCAGCGCCCGCACCGGCTCCGACCCTGAGCACCGCGAAGACCGGAGCGAGAGCCCTTGGACGCGCTGACACTCGAACTGCTCAACGGCGTGAGCCTCTTCGCGATCCTTGCGATCGTCGCGCTGGGACTCGGGATCGTCTTCGGCCTCATGGGCGTGATCAACCTCGCCCACGGCGAGTTCGTCATGCTGGGCGCCTACGTGGCCTACGTCGTGCACGCCAACGGGCTCAACCACTGGCTGAGCGTGCCGCTGGCCGCAGTCGTGCTGTTCGTTCTGGGTGCGGTGATCGAAGCGGGCCTGATCAGGCGCATCCACCGCCGGCCGGAGCTGACCATCCTGGCCACGTTCGGTCTGTCGGTGTGCTTGCGGCAGGTGGCGGAGCTCGTGTTCAGCAAGGACTTCCGGAGCGTCCCGAATCCGGTGCCGGGGGCCACGAGCGCCTTCGGCGTCCTGTTCCCCACATACCGGTACCTGCTGATCGCCATCGCGGCCGCGGTCGTTGCGGCCACACTGCTCACGTTCACCCGGTCCCGCTTCGGGCTGGTCGTGCGAGCCATCGTCGCCGACCGCGACCTCGCCGAGTCGGCGGGCATCCGCACCGGAATGACCAATCTCTGCGCGTTCGGTGTCGGTGCCGCCACCGCCGGGATGGCCGGGGCCCTGGTGGCTCCGCTCGGTGCGGTCGAGCCTCAGGCCGGACTCGCCTACCTTCCCGGTGCCTTCCTCGTGGTGATAGTCGGGGGCTACAACCGGCTCTGGGGCGTGGTCGTGGGGGCTGGCGGCGTGGCCGCGGTCCAGACGGGCGTCATCCACTTCTACGACGCGGTGTGGGCCCAGATCGCATCGCTGGCGCTTGCGGTGCTGGTACTCCAGTTCCGGCGCCCCACCCCGGCCGGAGCGATCGCGTGAGACAGCCGCTCAGCCTCGGCGGGGCGGCCGCGGTGGCGGTCGCCGCGGCCAGCCTGGCGCTGGGGGACTTCCGGGCCGGCCAGCTGTCGCTGTTCTTGAGTCTCGCTCTGCTGGCGGTGAGCCTCGACCTGGTCTGGGGGTACTCGGGGATCCTCTCGCTGGGCCAGCTGCTGCCGTTCGGGATCGCGGCCTACACCACCGCCCGCATGGCGGCCGCCGCACCATCGGCGACCCTGCCCGCGCTGCTTGTGGCGGTCCTGGTCGGCGCGGCCGTCTCGGGCCTCGTGGGCGTCGCGGCGTTCCGGCGCCGCCCCACGCCGGTCGTCATCGGGCTGCTGACCCTGGTGCTGTCGCTCACCCTCGAGCAGGTGGCGGAGCAATGGCGCGACGTCACCGGCGGATTCAACGGCCTGACCGACATCCCCCGCATCACCGCATTCGGATCGGAGTGGTCCGACAGCGCCCAGGACCTGTTCATCTCGGTGGTGGCGGTTGCGGCGATCACCGGCGTGGGGCTGCTCGTCCGCAGGCCCGTCGGGGCGGTGCTCATCGGCATCCGCGACAACGAGCGCCGCATGGAGGCCCTCGGCTACGACACCGTCGCCATCAAGGTCTGGGTGTTCACCGTCGGGGGCGCGGTCGCCGGGCTGGCCGGCGCCCTCTACGTGCACAGGACCGGCTTCGTGTCGCCCCAGATCTTCGGCTTCGCCCTAGCAACCAACGTGGTGCTGTGGACGCTCGTCGGCGGGCGAGGAACGATCATCGGGCCTGTCATCGGCTCGCTGGCCATCAACTTCGCCACCGCGACCCTCGCAGACGTGTGGCTGCAGTATTGGACCCTCGCCACGGGCGTCGTCTTCGTCGCGGCGGTGGCCCTCGTCCCCGAAGGACTGGTCCCGAGCCTGCTGCGCGCCGTCGGGCGCCCGGCCCGCCGCAGCCGCGATCCCAAGTTGCTGGTGATGACGCCCGACACAGCCCCCCGCGGGGGTTCAGCGGTGTTCGAAGCCACCGATGTGGACAAGAGCTTCGGGTTCTTCAAGGTCCTCGACGGCGTCACGCTCACCATGGACGAACCGGAACTGCGCTGCCTCATCGGTCCCAACGGCGCGGGCAAGTCCACCCTCCTGGACATCCTCTGCGGCCAGCAGGACTGCCAGGACGGCTCGATCAACATGCTCGGCCGGGACTGCACCGGCCTGAAGGCCTGGGAGTTCGCCCGCCACGGCGTGAGCCGCAAGTTCCAGTCACCACAGGTCATCGACTCGTTGTCGGTGGCCGAGAACATCGCGGTAGCTGCCTGGGGAGCAGCCCCGTGGCCTTGGCGGCTGACGTTCAGCTCCTGGGAGGCGAAGGTGCCGCAGGTGTCGCGGCGGATCCTCGAGCGCACCGGACTCGACGGACGTCTCGACTCAGGCGCCGGGGGACTCTCCCACGGGGACAAGCAGTGGCTGGAGATCGCCATGGCGATGGCGGGGCCCTGCCGCGTGCTCCTGCTCGACGAGCCGACGGCCGGAATGACGGCGGCCGAGAGTCTCGCGGCCGCTGAGCTGTTGCGGGAGGTGCACGCCGACTACCGGCTGCCCGTGCTGATCGTCGAGCACGACATGGC
>JAPOQG010000408.1 GCA_026710865.1 Acidimicrobiaceae bacterium
CGGGGTGCTCCAGGTCGTGCAGCCGGCGGTCGGTCTCGGCGCGGTCGAATCCGTCGCCGTGGAGCGCGAGCACCAACTCCAGCCGGGGATAGGTCTGGCCCGACACCGCGTCGATGGCCGCCACCACCCGATCGGGGCGCCTAGTGGCCAGAAGGATCGAGACCTGCGGCAGCGGCGGCACACAGAGAGCGGTCGATGCCAGCAGTTGGCGGACTCTGGCCCGCAGCGAGTGGTCCCGCAGCGCGCTGCGGCGCATGGCGACGCTGAACGCCTCCCGCCGGTTCTCGTCGGCTTCGATGATGCGCTCGTCGGCCATCAGTCCGTAGAGCTCCGCACCCAGGCAGTGATGCAGCTCGGCGCTCTGGTCGGCGATGTGGACCACCGCGCCGGTCGAGGCCAGGGCGGCCAGGACACCCGCCCTGGACGGGGCGTCCTCGTGGTAGGTGGCCGTGTCCATGACGTGGTGGGCGCGCCGGCATGCGTCCCGTGATTCAAGGTTGGCAGTCTTGCGGGTCCGTTTCGATTGCGGCAGGTGTTCGGAGGGTCCGAGCGCGACCGCACGGCCACGGTGATCGATGTCCCAGCCCATTGGGTTGACGCTCTCGGCATCGAAGGCAGGCACCGACATTCGGGGATCGGACTCCGAGAGGATCACCACCGCGGCGCCGGTGTCGAGGCCGACGGCTTCGGCCGTCCCCGGCGTGTCCACGATGACCGCGTCGGTCAGTTCCCCGATGGCTGAACCGACGCGGCTGGAGACGGCCAAGACCGCCTCGGCCCGGCTTCCCCGGACGGCGATCTCCGGCCCGATCCGGTAGTGCGCAGGTTGCGTTGTGTTGTCGCTGCGAACAGGCGCGCGCGTCGGGGCAGTGCCCGTCTGACGCTGACCAAGCGCGTGGCGCCCGCGTCGTGCGAGCCAGTACAGACGCCGTGCGAGCCGCTTGAGCGCGCGGTGTTGGCGTCGTGCGAGCCAGTACATGCGACGTAGGGCGCGGCGGGTTCTCCATCCAACAGCTCGTACCACGGATGACACGAGCCAGACCACCAGGTTCCATGCGTCACGAAGGCTGCGCACGCTTCGGGTCCCGTGCAGCACTTGCACGGCGAAACTGCCGAGCTTGCGAAGCGACTCAAATCGTTTCGGCTTGCGCTTACGAAGGCTTTCAGACTTTCTCGGCTTCTGCTTGTGAGGCTTCTTGGTCTGTTCCGACTTGCGCCTGCGACGGCTCCCGAACCTCCCGGACTTGCGAGGGAGCTGCGACTTGGCGCAGTGCTCGTCGATGCTGATCCCGCTTCGCATCGCCCGGTTCAGGGCTCGGGTCCAGACGATCTCCGCGGTCTCGTCACCGGGCAGGCTCATGGTGGCCCGGGTCGCCGACCCGAGTCCCCGGCGCAGGCGAGCCACCGTGTTGTGCTTGACGGTGGCTCCGGCAGGAATCGAGATGTGGAAGGACGCGGCCGGGATCGCGGTGCAGGCACCGCCGGAGGGCCCGAACCGCACCCTCGGATCGCCCCCCAGGAGCCGGCGGACCATCTCGCGGTCCGGCTCCCGCAGGGTCTCCGGATCGCTGGGCTCCGCGATCCACACCACCAGGTCGTGGGTGCCATCGGCCAGCACCTGCTCGGCCGTGTCCATCTGGTCGCGGGCGTCGCCGGCCTCGATCGTCACCACATGCCGGGGCACGGTGAAGCTCCGTCCGGAAGTCGACCTGCGGAAACCGTGGTGAGCGATCAGCTGGGAGATCTTGGCTCGCTGGAGTTCGAGACTGACCGACTCGTCCTCGCTGGGAGCCGCGCCGGCGCCCTGGTGCCAGCACAGGGCATCCCGGGCCGGGACGAGCAGGCCTCCCCGCATGAAGGCCCGGTAGCCGAACTCGGTGTCCTCGCCGCCCCATTGGGTGAACGACTCGTCGTAGCCGCCTACGTCGTCGAAGAAGGCGCGGGAGATGCCCAGATTCCCGCCCGTCACCATCCGGAACAGGTCGTCGTCGTCGGAGGTGAGGTCGCGGGTCCGGGTCATGTGGTACTCGATCCACTCCGGGCGCTCGGTGGGCCGGCCCTCGAACAGCTCGGCCAGCGATCCCGGCCTGGTCCGGACCATGCCAGGTTCGATCCCGTCTACCTCGACGTGGGTCCGGAATCCCAGTGTGAGCACATCGCAGGCGGCATGGTGCCAGCGGGCATGCTCGGCCAGCCATCCCGCCTCGGGCATCATGTCGCAGTCGAGGAAGACGAGAACCTCACCGGCAGCGGCCCTCGCACCGGTGTTGCGGGCCCGGGCCAGGCCGAAGCCGCGGTCCTCCTGGTGCAGCACGCGCACGCTGAGCGGGCTGCCCGCCGGAAGCGTCAGGGGCGTCCGCGACCCGTCGTCGACGATCACCACCTCGAACAGCCGGCGCGGATAGGTCTGGCCCTCGAGAGCGGCCAGCGTCAGCTCCAGCGCCTCGGGAGCCTCGTAGTAGGTGACGATGACGGACACGGGCATTTCCGGTTCGAAGCGGTCCGGGGTCGCCACCGCCAGCTCACGCCAGTCGTTGCCCCGTACATCAGCGGGAGGCACGCGGCTGTGGTCCATACGCCCCGCCAGCCTACGCCTCGTCCCGGGCCGGGTCGGGTCAGCGGGTGTCATGGCGACAGGGACGCAGCCGTGATCACCCGGAAGTCGCCGGCTGAGGCCAGAGGATCCTCCAGAGCACCTTCGGGAAGGAACTCGGGAACCATGCCGGCTCGAAGGATCACAAGGTCTGAGTCCTCCAGCTCGTCGAGGCGGCTCTCGTCCAGGGCCCACGCCGGCACGTCCAGGTAGTACGACGCCCATCTCGGGGTGGGAAGCCCCGGACCGGTCCAGGCCAACTCGGCTCGGGCGGCCTCGTCGCTGGCAGCAGCCTCCTCTAGGGCCTCCCCGAGTTGGGCCGGGTCGGAGATGTAGCGGTCCCGGGTGCCACCGGCTACGACCGCGGCAGCCGTGGCCGCGATCGCTGCGCCGGCAATCCAGAACGCCGGGGAGCGAAGGCGCGCCGGCATCACCCGGCGGGCCGCGTCGAGCAGGGCCGCCAACCCGATCGTCACCGGTGCCAGCCAGGGGAAGTTCCACAGGCGGTGGGTCCAGGCACCCTGCTGGAAGCCGAAGGTCAGCGTGGCCGCCATGGCAAGCATGATCCCGGTGGGAACGCGGGTGCGGCGGTCGATCAGTCCGGCCAGCAGCGCGGGCGCGAGCAGTACCCGCAGCCACGGCGGCACCATCAACTCTTCGGTTGCGAAGGACCACTGTCGCGACAGGAACTCCCCGAAGCCGAAGGCCCGGGAACCGCCGGCGGCGTCACGGTCTGCTCTCAGGGCGACCTGGTCGCCGAGCTCTGCGAGGCCGCTGCCATTGAGCAGCCATGCAGCGGTGACGAATGCACCCACGGCGGCGCCCACCACCAAGGCGGCCAGGGCCACCGACCAGCCACTCGCCAACCGTCGTCCAAGGGACTGGAGACGTGTCTCCGCAGACACGGGGCGTGGTCTGTCGGGGCGCGAGGCACGGCTGGCGAAGAGCCAGAGCGCCAGCAGCGCTAGCGATGCCAGCGCGATCCAGGACTGCATCGCGGTCGCAGCAGCCAGCGCGCCGGTGCCGATCAGGGCCCAGCGTGGCGGTTGCTCCGTGTTGCGGTGCCATGCGACCGCGGCAGCCGACGCCACCAGCAACGCGAAGCCGACCCCGATACGCCCGTAGACGTAGAAGAAGCCGGTGGATGCCATGGCGCCGGTCGCGAGCAGGGTCGGTCCCCAGCCGACGCCGCAGCCGCGCAGCAGCGCGGCCATGAAGGCGATCGTGGCCGCGCCGAGGCAGAAGGCGGCGATGCGCAGCGCGGCCAGACTGTCGCCCAGGACTCCTACCGATGCCGCCGCGATGAAGGTTGTGAGCGGCGGGTGGTGTGCATAGGAGACGGCCGCGATCGGCGGGTCGGAGCGGGGCTCCGCGCCGAATCCGGGCCGGACGTACGGATCGATGCGGGCTCCGAAACCCGACTCCAAGGGACCGAGCTCCCAGAAGTTGCGAGCCTGGAGGCCGGCCCGGCCCACGAGCCGCCCGTCGTCGCTGTTGCCCAGAGGCAGGTCCAGATCGGGCAGCCACAGGACTAGGACCGCCACACACACCAGCGCCACCGCGGTCCAGCCCGACCACGCACGGGCCAGCAGCGGCCTGCCGCCGGATGGGATCGGTCCGAGTCTCGTCACTGGTCGGGATCTCCTCAGGGGGAATCGCCTCTTGAGGTGTCGTCCTCCTCAAGGACGGCGCGGAGGACGCTGCTGCTCTCGCTGGACGCGAATTCGAACCTCAAGCCTCAGCCCAGTGCCGCGCCGGCAGCGTTGGAGGCACCGGCTGCCTGTGGAGGTGGGTTGCCGGGTCCGGGGGGCGGGGCCGGTCTCAGGGCCGCGGTCATCAGCAGCACCCAGATGTAGGAGAACCACAGGACGAAGCTCTCGGTGACGTTCTCCACGAGCACGAATCCTACGACCGCGGCCCACATCCAGGAGTCGGCTCCGGGGCGGCGCCACAGGTGCAGGCCCGCGTTGCGGGCCGCGAGGACCACGATCACCACGAACGGCACCGTGCCGATGAGCCCGAGCCCGAGCGCCACCTCCATCAGGCTGTTGTGGGCGCTGCCCCTGCGCAGCAGGGCATGGTCGAGCAGCTCGATCTCCTCCCAGAACGCGTAGAACCCGTAGCCGCCGAACGGACGCTCGGCCACCCGATCCCAGACCAGGCTCCACATGGTGCGGCGCTGGCTGAAGGTCGGTTCGCTCCATGAGGCGACCAGCGCCACTGAGGCGCCGCCGACGCCCAGTGCCGTCACCACGGCCAGGGAGGCTCTTGCCACGGCGAGGCCCCAGCGACTCCGGGCCCAGTCGTAGCCCACCGGGGAGGTCGCGGCTGCGGCCGCGATCACCAGCGCGATCCACGCCGTGCGGCTGCCGGCACCGGTCATGGTTCCCAGACAGAGAGCGGCCAGGCCCGCTCCAGCCACACGGCCCCATCGTTCGCTCGACGCGAGGTAGCGGATCCCGACCAGCACGCCGATAGCGGCGAGCGGCGCCAGGGAGTTGCGGTTGGTGTACATGCCCTCCCAGTCGTCGTTGGAGTCGAGGCCCAGATCGGGCCGCAGCACCACCAGCACGACGCTGCCCGCGACGGCGACGCCGGCCACTCCCGACAGCATCGCGGCGAGGTCGTCGGGATCCAGCCGGGCCAGGACCCAGGCCAGGAGGGCCAGCCCCACATAGACGGCGGCGCGCCACGCGGTGGCGAAGGGGTGGACGCTCCAGAGGGCCGAGGCCAATGCCGCTGCCGAGTAGACGGCCACGGCCCAGACGGCTGTCCTCTGCGACGCGGCCAACGGCTCGGCGGGGGAGCGGCGGGTGGCAAAGAGCGCTGCAGAGGCGACTGCGGCGATCACGAAGAACGGCCACACCGCCGGATCCTCCCAGTCGCCGGAACGGTCCACGACGCTCTTGGAGAACAGGAAGACAGGCCCGTTGGTCAAGACGATGACGACGGCCGCGACGGGCGCCACTCGAAGCAGGCGGGTCACCGGGGTTGGCACGTCCCGCACTCCCGACCGGCCGGCCACGACCGCGGTCGACGGGTCGGCGCCGGTACCGAAACGCGATCACACGATGCCGGCAAAGGCGAGGTCCAGTCCCTGGCGCGTGTCGGTGGCACGACCGGTGAAGTGCGACTCGTCGATGTTCCAGGTGTGGTCGTCGCCGTGTCGCCCCCGCAGGTAGCCCCGACCGTGGGTGCGGTAGATCCGTCCGCCGATGCGGGTCACGTCGCGGGCGAGTCCGGTGTCCACATGGCGGGGCACCCGGCGCCAGCCCCCGGCCTGGGCAAGGTCGTGGCGGGCGATGAGCATGGCTCCGCCGCTCACCCCGGGGTAGCCGAGGTAGCGCTCCCCGCGGCGCCCGAACATCCGGAGGGTTCGGTCCTGGCCGGCGACGTACACATACTCCGCGCCCTTGGCCACAAGCTCCGCATGGGAGTACTCGTGGGCCAGGACCAGATCCCACAGATGGTGCGGGCTGTAGTGGTCGTCGTCGTCGAACTTGGCGAGCAGGGTGCCGGTGGAGGCCGCCACCGCGGCGTTGAGCACCGCCCCCAGCGGCTCGGAGGCCGCGACCGGGGCAACCCGCACCGGCATGCCGGCCGCCTCGACCGCCCGGGCGAGGGCGTCGTCGGTGAAGCCGTCCCCGTGGGGGGCCAGCACGAGCTCGGCGGCGGGATAGGTCTGCGCGGCCGCGGAGGCCACGGCCGCGCCGAGGCGCTCGGGCCGGTTGGTGGCCAGGAGGATCGACACCGTCGGAGGGGGCGCCTCCCGCCCGGCTGCGGCGATGACCTGCCGGGCCCGGGCCCGCAAAGAGTGGTCGCGCAGCGCGCACCGCCGCATCTCGATGCTGATCGCCTCGCGCCCGTGGGCGTCGGCGCCGGCGATGCGCTCGCTGTCGACCATGAGATCGTGCAGTTCGGGACCCAGAAGCGGCCGCAGCCCGCGCTCATCGCCGGCGATGCGAACAACCGCGCCGGTGGCGGCCCGGGCCGCCAGCGCCGCGGCTCGTAGCACCGGGTCGGACTCGCCGGTCACATCCGAGGCGAGGACCGGCTCAGCGACCTGGGGCTTCCAGCCGATGGGATTGACTGAGAGCGGATCGAACGCGGGAACCGAGAGCTGCTCGGGAGCCGACGACAGCGCAACCTCCACAGCACCGGGCGGGAGGCTCCTGTTGCTGCGGGGGCTGTCGGCGACCACGATGTCGGCGTGCTCGGCCCCGGAAGCGGGGACCACCCGTCCCGAGGCCGCGAGCACGGCCGCGGCCCGCGGCCCGCTGGTGACGATCTGCGCGCCGAGGGGGTACGGTGCCCGCCGGTGGCGGCCCGCGGCCCGATCCCGGGCGAGACCGGCCAGCCGCTGGGTCCGCAACCACAGCGCCCGAGCCAGCCACCGGGCCAGCGGACCGGCCTGGCCGGGGTTCCGGACCACCCGTCGGGCTCCCGTGGGCCTGGAGCGAGCGCGAAGGGCTTGCGAGCGCCTCGCGCTGCGGCGTGGTGTTTCCCGCTCTTGTCCGCTGCGCTCACGGGCCGCTCGGGCCACGGCCTCGCGAAGCCAACCGCCGACTCGCGCCACTGGGCTCGGCCCCTTAGAAGCCCGCGAAGTCGAAGTCACGGCCCTGTCTCATGTCGTCGGAGCGGCCCAGGAAGAAGTCGTCGTCGATGGTCCAGGTGTGCTCGTCACCGTGCCGCACCCGCAGGTAGCCGGCGCCGTGGGTCCAGTAGATGTCCCCGCCGACCTGCACCACGTCCCGGGCCAGGGAGATGTCGACGCTGCGGGGGACCCGCCGCCAGCCGCCGGCGGCGTCAATGTCCTGGCGGGAGATCATGAGCACCCCCCCGGAGACCACCGGATCGGGGACGAAGCGCTCCCTCATCTTCGAGACCCTCACCGTCTGGTCGAGGCGCGACAGGTAGACGTACTCCGCCGCCTTGGCCACCAGCGTCGCCCCGGAGTACTGGCGGGCCAGCAGCAGATCCCAGATGTGGTCGGCGGCGTAGTAGTCGTCGTCGTCGAACTTCGTCAGCAGGGTCCCCGAGGAGTTGTCCACCGCCGCGTTGAGCACCTCCCCCAGCGTCCTGTCGGCTTCCACCCTCGCGATCCGCACCTCGCAGCCCAGCGAAGCGGTGAGTGAGGCGACCTCATCGTCGGGCCCGAACCCGTCGCCGTGGAGAGCCAGAACGAGCTCCAGCCGCGGGTAGTTCTGGACCCGCACCGCCTCGACCGCGGCGCCGAGGAGCTCGGGCCGGCGGGTGGGCAGCAGCACCGACACCTGCGGAAGCGGGGCCTCGAGGCCTCGCGCCTCCAGGAGCTGGCGAGCGCGGGCCCGCAGCGAGTGGTCCCGCAGGGCCAGCCTGCGCATGGCGATGCTGAGTTGCTCGCGCCCGTGGTCGCGCACCGTTGTGACGGAGTCGGAGGCCATGAGGGCATGCAGTTCCGCTCCGAGGCACTCTTCGAGGACCGCGTCGGAGTTGGTGACGTGCACCAGGACGCCGGCGGCCGCCAGTGCGGCCAGCGTGGCCGCCCGCTGGGTGGCGTCGCCGAAGCCGGCGCCGGAGTCCTCGACGTGGTGGAGCCGCCTCAGGGCACTGATCAGGTCCCGGTCCAGGTGCAGCGACGCGGATCCCTCGGCGGGGGGCTGCCAGCGCGACGTCAGCGGCGCGGCCGCCTGGTCGTGGTCGGGAGTCCAGTCCATGGGGTTGACGGTGCTGTCGTCGAAGGCGGGAACCGCCAGCCGGGGGTGCAATTCGTCGAGCACGGCCACGGCCGGCTTCGACGCGCCCGCGGTGTCCGCCTCGAGTGCCCGGCGCGCTGCGCCGGTGTCGACGAGGACCAGGTCGAGATGCCGGTCGCCGGTCGGGGCGCCCACCCGGGCCGACGCAGCCAGCACGGCCGCGGCCCGGTCGCCTGCCGCCGCGATCTCGGCTCCCAGCGGATACCGGGCCAGCCGCGAGCGGTCGATGCCGGGGGGAGCCTGCATGGCCCGCCGGGTCGTGGTCCGCCGCCTCACCGCCCCGACGATCCACGACACCAGGCGCCACGCATCCTTGGGGCTGCGGATCCTGACCGCCCGGCCCAGCAGGGCTCGCCCGTAGCGCATCAGCTTGGCTCCGGCAGAGCGAGCCGGCGCGGCTCTCGATGTGCGGTCCTGGCCCGAGATGCCCTCGCCGGGTGGTCGTGGGGCGGCTTCGAGGGCCCAGCCGTCGATGTCGATCACCTCGCCCACGTCCTCGACGCGCCCACCGCAGCGCAGGGCGCGTTGCAGCGCCCACGACCGGGTGATCGTCACCCGGTGGCCCGACCCGAGGCGGGCTCTCCCCGCCGCGGCCGGACCGAGGCGGGTGCGCAGCCGTCCGAGCATCAACGGCCCTACCGGTGCGCCCGCCGGGACGGTGACATGGAAGCGGGCCGACCGGAATGCGGCTGCTGCGCCGCCTACCGGGCCGAAGCGCACTCTGTGGTCGGGATCGAGGTGGTTGTGGAGCCATTCGAGCCGGCTGCCGGGATGCTCCTCCACCCAAACGACAAGGTCGCCGGTCTTGCTGGCCAGGATCTGCTCCACCGTCTTGAGGGTCTCCTGCTGGTCGGCCCCCGATGAGGTGACGCTCACCGCGAACCGGGGCACGGAGAAGGTCCGCCCGTCGGTGGCCTCCCGGGGCCGCCCATGGGGTATCAGGTTCATCAGCTTGCCCTGCATGTGGGCCAGGCTGAGCCTCTCGTCGTCGCTGATCCGGGCGCCGGGGCCTTGATGCCAGCACAGGGCGTCCCGGTCGGGCACGAGGACGGCGCCCAGCGCGAAGGCGCGGTACCCGAACTCCGTATCCTCGGCTCCCCACTGGTTGAAGGACTCGTCGAATCCGCCGACTGCCGCGAAGAAGTCGCCCGACACCCCGAGGTTGCCACCGGTGACGGCCCTGAAGATGTCCTCGTCCCCGCTGGTGAGCAGATCCGTGCGGGCCATGCGGTCCTCGATCCACTGGGGCTCCTCGGCCGGGCGCCCGGCGAAGAGCTCAGCCAGCGACCCTGCCCGAGCCAGCACCGCCTCGGGGGTGATCCCGTCAACCTCCACATGCTTGCGGAAGCCGATGGTCAGCACGTCGCAGGCCATGTGGTGCCAACGTGCATGAGAGGCAAGGCAACCGGCTTCCGGGACCATGTCGCAGTCCAGGAAGACCAGGATGTCGCCCGAGGCTGCCCGA
This sequence comes from Acidimicrobiaceae bacterium, assembly GCA_026710865.1. Lineage (GTDB taxonomy): Bacteria > Actinomycetota > Acidimicrobiia > Acidimicrobiales > Aldehydirespiratoraceae > Aldehydirespirator. The sequence continues at coordinate 9,794 of JAPOQG010000408.1, forward strand.
GATCCGTTGTTGCGGGCCCGGGCTAGCCCGAAACCCTCGTCGGGCTGATGGATGACCTTGACCCGCAGCGGTGTCGTTGCGTCCAGGTGCAGCGGAGTGGACGATCCGTCGTCCACCACGATCACATCGAAGAGCTCGCGGGGGTAGGTCTGACGCTCGAGGCCGGCCAGCGTCAACGCCAGCGCCTCGGACGCCTCGAAGTAGGGAATCACGACCGTGACGGGCAGGACCGGTTCGAAGGCGTCGACGGTCGCCACGTCCAGCGAGCGCCAGTCGTTGCCGCGCACCGCGGCGGGCGAGGGCCTGATGCTCATGGACTTGGATCGTCGGGTTCGGCGTCTAGGGCCGGCCGGCGCGGGTGCAACACAGTGACAATCGTAGGATGAGCTTCGTGGACGACGCGACCAACAGCCTCCCAGGGCCTGAGCGGCCCGTGAGCGCAGCGAACCGGATCGGGGTGTCCGACGCTCGTCGGTTGGTCGATCTGACGGCCGCGCCCTCCGTCGGGGCGTACTTGCGCGATGTCTGGAGGCGGCGCGAGTTCGCGGTGGTTGTGCCGGCCCAGGACCTGCGGGCCCAGAACATGGACACCGCTCTGGGCCAGCTGTGGCACCTGGTCAACCCGGCCCTGCTGGTGGGCGTGTACTTCCTCGTCTTCGGCGTGCTGCTCGACACCCGCCGCGGCGTGGACAACTTCCTGGGCTTCCTGGTCGTGGGCGTGGTGCTGTTCCATCTGTTCCAGCGGGTGGTCCAGGACGCGGCGGTGTGCATTACTCGCAATCTGGGACTGATCCGGTCGATCCAGTTCCCGCGCATCCTGCTGCCGCTGGCCGCGGTGAACGGGCAGACCCTGGCGTTCCTGCCCGCTCTGGGGGTGGCCCTGCTGACCTTGCTGGCCACCGGCGAGCGTCCCACCCTCCGGTGGCTGCTGCTGGCCGCGGTGCTGGTCGCCATGTATCTGTTCAATCTCGGCGCCGCGCTGGTCGTGGCCCGGGTCGGGGCGTCCGTGCGCGACCTGCAGCGGCTGCTGCCCCACCTTCTGCGCCTGCTGTTCTACGCCTCGGGGGTGATCTTCAGCGTCGAGGCCTTCGTGACCAGCGAGGCTTGGCGCCGGGCGTTCGCCATCAACCCGGTGTACGACCTCATCACCTGCGCCCGCTGGTGCCTGCTCGGCACAGGAGTCGAGCGGTCGGTGGTGATCGGTCTGGTCGTCTGGTGCGCGGTGCTTCCCGCCGCCGGCCTGCTCGTGTTCCGCCGCGGGGAGAGGAGGTTCGGGTCGTGACCGCGCCGGGCACCGCGGTGACCGTGCGGCTCACCGACGTCCATGTCCACTACCGGGTGTACGAGGATCCCTCCGCCGGCTTCAAGCAGAACTTCTCGCAGGGGCGGGTGCGCAGGAGGTTCAGCGTCATCAAGGCTGTGCGCGGCGTCACGCTCGACCTCCACGAATCCGAGACTCTGGGCCTCGTCGGGGCCAATGGATCGGGGAAGACCACCCTGCTGTCGGCCATGACCGGCCTTCAGCCGCTGAAGTCGGGGACCATCCGGGGCCGGTCCCGTCCGGCGCTCCTCGGCGTGTCGCCCGTGCTGCGCGGCGCGCTGTCCGGCCGGCGCAACATTCTCATCGGCGGTTTGGCCCTGGGGTTCACCCGGGCCGAGATCGAGAGCCGGATGGACGAGATCATCGACTTCGCTGGTCTGCGAGATGCCATCGACCGACCCATGCGCACCTACTCCTCGGGCATGCGGGCCCGGCTGAACTTCGCCATCGCCACCGCGCGGATCCCCGAGATCCTGCTGATCGACGAGGCCTTGGCGGTGGGCGACGAGGGCTTCCGGACCCGCAGCGCCAAGCGCATCGACGAGGTGCGGGCCGCGGCGGGTTCGGTGGTGCTTGTGTCTCACAACATGGCGGAGATCGAGCGCTCCTGCAATCGGGCCGCGTGGCTCGACGACGGCGTACTGAGGTTGGTCGGCGATCCCGACGAGGTGGTGTCGGCCTATTTGGCCTCCTACTCCTCGAACGGCCAATCCGGATCGGGCTGAGAGGCCGAGCGGGACCGGCCGGCGAGGAATCCGGCGCCCCAGCAGATGTGCATCACCACGAAGGCGCCTGCCGCCCGCATGCGGTCGCGCCAGCCGGGCAGGAGGCCGCCCAGCCGGGCCGCGGCGATGACGCAGGCCGTCGCGTAGACCAGCGGCAGCGCCGCGCCCCGAAGGCGCCCCCGGGCCAGCTCGACCGCGGAGGCGACCAGGCCGGCCACCAGCGCGGGGGCGGCCAGCTGGCGGATCTGCAGTGATCGCCGGTGGCGCATGAGCATCCTGCGCTTCCAGGTGCCGTAGGAGAAGTACTGGCCGGCCAGCCCCGCGTAGTCGGCGCGGGGCACGTAGTCCACTGCCAGGCTCGAATCGAGCCACACGGTGTGGCCCTGCCGGCGCAGGCGCCAGTTGAGCTCGTAGTCCTGGTTGCGCTCGAGGGCCTCGTCGAAGCCTCCGACCGACTCCAGCGCACCACGATCGTACACGCCCAGGTACACGGTGTCGGCCGGCCCGGTCCGGCGGCCCCGGCGGAAGGCGGCCGGCCCGCCCCCGAAGGACGAGGCCATCGCGGCCGCGATCGCACCCTGCAGGCCGACGCCGCCCACCGGGCGCTGCACCCCGCCCACATTGGCCGCGCCGGTGCTGGCCAGGGTGCGCACGGCCCGCTCGATGTAGTCGGGCGGCACCCGCGACTGCGCGTCCACGCGGGCGACGATCGCGCCCTGCGACGCCGCCACCGCGAGGTTCAGGCCCGCCGGGGTGGTCCCCGAGGGGTTGTCGACGACCCGCAGCGGCACCTCGATGCAGGTCTCGGCCAGCACCTGGCGGGTTCCGTCGCCGCCCGGCGCCAGCGCCACGGTCACGTCCATCGGGCCGCGGTAGGTCTGCGCTCCGATCGCGCTGAGGCAGTCTCCGAGCACGTCCGCGCAATCCCGGGCCGGCACCACCACCGACACGTGGGGCAGGTCGTCGCGGCCTCCGGGCGAAGCGTTCATCGACCCGACCGGCGGGCCATCACGAAGACGCTCTTGACCATGATCTCCCAGTCGAGCACCGGCGACCAGTTCACGACGTACTGCAGGTCGTGGCCCAGCTTGTAGGCGGCGTCGGTCTGGTAGTGGCCCTCAGTCTGGGCGAGCCCGGTGATTCCCGGGGGGATGTCGTGGCGCCGGCCGTATCCGGCGATCTTCTCCTCGAGCAGGGCGACCAGTTCGGGCCGCTCGGGGCGGGGGCCGACCAGGGACATCTCGCCGGCGAGGATGTTCCACAGTTGCGGAAGCTCGTCGAGCCGGGTCCGGCGCAGCCAGCCCATGCCGTCGATCACCCGTGGATCCTCGGCGGCGGCCAGTTCCGGCCCGGAGCGCTCCGCGCCGGGCTCCATGGTCCGGAACTTGAGCATCGTGAAGGCTCTTCCTCTGCGACCTATGCGTTCCTGGCGGTAGAGCACGCCGCTACCGGCTCGCACCCGCACGTACAGCGCGACGACGGCTGCCAGCGGCACCGCGATCGGCGCCAACACCAGCAGGTAGACCAGATCGAGGAGGCGCTTGAACCGCAGCCTGCATGTCGGCAGAGCGTGGGCCCTGAGAGCCACGAAGGGCATCCCGCCGATCTGGCGGGTCCGCTGCAGCCCCAGCAGGGTGTCCGAGGGCGTGATGCGCCGGTAGACGCCGACGCGGCGGCCCTCCAGCTCGCCGAGAGGCTCCGGATAGATCGTGTCGAGGGGCTGGCCCGAGAGCAGCAGCAGATCGGTCGCCCCGGTGCGGTTGACCTCCTCGACGATGTCGGAGGGATCCTCGGACACCCCGGCGACCTGTGCCGTGGGCTCCGACTCGCCCAGATGTCGCCGGGCGGCCTGGACATCATCGAACTCTCCCATGAGAAGGACGCGTGGATTCCCGAATCGGCGCGTCCTCACCCGCCGGGCCAGCCAGCGGTTGAACGACACGACGAGGCTCGCGGCCGCGGCGAGGATCACCAGGTTCCCCCGCGGCATCAGGTAGCGGCCGGTGAGCAGGGTCACGGTGGCATCGGCCCCTACCGCCAGGAGGGTGAGCAGCGTCGCCCTCGGCAGCCATGGGGGCCGGCCGAGGCGCTGCTCGTACTCGTACATCCCTCCGAAGTAGTAGATGCCCATGTGCAGCCCGGTGGCGATGGAGAATCCCGCCGCGTAGTGCGACACGGGATAGGTGGGCCAGTCCAGCCCGAAACGCACGGTCGTGATGGCGGCCATGAGCCCGAGCAGCGTGGCCGCGTCGATCACATGCAGGTATCGGAATCCCAGACGTCGCAGGATCGGGGTTGCCCCTCTCGCGTCGCCGGCGGTCCTCACGGGGATCGCATCAAGGGCGGCAGGTCCACATCGGTGTCGAACGCACCCGCCGCCTCCGCGAGCAGCCAGATGAACATCGCCATCCGGGCCCGGTTCACGTCGTCGTACGGATTGAAGCTCGCCGGGTCCCGGGGCGGATTGAAGAACTCGTCGACCCAGAGACGGTGCTCCACCATCCAGCGGGCGGCCTCCAAGTAGTAGGCGTTGATCCCGATGTCGGTGAAGGTCACGGGGTGGTTGCTGTAAGTGCGTCCGGCGAAGTTCCACAGGAACGTGGCCACCTGCGACGTCTTGAGCGTGTCGTTCGGGCAGAACAGCACCACGGGGTCCGTGCTGCATCCGACGGTGATGTCCCGGTCGAGCATCCATCCCACGGCCTCCGAGTAGTAGCTCTCGGGCTCGACGTCGTCGAAGGTCAACGAACCGTCCGCGGATTCGGGCTCGCCCGCGAACCGCCACAGGAACGCGGCGAACTGGGCCCGCGTGAGCGACCGCTCGGGTGAGAACGTGGTGGGTGTCGTGCCCGTCGTCAAATCGTTGTTGAGCATCCACGCCACCGCCTCCGCGTAGGGAGCGTTCGAGGCGATGTCGGCGAAGGGGAGGGTGTGGACGTTGTAGCCGCTTCCGGCGTGGGAGCCCTGGAGCGCGAGCTTGGTGGACAGCGGGGGCCGGCAGCCCGGCTCCGAGCGGCACCCCAGCACCAGCGCGTAGTAGAAGCGGTAGCCGAAGGGCTCGTCGTTGTCGTTGAGCACGTCGAGCGTGCGATCGGTTCCCACCAGGGTCACCTGGGCGTCGTCGATGCGGCCCGACGGTCCGGGCCGTGCGATGTAGATCTCGACGATGTCGCCCACATCGAGGTCGGCGAAGGGATAGTCGGCCAGCCACTGGCTGATCTGCGCGGTGGTGTAGGTGCGCTCCCAGGAGTGGGTCGCGTTCTGGGGGTCGCCGTCGGCGTCGGGTGCGGCGTCGTAGGGGTCGGGCTTGGCCAGCAGGTACGGCACAACATCCCGGCGGGGCTCCTCGTTGGCGGCGGCGTGGCCGCCGTTGGAGGAGCTGTAGTAGCCGACGATCACCTCGACCGGGTCCTCGTTGTTGGCCCTGTAGGTGAGCACGGTGTCGTCGGTGGCGTCGACCTGGGCCTCCCAGAGGTCGTGGCCGGCTTCCCGCTCGTAGTCCCACGCCTTGTACTCCTGGTCCCGTGTCGAGGCGTACAGATCGAACGGGGCGGCCCAGCCGGAACGCTCGCGCATGATGGCCGTGGCGTAGCTGCGGGCCGCCACGGCCTGGGCCTTGAGCGCGTCGGCCGGCCAGGAGTGAGGCATCTCGTCGAGGCCGTAGAGGTACTGCTGCATGGTCAGCTCGCCGATCACCAGGCAGTACTGGTTGGAGTTCTGGTTGCCGCAGTTGGCCACGCCTCCGGCCGCCGGCGTCAACTGGAACTGACCGTGGGCGTAGTGCTCGGCGCCGTTGACGGTGTTGGACACCCTCACCGGCTCGCCGTCGTCGAAGTCCACGGTGAGCACCGTTCCGCTGCAGAAGCCCCGGCACCAGTCGATGTTGCTGGAGTTGATGTGCCAGCCGCCGCTGCCGCGGCGCACGGTCAGGGTGTTGACGGTGGTGTCCAGGAAACGGCCGTCCATGGACACCGTCAGCAGACCGCTGGGCCTGAACACGGTGGTGCTGTGGACTGCGATGCGCACGTCGACGTCGTCGGGCACCAGGTCGGGATCGGTGGTCAGGGTGGTGCCGTCGTAGTAGAAGGCGAGGATCTCCTCGTAGGTGTGGCCGGCCTCGGCCCGTCCCAGGGCGCCGTACTGGCTCATTCCGGTGCCGTGCCCCCAGCCGCCCCCGATGAAGGTGTATTCGTCGTCGGTCGGTCCGTGGGGGTGGGCTGATGCCGGAACGGCGACCGCGGCCAGCAAGACCGCGGCAACCGAGGTCACGCAGAGCAGTGAACGAATGGGATGGGAAGGCATCGAGGTACCCCGCGTCCTGGTCAGACCGCCCGCCGGGCGAGCCTAGCGCCCCGCCGCGGGTTCCGGGCCGCCGTCGGCGACATGTACGAGGTAGGCGTCGACCACCTCGTCGGGATCGCCCACGGAGCGGAGGCATCCGCCGTCGAGCCAGCCGGCGCGATCGCACAACTCCCGCACGAGTGCGGTGTCGTGGGAGACCAGCACGATGGTCGTGCCGCCGGAGCGGAGGCTCTCCATGTGCTGCAGGCACCGCTGCTGGAACTCCTCGTCGCCCACCGCGATGACCTCGTCCACCAGCAGGATCTCGGGTTCGACGTTGACGGCCACCGAGAAGCCGAGCCGCATGTACATGCCGCTGGAGTAGATCTTCACGGGAGCGTCGATCTGGTCGCCGACCCCGCTGAGCTCGATGATGTTCTCCATGGCGGCGGCCATCTGGCGCCGGCCGAGCCCGAGCATGGCCCCGTTGAGGAACACGTTCTCACGTCCGGTCAGCTCGGGATGGAATCCGGATCCGAGCTCGAGCAGGGCCGAGAGCCGACCCTGGGCGGTGATCCGGCCGCTGGTGGGGCGGTGGATCCCGGCCATGAGCCGCAGCAGCGTGGACTTGCCGCTCCCGTTGTGCCCGACGAGGCCGAAGAACGAGCCCTTCTCGATTGCCAGCGACACGTCGCGCAGCGCCCAGACGTGCCGCACGTCGCGGCGGCCGAAGCGAAGCACGGCCTCCTTGACCGAGGTCGGACGGTTGAGCTCCAGGCGGAACCGCTTCGAGACGTCGGACACCTCGACGGCGGGCACCGGGGCTCTGGCCGGCCCGCTCACGGCTCCTCGCTTATCGCCATCGACCGGCGGCGGAAGAAGGCCAGGCCGGCGACGAACACCCCGGTCGCCCAGGCCGCCGCCGTGGCCAGATCGGCGATGTCGGGCGGCTCCAGGAAATAGACCGCGTCGCGTGTCACCGCGATGACCGAGTTGAGGGGGTTCAGCTCGACCAGGCGCGCCACCGGCAGGCCGTATGCCCGCTCGGGCACGATGTCGGGCGTGTAGACGATCGGCACCATGAAGAACCCGACGCTCAGGACGATGGTGGTGAGGTGCTGGATGTCGCGGTAGCGGGCGTTGACGATGGCGGCTGCGAAGCCGAGTCCGAGGGCGAACAGGGCTGCCAGCAGCATGGCCACCGGAAGGAACACCAGTGTCCAGGACACGTTGGCCAGCACGGCCATGATCAACACCAGCACCAGGGCCTCGAGGCTGCTCTGGAGCAGCGTGGCGGCCGCGCCTCCGATCAGGGCCGTCTCGGTGGGGAAGTAGATCTTCTTGCGCAGCTCGCTCACGCCGTCCATCCAGCGCATCGAGCCGTTGACGATGGTGTTGAAGACGTTCCACACCACCAGCCCGGAGAACAGATAGAGGGCGAAGACCTCGGCCTGGCCGTTGGCGGTGGACGGCGCGGTGGCCCGGTAGATCACGCCGAACACGAGGCTGTAGACGGCCACCGTCGTCAACGGCTTGAGGAGCGACCAGAGCCAGCCCAGCAGGTTGCGCTTGTAGAGCGCCTTGGTCTCGCGCTCCGCGAAGCTGCGGACCAGCCTTGCGCCAGTGCGGGCCGCGGGCGACAGCAAGAGGGCGGCGCGGAGGCCGGGGTGCTTGACCGTCATAGTCGCAGTGGATCATAGGATGCAGCGGAGCCCCGGCGAGGCTCGCCCGGACGGTCGTTCCGAGCGGGCTGGCCGGGTCTCTCTCGCGGTGCCCGTCGGCGGCAAGCCTGAGACCATCCGCCGTGACGCTGCCGCGAACCCCGACACGCCGGCGTCGACGCTCACACAGTTGGCGGCTGACGGTCCCCGGCGCGTGCGGCGAGATCTGCAGCGGCGCCGGGGTCGGGGCCGCGGGCGTCGCCGTGTGGACGTGACGGGGGCGTGCCGCCGGACACTGCCCGCTCTGCGCCTAGATACTCACGCAGCGCCGGCGCCCGGTCGGCGAGGTAGCTCAGCGTCGAAGCGGCCTCATCGGCGAATATCGGGTCCGAGGCGAGCACCCCGGGGTCTTCGAGCAAGTCGACGATCTCGTCGAGAACGCCGCTGCGCAGTTCGGTGCCGTACCGTTCGGTGTGCAACCGCAGCCCGTCCTCGATGCGCAACAGCTCGGAGCGGTCGATGGCGGCGATGTCGATGAAGTCGCGCAGCTTGGCCCGCCACAACAACACGTCCAGCTTCGAGGCCAGCAGATCCGCCAGCGACGCGACCGCGAGGCCGTCGATGACCACGGGCGCGGCGATCGGGGTGATGCGGGTCGGGTCGTCGCTGGGGTGCGGGGCCGTGAACACCTCGACGACGACACCGTCGACGACGGCTCGCAGCTGGCTGTCCGCGGCGACCTGCACGTCCATGTCCTCTGCTGCTGCGGCGAGGCGCCCGACGAGCGCCTCGCCGTCGAAGTGTTCGTAGGCCATGTAGTCGAGGTCGAACGACTGGCGGTGCTGTAGATGGGTTGCGAGCGCTGTGCCTCCGAACAGGGCGCCGTCGATGCCGGCTACCGCGACAGCGAGTTTCGGCCAGACCGACCGGACACCGGCCGCCAGCACGCCGCCGAAGCGGTCGAGGTCACTCACCGGCGGAGCGACGCTTGATGGCGGAGTCGATGAGCGCGGCGACGCGTCCGGCGCGGTAGCCGCGCATAGACCGCAGCGTGCGCAGGGCCTCTATCGGGAGGCGGTTCAGAGCCCAGCAGCGCGCGGCCCGGTCGAAACCGCCCACGAGGGTGTCCGCGATGTGGACAGCGTCATCCGCGACGGTCAGCTTGGAGGCGTCCTGCCCTGACCAGAACAGATACCAGAACTCCGGCGGCACCGTGCCGGTTGCCGGGGGCTGGGTCGGCGGCCGCCACCCGACCAGCGGCAACGCAGCCAGAGTCCGCTCGTTGATGGCGAGACGCCAGAGCCGCACCTGCTTGGACCGGTAGCCCCACATGACCGAGGTGTCGTGGTGCTCGGCGAAGCCCTGTGACTGCATCTGGCGCAGGCTGCGGCGGGTGTGTGACGGCGACAGGCCGCAGTCGTCGGCGATCCGCTTCGCGGTGGCGCCGGTGAGACGGCCGCGCAGGCACGCCAGGATCGTTCGGCCCGCGGGAGTGACCCCATCCAGAGGCGCCGGCTCCGACACGCCGCCGGGGCCGGTGAGCAGGCTGCGCAGCCTGCTGTCGCCCGGCGGCAGCCCGGTGCTCTCGACGGTTTCGCGAACCCGGCGGCGCGCGGCCGGGGTCGCGGCTGCGTCCATGTCTCCGGCCAGTGCCGCCGCGACCCACGCTGCCAGCGGGATCTTGGAGCCGTGCAGGCAGGTGCCCGCCGTTGCGGTGAACTCGAACCGGCAGCCGCGGCAACGCCAGCGGCGGCGGGCGCGCACCGCGGGCCGCTCCGATGCCTCCGCACCACATCGGGGGCATCGCACCCCGTCGGGCCAGCGCGTCGAGACGACCGTCTCCTGCGGTCCGATCGCGGCAGTCTGCATGCCGGCAGCCTATCGCCCTCGGGGAACGTCGCCGCAGAAATGATCGCAGATGCCCCGGGGTGCTTGACCGCCGCCAGGAACGTGGCCATCTCCGCCCGGCTGACCGGTCGTTCGGGGCAGCAGCGGGGCGGGTCGGTGCCGCAGCCGGCGGTGATGCCGGCCGCGGCGATGGCGTTGATGCCGGCCGTGTGGGCGCCGCGTTCGTCGACATCGGTGAATCCGGCGGGCCGCCCGGGTTCGAGGTTGAAGGTCTGGGTCAGGAATGTGGCCATCTCCGCCCGGCTGACCGGTCGTTCGGGGCAGTAGCGCAGCGGGCCGGTCGCGCAGCCGGCGGTGATCCCGAGCTGCGCGACGCGCTCGACATGACCCGCCCACCACTGGTCGTCCGTGACGTCGGCGAACCTGGAGTCCTGCACCGGGGGCGGGTCTGCGTCCTCCAGGGCGCGGACCAGCCACACCGCCATCGTGGACCGCTCGATCGGGTCGTTGGGGCAGAACCGGCCGTCGGCGCAGAGGGTGCCGTCGAAGAGGCCGTGGGCAGCTAGCGCGTCGATGGCCGGCTTGTGCACGCCGCCGGTGACATCGGGTAGCGGTCCTGCCGGTCAGGGCCGGGGCCCTGCTGTGCGGCCGCGCCGGGTGCGGCCGCCAGTGCGGCTGCAAGCCCGCGCCGCGACCGCGACGAAGGCCGCGACTCGCGCATGACCGCGGACCGTCGGCTTGGATGACTCGACGGATGAATGGAGGCTCCGGGAAGGGGGCAGCGACATGCGAGCCTCCTAGCAGGGACGGCTGGGGCGAACCTATTGCGCGGTCCGGCCTGCTTCAAGTGGTTGCCCCGTCCGGCAGTCCGTCGAGACTCAGGCCTCGCCGGTAGCCCGCCTGTACAGGTCGATCAGGCCGTCGGCGGTTCGTTCCCAGGTGTAGCCGGCGGCTCTGGCCCGTCCCCGGGCTGCCAGGTCCTCGGCCAGCGATGTGTCGGTCAGGACCCGGTGCAGCCCGTCGGCCAGGGCATCGGCGTCGCCCGCCGCGGCGTACACCGCGGCGTCGCCCGACACTTCCGGGATGGCCGACACCGGAGTGGTGACCACGGGCCGGCCGGCGGCCATGGCCTCCAGCGGGACCAGGCCGAAGCCCTCGTACAGGGACGGGTAGGCGACCGCCGCGGCCTGCTCGATGAGCGCGGCGCGGGCGCCGTCGTCGACCCAGCCGAGGCGCTCGATGCGGTCGCGGTGGGGGCTGCGGTCGATGGCGCTGGCGACATCGTCGGAAGCGTCCCCGTCGGGGCCGGCGTGGACGAGGCGCAGGTCGCGGTGGTCAGCGGCAAGCGAGTCGAAGGCCGTCACCAGTGTGGTCAGATCCTTGCGCCGGTCCGCGGTGCCCAGAGCGAGAACGTAGGGAGCCCCGGGGGCGGGGTGGGGGCCGGCAGGGGCCAGGCGAACGCCGTTGGGGACGGTCACCACCCGCTGAGGGCTCACCCCGAATATCGAGCAGACCTCCTCGTTCACGTAGTTCGAGACGGTGTGGATCCAGGCACCCCGACGGATTGCCGTGCGCACCGATCGGCGGTGGAACATCGCTCCCTCGATGCATAGAGGCGGGCCGTGTTCGAAGCTCACGTCGTGGACCGTCACCACCGTGGACGCCCTGATGGTTGGCGGCACCGCGTAGTTGGTTCCGTGCACAACATCGGCGAAGCCTGCGAACCACTCGAGCGGCGGCACCGGCAAGTACTCCCACAGCCACCGGACGCGGCCCGTCGGCAGCCGTCCTGGCACCTCGCGGATGCCTGCCGCGGCGTCATCGGGCAACCACCGGCGCCCCCGGCCCCGCCAACTGGTGTTGAACGCTGACACCCTCGTGTCGGGCCGAGCGGCCAAGGCCCGCAGAACCTCGGAAGTGAACACACCGATCCCCGTGCGCGGCAGCAGCAACGCAGTGGCGTCGACGGCAAGCTTCACGGGCCTGCTCCGCACCTGAGCCCCATGCCGACAGTATTCCCCCACTCACTCAGCGTCCGGGTGCAGCGAGACGGTAATGGAACGTGGCGCATCGAGTCGTTGCCCATGGTGTGGAAGACGTACCACCCCATCGGGCCGGAGGACAGGTAGAGAGCGAACACCTCGGCCTGGCCGTTGGCGGTGGACGGCGCGGTGGCCCGGTAGATCACGCCGAACACCAGGCTGTAGACCGCCACCGTCGTCAACGGCTTGAGGAGGGACCAGAGCCAGCTCAGCACGTTGCGCTTGTAGAGCGCCTTGATCTCGCGCTCCGCGAAGCTGCGAACCAGCCTCGCGCTAGCGTGGGCCGCGGGTGACAGCAAGAGGGCGGCGCGGAGGCCGGGGTGCTTGACCGCCATAGTCGCCGTGGATCATAGGATGACGGGAGACCGGCGATGGCCCGCAGCTTCGCGGCTGCGACCCGGCACAGGTCTGGATTCTGCCCGCCGAGGCCACCGGAGCGCGGCGAAGAAGGGTGGGACGGCTGGCGCGGAAGTCAGAGTCCGGGTGTGTCATGCTCCGAGGGCCGCTTCGGAGTCGCCGTCGTGGTCGGTGCCCGAGCGACAACAACAAACGCCATGAGTCCCACGCCGAGCACGATTGGCAGTGACCGGTACTCGAACCAGTAATGGATCTCGTTGTGGTTGTTGAAGACGAGCAACCAGAGGATGAGCATCGGAGTACCGCTAGCTACGGTTGCTATGGTGAGGATGCTCTGCGAGCCTTTGCGGGCTGCGCGCACAGACAGCGTGAGGACAACAAGGCACGACAGGGCGATCACAACAGGGCTGAGGGGCTGGTCAAGCCAATGCCGTACGTTGACCTTGAGGCCAGCGGCGAAATCGCCGGTCGCGTATGGCGTCGCACCGTTGACCCGGAACCTGATCTGTTCAGAGATGTCGTTGGCAACCGAAGACCACGATGTGGCGAAGGCCGCCCATACCCACTTTCCCGCCCACATCGACAAGTAACCGGCGGGCCAGACGAGGCCCGTGGCGAGCATACGCCGAGTCCTTGACCTCAGATCGATTCCCTCGGGCGCACATGCGGCGACCACACCCGCAGACATCACCCACAGACCGGGCACGAAATTCATCAAGTCGACGAACGAGTAGGCACTAGCTGAGACGAAGGTAGGCACAATGAGTTGATCCCAGTCGTGGTCCTGCGCCGCGCTGCGTGCCAGATGGGCGATGCCTACGAACCCCACAGCCAACATCAACGGATGATGAAACACCTGCACCAGACCCAAGAGATCGCCCGTTGCCGCAATGGGTCCCAGCAGCGCCACTGCCGACCAACGCCCGGAAGAGGCGCTAACGGCCGAGGCTAGGGCGGCAACGCTCCCCGCCAGAGCCAGCATCGCCACGACCCTCAGACCATTAGCGCCTACTAGAGGGAGTGCCGGTCGCGCGATCGCTGACAGGCCGTTCCAGTAGCGCACTTTCTTCGTGCCCACCATGCCCACACCGTCGGAATGGGCTTCAATGCTCGCCACCATCGCAGAACACCACCGAAGGTTTGGCGACGTGGCGGCTCTGGTGAACCATCCATCACCCTCCTGTGCACCGAGGCCGATACTGAACATCACGCACTCGCCGAATTGATCGCTGACGCCACCCGTAGGCAATTGCGGCGTATCATCTGCGGTGATGGCACCCACGCTTATCCCGTCATGTAACGCGTCAAGGACAGCAGCGTTGGGCACCAGGTAGCTCGCTACCACCGCGGCCAGCGCTGCAAGCTGCAGCCCCACAAAAGCGACCGCGGTCCGCTTCGCGGTAAGAGCCAGGCTTCTGCGCTTAGGAGACCTCACTGGCCGCAACTGTCAATGGACTGATGTGCGAGGTGACAGGGGGTCTCACAGCCTTGCCCGGGTCCAAGGGTGTCGCTGCCCGAAGGTGGGCGGCACTCGTACACCCTCAAGTAGTCTACGACGAACTCCGTCGGGAACACCGTTGTGTCATGGACCTGGTGGTCCGGCCACGTCTCCAGAGCCCAACTGCCCACGGTGTTGCTGATGACAAGGTAGAACGGCACATCGAATGGTGCGTGCGGGTTGTCCACCGGCTGTTCCTGTCCCGCCGGATGGGAGAACCAGTCGCTGCTCGGCACGGTCAAGACCCGCTCGTCGTTCACGTAGAAGCGGATCGAGGCGGTGTCCCACTCGGCCGCGTACAGATGGAACGACTCGCCCGGATTGACTGGTAGGTTCGTCAGTGCGAACGGGTTGGCAGGGGCAGCGAACGCGAGCCTCCAAGTAGGGACGGCTGGGGCGAGCCTATTGCGCGGTCTGGCCCGCTTCAAGTGGTTGCCCCGTCCACCTCCGCTGCCGGCGCCGGGCCACCGCGTCTCCCGGGCGACTTGCGGCCTCCGGCAGAGTTCACCGCGGGTTGGCTCGAGCCGCGGCTCGCCCATCGAGCTGACTACAGTTTGAGGTATGGGTGTAGCGGAGCCGCGGTCCGTTTCGCCTTCGGAGGATCGCGGATCGCTGCGGCTGGCATCCTCTCTTCGCGGCTTGTGCACCCGTTCATTGCACGGTTGGCGGGCCGCCGCGGGCGCAGCGCTGCTGCTGGTCTTCAGCAACGGACCGGTCGTGCGGTTGGCGGGGTGGCTGGACCGGCCGGGGCTCTGGAACGACCCGGCGGTGTGGCCCTTCTTCGCGGGCGCGGCGGCGGCTTCCGTTGTTCTTGCCTGGGCCGTCTGGCGTCGCGGCGACGATGCCGCAGGCTCCGCCGGCCGCGAGGTCCCGGCTGGCCGCGCGCTGTCGCGGCTCGCGCTGGCCGTGATCGCGTGGTATTCCGGGGCTGCTGTCGTGTCGAGCCTGTGGAGCGTCTACCCGAGCGCGACGCTGTGGCGGTCTGTGGTCTATCTGGGCCTGGTCTTCCTGGCTGCGGCGTTGGCCGGCCTCACCGACGACGAGCTGTCGGTGGCCCTCGTCCTGCTGGCGGGTGTAGCGGTGGCGGGCAGCCTGGCCGTACTTGTGCTGAACCACGATGTCGGCACCGACCGCGACGGCAACTGGACCGGCATGTACGCGAACCGCAACTCGTTGGCGCCGATGGCCGCCCTCGGGGTGATTGCCGGGCTGCGCTGGCTGCTGAATCGGCCAGGGCCGATGTGCGCTTCCCGGTATCGGCGGGTCTGGGGCGCGGTGCTGGTGGTGGCAGCGCTGGTGACCATGATCGGTGCAGGCAGCCGCACGGCCTGGTTGGCACTGGCGGCCGCGCTTGCTCTGACCTCGGTATTCGGCGCGATGGCAGGCGCGTCCCGGCGGCGCAGTTGGCGACCGCGGCAGGCCTGGGTCGCCGCGTCTGGCGCGTCGCTGGTGGCCGTCGGGGTCGGTGTGGCCGTGGTTGCAGCAGCCTGGAACGTCTCAACGTTTGCTCAGCGGCGGACCATCTGGAGTCTCGTCTGGGACCGGGTGCTGGAGCGGCCCTGGGGCGGTTACGGGTTCTTCGCCTTCTGGGAGGTGCCCGAGTTGGTTGCCGAGCATGTGCTGCTGGAGCGGGGCAGTGCTCACAACAGCCTGGTCGAGACCGCGCTGGGCCTCGGTCTCCTCGGCACGGTGCCGTTCGTCGTGCTGATCGTGCTGGCCGCGGTCAACGCGGGCCGCGGCCTCTGGCTGCGTCCATCGGCCGACACCGGGATGTGGGCCGCAGTGACGGTGTTCGTCCTGTTCGAGAACACCACCGAGAGCTTCGTGCTGTGGTTCTCCCACATCTGGGTGCTGATGGTGGCAGCGTCGCTGCGCCGAAGCGCCCCCGCGGCCTCGTCGTCGGCAGCCGCGCCCGGTCCGGATCTCACGTGAGTGAGCGCTCCAACGGTGCGTCGGCGGTGACGGGCCTAGAGGCTGAGCGGGCGGCGGGCGGGTCCGGCTCATGCGGGCGAGGCCGTGGTCCGAGCGGCCCGCGCGCGCAGTTGACCCGAGCGGGAGTCTCCATGCTGCGACGCGACGGCCTCGCACCCTCGAGCGCCTCCTTACGCGCCCGTCCGACGCTCCCGCAGGGTCTTGAGCAGCCGGTTCCGTAGGCGCTGCGGCAGCGCGGCCAGCATGTCGCGGGTTGGGATAGTGTCGAGCCGCTTGCTGGGGCCGCCGCCGTATTCGAAGTGCTCCTCGGCCAGCCGGCGGGCGTTCAGTCCGTCGAGCACGAACGGCTGCCGAGACAACTTCTCGATGACCATGGCCCGGTTGCGGTTCCAGACCATCGGGTCGGCCGCGGTCAGAGAGTTCGCGCCATCGCTGCGCCGGTATAGAGTCGTCACCTCGTCGACGCAATGAACCCCGAGAACTAGAGCGGCCCGGACCAGCAGGTCCCAGTCCTCGTAGACTGTCAACTGCTCGTCGAAGCGCAGTCCGAAGCTGTCGAACGCGTGCCTTGGCAGGGCGAGCGAGCAGATGGCTGTCTCGCAGCGCGAGAAGTGCGCAAGCTGGTCGAACCCGGCAGGCGTGATGTGATCGACGGGCCCCGCCGGGGTCCGGGGCTCGGCCGTACCGTCGGTCCGCCAGGGCTGCCACGCCGTGCGGGCCCGGATGATCTGCCCCGGCGCGTCGGCGGCGGCCCGCGCAAAGACTGCGAGCCAGTTGGGTTCGGCCAGGTCATCGTCATCAAGAAAGGTCACGTAATCGCCGTCGGCGGCCTCGACGCCGGCGTTCAGCGGCCGACTCCGGGAACCTCCTTCGCCCACCGGCAGAACCCGCCAGTCAGCGGGAGCCGCGGCCGCGGCTGCGGCCGCCGCCACGTCGGCCTCCACGTCGGCCGCGACTTCGGCGGCGGCATGGACGGCGACGATCGCGTCGAAACTGGTCCATGTCTGCGCGGCCAGCGATTGAAGGGCCTCTCGGAGGGTGCGGGGGCGGAGACCTTGGGTTCGCAGGATGACCGTGAACGCGGGCACGGCTGGCGCCGGCCTCACTAGCGGGGCCAGATTCTCCGATCCCGACAAGTCCAGCCCCAGCGTCTCCAGCAGCCTGGCCAGCGGCCCTAGGGATGAGCCCCACGGCTGGGGCACGGCGGTGTGGTCGGCCACCTGCACGAGCGTACCCCAGCGCATTGCTCCTACGAGTTGTCACATACCGATACACGTGCGCGGTGCAAGCAGCGAGGTCGCGTCGACAACCAGCTTCACGCGGTCACTTCTCGCCGGCGTCCGCCGCAGAGGGTGTGTCGGCGGGGGGGCCTGCCTGGAGGGGGTTGCTCCGAGTTCCGAGAATGTCGGAGGCGATGGCGTTCTTGACGTCGTCGAGGGACACGTCGCCGCGGATGTCGTAGTCCAAGTCCTCGCTGTAACGCCACGGCTCTGGCAGCCAGAGCTTGTGCAGGCAAGTTCCTCCCTTGAGGGCGAGCGAACTACCGACAACGGGGTGCTGGGCCACCTCGGCGATCAGCCGTGCGAGCACGAGGTCCTGCTCGATCTCGTGTGGCGACGTCCACGGCACGACGCGCTGCCACTCGTCGAGCGCCTTCGAGGGGATCACAGGTCGTGCTCGATCTCGTAGTCGACGATCACCCTCCATCGCCGATCGGTGGGAGCGGTCGCCGCCGGCCGAGTCGGCGGGGCCTCCTGACCGCACGACAGCGTGACGGTCTGGGCGCCCCTGACGGCCAGTGCCTGCTCCAGCGGCACCAGATCCAGGGGCCGCTCGATCATCCCGGCAAGCTCGCGACTCATGTAGTCCAGAATGTGCCCGACGCGCTGCACGACGGCCTTCGGGTACATATGTGACACGGCTGTGAGTTCGCCGGCGTCCAGCAGCCCGAAGGCCTGCATGTCCCCGAGGGTGGTGGCGACGTAGTCGAGCCCACCGCCGAGTTGGGGGCGCTCCACCAGGTCGAGCACGGTCACCTCGGGAGCGCTGACGGTGACACGGGCACTGCGCCCATACTGCTGGCGACGCACGGGCACCCGGCCCACGCGGGCGCTGCGCACGAACCTCAGGGGCACTCCGCCGATCATGCGGTCCCGGCAGTAGGCATCGACCGCGACCTGGAGAATCGGGAGACTGTGATGGCTGGCGCCGTGGACGGCGGCTGCGCTGCGATACGCCACATAGTGGCGGTGCCCGAGGTGGGCCATGAGGTCGTCGAGATACTCGGCCGGCGGATGGGCTCCGCGGTGGCGCCACCCCTCCTCCACCGGTGCCCACATCCCCTTGGTGATCGACACGATCCGGCCCTCGCGGCGGACGGCGGTGAGACAGCGCGACACACGCGCCGGCCGCACCCCCAGCAGTTGAGCGACGCGCTCAGTGCGCACGAATGTCTCTCCCGACGCGAGGAGGAACTCAGGCAGGTCCAGCGGCTTGATCCTCACCCGCTCGGACATTGGAGCATCCTATCCCTAGAGGGAGGATTGTCGCGCCGGGCAGCCGCTCCTCTTCACTTGCCGGTTTCTTCAGCCTCGCTCATCGTCAGACACTCATGAAATATAGTGTTGATTATTGCAATATGCTGGCCTATGGTTCATTTGCGAGCGAGCGTCCTGCTCAGATCAAGGGGGTGCCAGGGATGGAGACCGTGTCAGAGAGGCTTGAGGCGATCATTGAGCGGCCGGCTGTGTCGTCGGCTGCGGCGGTGGCGGCCGACATCCGGCGACGGATGCCCGAGGCGGAGGGGGCGCTGCTGCACAAGCTGCTCTACTTCGTGCAGGGCACGCATTTGCAGTGGGAGCGCAGGCCGGCTTTCGAGGAGGACCTGGAGGCCTGGCCGCAGGGGCCGGTGGTCGCCTGCCTCTGGCATGCCGAGGCCGACGGGGCCGCGCCCCAGCCGTGGGAGCCGCTGCCGGAGTCGGTGCACAATGTCGTCACCAGCGTGTTGTGCCACGAGCGCGAGAGCGGCTGCACGGAGTTCTTCGACGACATCCCCGAACCCGATCCCTGGCACCGGGTCACCGACGGAGGCCGCAACGTCGCCAACCAGTTGATCCCCAAGCAGTTGGTCATCGAGTACTTCGACATAGAGAGCCCCCTGCTGATCTGGCTGCGCGCCTCTACCGCCGCCGAGCTCGCTGCCTCCGGCCAAGGCGACCGTCCCTTCGTCCCCGACCCGCCCGGCGCCCGGGAGGCACTTATCGAGAAGTACCTGCCCGGCGAAACGCTGTGAACTCCCGGCCTTGGCGGACGAACGCCCACGCGCTCATCGACGAGTTCGCCGATCGCCGCGGCCTGGTCCCTGAGGACATCCGCACGCTCCTCAGTTTCGCCCGCCGCCTGGAGATCGACCCCCTCGACATCTTCGCTCCCAAAGACCACGTGGGCGAGCACCACTGCAGGATCGGCCCCTCGGCCACGATCGCGGGCCGGGGTCCTGGTCTGCAGCTACCGCATAGACGCGCCGCACCGGTCGGTCGAGGTGATCTCCTTCTCTCTCCCTCCGGGACGCGCCCGACCCCCTTACAGCGCGTTCGAGGCCCCTATTAGGACGTTGAACATCTCCACAGCTGCGTCCGCCGTCTTGAGGTCGACCCCTTCGACGTCGATGCCAGGACGGACCATGTCGGAGGGCGCTACCGTCGGCTCGGACCGTCTGCCGCCGTTCCCGGACGCGTCCTGGCGGCCGGCTATCGCAGCGACGCCCCTCCCCGGTCGGTCGAGGTGATCTCCTTCTCACCCGACCGGGCGTGAGTCCGAGACCGGACTGGAGATCGGGAGTCTGCCCCGGCAGGGCCAGCATTCCTTGTCCGACTTGACAGGGGGGGGGGGGGTGAATGGCGCATTCCAACGCAGCGGTCGTTTCGCGATCGGCAAAAGGAAGGAGCAGTTGGACCATGACTGAGATCAAGCTAAGGGCTGGCGAGGCTAGAGAAATGGCGTCCCATGTTCGCCAGGAGGCCAGCGCCGCGACGGACCAGATGAACAACCTCCGGTCTCGTCTCAACAGCCTGACCGAATCGTTCACCGGGCAGTCGCAGATGGCGTTCGATGAGGCATTCACCAACTGGAAGAACGGCGCCGACCAGATGCTGGACGGCCTGACCGGTCTCGGCGACTTCCTGACTGCTGCAGCGAACACGATCGAGGAGACCGATCAGCAGATTGCGTCTCAACTAAGAGGCTAGGGCTCAGGCCGCCGCGCCCGTTCGATCGCCGCGCCGGCAACTGTGCCGCAGTGTCTTGAGGTCGTGGGTACGAATGAGTGAGATTCGAGTCGACCCGCAGTTCCTGACCAACCTCGCCTCGCGTGCCCGCAGAGCTGCGACCGACCTGGAGAACTACACCCGTCACGGCGGATGCCATCTCGATTCTGCACCGAGCGTCGAGAGCGCATATCGGGAACTCGGCGGGCGCTGGGACCATAGTCGTGGCAAGCTCGTCAAGGAGTTGAATGCCCTTGGCGATGCCATAAGCACTGCACGTGAGGCGTTCGTGGTGGCTGATCGATCGTCTGCGGACCAGCTGAGACAGTCCGAGGGTGGGTAGCCGTCGTGGCCTTCTCCTGGAACACGATAGGTGGCGTGGAGTCCCCGCTCGTGAGGGGGCGACCTGAACAGTTCAACGAGGTCTCGGCGACTTTCGAGACAATTGCGGAGCGAACTGGTCCCCTCATCGATGACCTTTGGGAACTGCGACGTGGCCGGAGTGAGGGATTCGCCGGCGAGACCGCAGAGTCGGTCGGCATGAGAATCGGGGAATTCATTGGGCGGCTGTCGTATGTCCCGGAGGTGTCAGCGACGATCGGCAGTACCTTCGAGCGCCACGGTTGTCGACTTGAGGAACTGGAGGTGAAGGCGAGTGAAGCGCTGGCCAGAGCGCGTACACGCTGGAATCGGAAGCAATCAGCTGAATCAGAGATCCAGAACCACAAGAGTTCAATCAACTGGTTGAACCGCCAGATATCTCAACTGCACTGCTATTGCGCTGGCCCCTGCGCCTGTAATGTGGAGACCCGTAGGAGCAAGCTAGAGTCTCAACGCAGGAATGCCGAGTACGATCTGGGTTGTGCCAGCAGCGAACTATCGACTGCGGAGGGTCTTCTGGATGACAGCCGGAACGACTATAGAGCGATACGCCAAGAAGAAGATGACCTTAATGAGTCGACTGCGCACCGGCTAAAGGTCATGCCGTTATGGAGCTTGAGAGATACCGGCAACGTCCTCTCGGAGGCGGTTGAGAACGTCAACGCATGGATTAGCGAAGCGTGGGACTTTTTTGTCAATGAGTTGCTGCAGGTTCTCCATGATGCGTTGACGACTCTCCTTGATTGGCTGGATGTTTTTGGACTCCTCTTGGAGTGGATTCCAGTCGTGAATGTCGCCTTCAAGTTCGTTGAGTTGTTCTTTACTGCCGTGAAGGCGGGTGTGGGTCTTGGCTTGGTGTTGTCAGGCCAGATGAGTCTCTCAGAATTCATCATAGACACGGCTATTGACGCTGCAGGTGTAGCGCTCCCGGGAGGAAGACTAATAGGCAAGGGCATCAAGAAGGTCTTTAAGACCGGCTGTTTGGATAGGGCCATGAATGTCGTCACGAAAAACGTCGATGCAGTTGAAGGGTATGCCAAGCGGCAGACTGTCGGAATGGCCAAGGCGACATATCGATTTCCCGGGATCAAACAAGCCAACGATTTAATATATCGAAAGTCTAAGGTCGTCTTGTTCAAGGGAGCACGGGGTTATACTCCCAGGAGAGATCGGTTCTTTCCGGATCTGGACCGCCGTAGCTGGATAACCCGCACGGCTCGTGACAACGGCTTCGTCTATACGAAATTGCTGAATCCATTCGGAAAGTCCCGCGAGGCATTCGCCACTGACAGGATCTTCGAGGTCGGCGTGAATGAAGTCAAAGCCCGAACAGAGTGGCTCATGGACAAAAATAGCCGGTTCACGCCATACACCGTTCTGGTTCCATGCACGCTCCAGAAGCCCATCCGAGTGATCACAGGATTCACAGGCCAGTAAGGACGAGCCATTCATATGACCATTTTGCCGGACTCAGTTGCTCTCGCTCTGCCAGAGGAGTGGGAGGATATCCCGCTTGAAGCGTCGGAGTACCGCCAGTTCATTGAACAGCAACTCGCAGGACTGAAGGAAGCCGGATTCGATGATCGCGCCGATCTGCGCCAGTTCGAGGTATTGGCTGAGTTGGGATATGAACTGGCACAGAGAGCAAGGGTCATGATGGCCAGCAGTCTTGTGGCGGTAATGGAGGGCTCGAACGAGGATGACGAGGCCGTGATGCTAATGGCGAACCTCGTTGTGTCTGGATTTCTCAGGGAGGAGCTTGATACCGATGTTCCGTTGAGAGCTGAAATTGTGGCTGAGTCATTCTCACAGCGCGTGCCGATCGATGACGATCGGGTCCGGCACGACCACATAGAGCCGCCGTCCGTGTGTGAGATTGGAGGCCTGAAATCGGCCAAGCTCGTTCGTCTCATGAGTCTTCCGCCTGAGCGCGGAGGAGACCTCAAACAGTTCACGCAGACGTATTTGGTCTCCGTCGCCGAAGGTGACGCGGTTATCGTCTTGCAGTTTTCTACTATGAACTTCGAGCTTGCCCGCGAGTTCTCAGAACTATTTGAGACTATCGCCCAGACACTTAGAATTCTGTACCCGGACGATCCGACGTTCCTGGACGAAGTAGACGCTGATGGTGGTTCTGGTATGGACGCGGCAGCTACAGTCAGTCATGAGCATGAGGCAACGAACGATGGCGGATGATCGCGGTGCCGTCGAGCGCGAAGAACTCATCGCTAGGCTCAGAGATGATCTAGGGAGCCAAACACCGTTGAAGACAGTGGTATGCAAGCCAGCAGACGCGGGGGATGCTGAAGACGATTTGGTGGCGGATGCGGAAGATGATTTGGCAGACGGAGGAAGCCCGCCACATCGCATCGCATCTTTCTCAGAATCGGCACTACAAATCGCCGACAGGATTCTCGCAGCAGCCTCCGTGCCGGTGCCACGATGACTCAAGGCCACCGCACCCGTCGACCAGTGGGTTTATGGAGACGATGCTGGCTGCATCGGTCACCCGGCGATGACATGCCTGTGGCAGGACGTTAGGCGACGGGCTCGATGGATCATTGGCGGGTATCGGTCGAGGAGCGCGGGGGCAGTTTCTGCCACCTTGTGGTGTCGGCTACGGAAGATGCGTGTTGGTCGGAACTGCTGGAGAAGTTCCTTGAGTACGGCTTCGACGGCCATGAGCTGAGTGTGGACGGCGAGCGCCCGCATACTCACCAGTTGCTCGTCGACTGTTGCTTCCGTCACGGCTCGCGGTTCATCACGTCGCAGCATACGAAGGAACTGGAGGCCGGCTCGTACGTCATTGCCGTCGCAGGCCCCGACACGGGTGCATCGAAGAGATTGGCCGACTCGGGGCTCTCGGTCGGTCGCGACTCGACAGGGCTCTCAAGCTCGCTGAGGATCGATGACTCGACCCTGTCAGCCCATCACATGACGCTGCGGACGCGGCGACGCGACGCCGCCGGGGCGCAGCCCGCCGCCGCGGATGGTCTTGTGGTCGAGGACAACAACAGCACAAACGGCACGCTGCTGGAGGGCGCTCCCGTGGCCGAGTCGGTGGTGGCGTCGGCGCGCTCCTACATCGCGGCCGGGTCCACGACGCTGTCCGTCCTTGAAGTTGCGCCCGACGAGATCGCTCCAGCGACATCCGCCCGCGGGCCGTCGGAACCGCTGCAGCGTCGCTTTCGGGAGGCGCGGGCACCCCTTCCGAAACAGCTCAGGCACCCGACACCCCCGCGCAAAGAGTCCGAGGCGAACAAACGCAGTCTCATGACCATGCTCATGCCGGTCATCTCGTCGGTGGGCATGGCCCTGATGATGATGGTCGTGTTCACCAGCACCGACAGAGGCGACGTGATGGGAATTCCCGTCGCGTTCCTCTACGTCGCGGTAATCGCGATCGGCCCGTTGTTCATGGCCTTCGACGGCGTCCGGCGCCGGTCCAAAGAGTCACGGGAGCGCCTGAAGGACAAGGCCGACTACCAAGCCGATCTAAAGCGCTTCGTTGCCGAGTTGACCGCAGCTCGCAAGGACGAACGAGATCGCGACCGGTGGACGGCGATTCCAGCTGGCCTGGGGGCACTTCTGGCACAGGTTCGTCACGAGCGGCTCTGGGAGCGATCGGTCGCGGATGAAGACTTCTGCGAGATTTCGGTGGGACTCCACGATCGGCCTTCGACTATCAGAGTGGAGGGCCGGCAACCCTCAGAGCGACTGCCCTTCGACACCCAGTGGTCGATGGTTCTGCGCCACTCGCTAATCGGAGAAGGCCCGATGGCAGTGCTCGGCTCGGTGCCGCGCGCCCGGGCCCTCGGTCGAGCGTTGCTGCTTGATCTTGCCGCGTCCCACTCACCCAACGATGTGAGGATCTGGTTGATCACAGACGCGGAGCAGGAAGCGGCCTCCGACTGGGACGGCGCCAGATGGCTTCCCCACACGTTCATGGGAGACTCGCAGAACAGCGTGTTCTCCACTCCTGCTAGCCGGGCCGCAGCGTTCACGGCCCTCAAGTCCATAGTCAACGAGCGAGCGAGCGCCGAACGCCGCGAGGGACCGTCTCTGCCCGTCCACATAGTGCTGGTCGACTGCGTAGCCGCGCTGGAGCCAGAGGAATTGACCGATCTGATCGTCGACGGTGCGCCCGTCGGTGTGGTCGGTGTGATCCTCGATGCGAAGGTCACACCGGAGGGCACCCGCGCCCAGTTGACATTGGGGAAATACGTCGACGAGGCGACGTTCGTGAGTGAGACCCAGCCGCGCGCCAACCGGGTGCGGAGCTTCGAGATGACGACGGACACATTCGAGGCCGCGGCCAGGGCACTGGCGCAGTTCCGCCCGGCCGGATCGACGCGCGACGCACCGGGCGAGTCCACCCTCATCCGGCTCGTGGACCTCATCGATGCGCAGACCGATCCTGGCGGCGTGGACAGGGTGATCGAACGCTGGAGCCAAGGCGGCACGTCCCGCGTCCGGGTCGGCGGGCTGGGAGACCACATCACCGAGATCGACATCATGAAGGACGGACCCCACGGCCTCGTCGGGGGAACGACTCGCTCCGGCAAGACGGAGTTCCTCAAGTCGCTCATCGTGTCGCTCGCGGCGGCCAACCATCCTGACGACCTGTCGATAGTCATCGTCGACTTCAAAGGGGGAGTCGACCACGAACTGTCGGCCCGACTGCCGCATGTGATCGACCTCTCCACCAACCACGACGTCGATTCGTTCGTGCGCACCGTGCAGCTGATCGAGGCGGAGATGCGCCGCCGCCAGGAGGAGTTCAAGAAGGTGGGCGCGCCCAACCACGACGCATACCGCGCCGCGCGGCGGGCTCGCCCCTCCGTTCCGCCGATACCACGCCTGCTCGTCATCGTCGACGAGTTCAGCGAGTTGCTCAGCTCCGATGCCGGCAAGGCAAACCTGTCCTCGCTCGAGAGCGTCACCAGGGTCGGCGGAGGGCTGGGCGTGCATCTCCTGCTCGTCACGCAGAACTTCGAGAACCAGCTCCCGTCGCAGATAGCGGCCAACGCGGGGCTGCGGATCTGCTTCCGCGTCCAGGAGCCCGTCCACAGCAAGGCGGTGCTCGACTCGCCCGAGGCCGCATCGATTCCCAAGGAGCGCATCGGGAGGGCCTTCCTGAGGTCGCACGGCGGACGCGCCGTCGAGTTCCAGGCGGCCCGGGTGGCTGGTCCCCGTCCCGGCCGGGAGTATGCCACGGAACCCGTGGAGATCAGAATCGTGCCGTTCGAGTCGCTGCCGGACGCTCCGCCGGAGCCACCGGTTGTTGACGTGCCTGCTGAAGACACCGACATGTACGCGGTCGTCGAAGTGATCCGGCTGGCAGCCAGCCACTCGGGTTGGACGGCGCCGGCGGTGCCTTGGCCAGCAGAGCTGCCCCGTGATCTCGGTCTCGATGATCTCGATGAGGTCGGCCCGCTGTGGCCTGTGGGGGTGAGGGACGAGCCGGAGCGGCAGAGGCAGGTAACGGTGGCGTTCGAACCCTACGGCCCCAACATGCTCCTGATCGGCGGCGCCGAAGCCCGGCTCGGCGAGGTGGCCCGGGCGGTGGTGGCCTCGGCGGCTGCTCGGCACAGCCCCGAGGAGATGCACTTCTACATCATCGACACGCAGGGCCAGGGCCTCGGCGCGCTCAGGGGGCTGCCTCACGTCGGGGCTGTCGCGGAGCGCAACGAACCGCTCGCCATGCGGATCCTTCGACACGTCGCCTCGGAGGTCGCCATGCGGAAGTCTGCCCTCTCGGACATGGGCCTCTCATCCGTTCAGGAGCTCGTGACGGTGGCGGCCGAGACCATGCCCGACACCGTGCTCGTCGTCAACGGCGCCGACCGTCTCCTGATGTCCGGCGAGATGGAGCCCAGCCCGTTGCTGTCGCCGCTGACAGCGCTCGTGTCGGAGACCGCCGGGACAGGAGTGCGAGTGCTGCTTACCGGCTCACCCTCGGTGGCACACCAGCGGCTGGGCGCCTCCGTCGGACGGCGGTTCGTGCTGAGGTGCCCGGACCCCAACGACTATTCGGGCTTGGGCGTTCCCCGTGCCCTGCAGAGCGCTCTCGACGCGCCTCGTCGGGCCGTCGACGTGGAGAGCGGCCACCTGATGCAGTTCGCACTCGTGCCGTCAACGCCCGACGCGCCGCCCGGAGAGGTAGTTCGAGCGCTCGGCGCCCGCCTGACGGAAAGGTGGCGGGAGTTGGAGCACTCGGCGTTGATGCCGACCGTCCTGAAGGATCTGCCCTGGCCGCTCTCGATCCGCGAGGTCCTCGCCTCGCCGCCGCCGGACTCCGTCCCGAATCCCGTTGCCCTGTGCGTCAGCACGGACACGGGCGACCCGTCGTGGCTGGACGCCGAGGAGGACGGGCCCGCCTTCTTCGTGTGCGGCTCGACCAAGAGCGGGCGAAGCAGCGCCCTGATCTCCGCCGCGACACTGATGGCCCGGCATGGCTGGCGGGTTCTGGGCCTGCCGCTGTCTCGCCGGTCGCCGGTCGCCGAGGCCTTTCCCGGCAAGGTCGTGTCGCCGGAAGGCATCGCATCCGAGGCGGATTCGCGTGATCCGGTCGCGTTGTTCATCGACGACACCCATCGATGGGACGAGGACGCCGAATCGGTCCGAGCTCTGCTCGGCGGCCCAGGGCGACGAGCCGTGATCGCCGCAGGACCGACAGAGTTCTTCAACGGACGCAACGACCTGCTGCGGGCGCTCCCGGCGCGGTGTGCGCTGGTGCTCGCTCCCAGCAGCAGCCTCGACGCGTCACAGTTCGGTGTGCGCCGTCTCAGCGACGAGGCGTTGCGGGACCGGCGCCCTGGAATGGGAGTGCTGGTCGTGGCGGGAGAGCTCTTCCGGGTCCAGGTCCCATTCGTGTCGGCAGCTGGCACCGAAGCGCCGAGGGGCCGACGCAGGAGCAGTCGGTCGGCGCTCGGGGAAGACGAACGACAGGCGACGGCGGGGCAGTCGAATGGCGCTTGAGGACCGCGACCGGGACGCCTCCGTCGTCGTCGATGAGGCGCTGCTGGCGTCGCTGCGTGGCGGCGCGCCGCCAGGACCAGGAGAGTCGGCAGCGGGAGCCGACGCTCCAGCGGGAGACGGCGGTTCGGCAACGGGCCAGGACGCGTCCGAGACGGTCGAGGATCGGGGCGCCGGCACCGGTGCGGCTGGCGGTGCGGCCCGTGAGATACCGACCATCGAAGGCTACGGAGCGCTTCGCGAGATCGGCCGGGGCGGCTTCAGCACAGTCTTTGAGGCGCTCCAGTTCGAGTTCGAGCGGTGGGTCGCGGTCAAGGTGCTCGACGAGGCCATCACTGACGACGAGGCCGTCGCGGACTTCGAGCGAGAGTGCCGGGCCATGGGAGGGTTGTCGAGCCATCCCAACATCGTGACGGTGTTCTCCAGCGAGTTCACCTCCGATCGGAGACCCTGCATCGTGATGGAGTTGTTCCCGCACGGCAACTATCTGAACATCCTCCAGCGCACCGGGCCTCTGGGTCTTGAGCAGTTGCTGCCGGTGAGCGTGCGGGTCGCGGGGGCGCTGGCCACCGCGCACAACCGAGGAATGGTGCACGGCGACGTCAAGCCCCAGAATATTTTCCGTTCCCAGTATGAGGTTGCGGCGCTCGGAGATTTTGGGATTGCAACGCTCATCAGCCATCGATGGAGTGACCAGAAGACCAGGATGTCGCTGTACTACGCGGCGCCGGAGATCATCGAACGCGGCGTCGCGGCGGCGTCACCGTTCGCTGATCAGTACTCGCTCGCCGCCACCATCTACACCTTGGCCACGGGCTTGAGGCCATTCGAGGGGGACGGCTCCGAAACGACCCGCCAAGTCCTGGAGCGCACGCTAACCGGTCCCCCGCCCAAGCTCGGTCCCGAGCATCCCGCCGCTATGAGGGATCTACTGCACAAGGCGATGTCACGACGGCTCAGCGAACGCTTCCGCGACGTGCGCGAGTTTGCTGAGGCACTCGTCGATATGGAGCGCCAAATCGGGCTTAGCCCTACCGAGATCCGCATTGGCGCCGACGCAGGCCGGTACATAGGCGGCGTCGTCGATCTGAGTGGGTCAATGTCGCGCTCTCAGGAGTCGTCCCGAGAGCCTTCCTCGGACAGGTCAATCCCCGCAGCTCCGCGAGTGGCGGGCGGCCAGCGCCCGGGCGGGGACCCGTCTGGCGGAGTCCCCTCTCAGGTGGAGCGCCCCGTTCACTCGCGTGACACATCTTCTACCGGCGGACTCGTGCATGGGGCCCCGGATGCCGATTATGTCGCCGTCGACGCGACGATCGTGAGGCCTCAGCGCCCTGTGGCACCGGCGCAGCCGTCGGCTGGGCCCGAGCAGCCTCAGGAGAAGAGCAAGATCCCCCGGTGGGCCAAGATCGGTTCCGCTGCGGTTGCCGTCGCGGCGGCGGGTGCTGCGATCGTCCTCGTCCTCACACTAGGCGGAGACGATGGGGCAGCGGGCGGTGACGATGGGGCAGCGGACGATGAGGAAATGCGCGGAGACGATGAGCAAGACTCTCCGCCCACCGACACAGCCTCTTCGACGACGACATCTACGACCACCACTACAATCGTCGGTCCTGTGGTGCCGGATGCTCCGATTGAGCTAGTCGTGCAGGGGCGTGATGAGCGTCTCGTAGTGAGTTGGCAGGAGCCCAATGACGGCGGATCACCAATAAGCCACTACGAGGTCGGTTTGCATCTTGACGGTGTGGAACAGAGTATTGATTCAAGGACAATCAATGACCTCGATGATTTGCATGTGGAGTTCACAGGACTCGTGAACGGCCAGACATACGAGGTACGTGTTGCAGCCGTGAATGAGGCCAAACTGCGAGGCGATGATGACACAAAATCTGCCACCCCAAGAGCACCGCCCGACAGGCCTCGTAACGTCGTTGTAGATGAGGCCTATCGCCAACTGGAGGTGAAATGGGACGCACCGGACGACGGTGGATCGGCAATCACGGAGTATCGGGTGGAACTGTACTCTGACGGTGAAATGCATGATGATGCGAAGGCTGTTCCCGAAAGCCTTACTGCAGAGTTCTCAGATCTAGACAGCGGCAGATCATACGAAGTGCGGTTGTTTGCACAAAACGAGGCCGGACTGAGTGAAGCGGCCGTGCAGTATGGTATCGCCCTTGACAGGATTGCTTTTGTTAGCAATCTCGAGGGCCAGGATGCGATCTATTATGTAGATGTCAGGAGGAGAAACGACTCCTTCTCACTAGTAGAATACGAGCGCGTCACTGACAGTGATACACGGGAGAGGGAGGGTCGTCCCAGCTGGTCGCCTGACGGGGAATGGATCGCATTCCAGCGCCGTCATCCCGAAGACACTCATTGGCAGATCTTCCTCAAGAACATTGAGTCTGATGAAGAGTTAAGGCTGCTGTGTGGCCGCGAGAATGGCTGGGCACCGACTTGGTCACCGGACGGTAGGAGTATCGCGTTCGCCCGGGGAAGCGCAGGAAACGACATTTGGGTGATTGATTCCGTAAGCGGCGAGGCAACACGCTTGAAGGACAAATTCGACGCCGATGACGCCTTCCCGAGTTGGTCACCTGACGGAGACACAATTGCTGTCGCCCGTCGAGATCATGATCCCACGAGGTCGAAGGCATTCAATGACAGGCAGCCTCGCGAGATCCGAGTCTTTACTGGTATCGCGTCTGGCGCAACAGGTGGGGAACTCGGTGTTGGACGATTGACAGATTACAGGACGGGAGACTATTCTTCGCCGGATTGGTCACCTGAAGGAGACAGGATTGCGCACTCCGTCAAATTGACGGGTTCGGGTCATCGTCACATCGAGGTCATTGACCGAGACGGTAACCTATTGCAGCCGTTGACCCTAGAAGATAATGATGACCATCCAAGCTGGTCACCTGATGGCGAGTGGATAGTATTTGAGCGCGACACGAACGGCTCACGTGACCTCTATGTTGTCAGTTCGGCAGGTGGTGAGCCGATCCCCGTGCTGGAGCATCGTGTATTCGACTACTGGTCTCCGAGTTGGGCACCTGGCTCGGACGTGACCGTGGCTCCAGCGTTTGATTGTGGATCGTGACCACCGTGTGCAAGAATCGTCGGATCTGGACACGGTGTGTGACGCCATCTCAGGAGGGGGTGGCTCTCACTCTGGAGCGGCTACCGCCGATTCGACTTCTGTGACGTCGGCGGGGGGGTGGAGGCGGCGGGGCTTCGACACTCGCACCACCAGGTCGGCCAGCAGACCTATCGCCAGCGTCTGGATGGCTGCGAAGCCAAGCAACAGCGTGTTGGTGGCCACCCGCAGGTCCTTGCCCGCCAGGTCGTATCCGAGCTTGGCCGCGAAGGCCGCCAACAGCACCGCAGCCAGAGGCATGAACACTCTCAGGGGATCGTGCGAGAGCATCATCCGTATGACCTGCAGCACGTAGCGCCGGGTGTCGGCCCACCAGTGGAACTTCGAGCGGCCCGAACGGGGCCTGTACTCGATGGGCGTGTAGCGCACGCTGTAGCCGTTCATCAAGTACGACATCGTGAGCGTGGTGACGCACGAGAAGCCGTCGGGGAGCTCGCCGACGAACTGCTCGGCGACATCGCGGCGCATGGCCCGGAATCCGGAGTTGAGGTCGGGTATGCGGGTCCGGGTGAGATACGAGGCCAGGCAACGGACGGCCCACTTGGCCGGGACCCTCAGCGCCTTGAGCGTGCCCTGCTCTGAGGTGCGGGCTCCGACCAGTTGGTCTGCGTCGCCGAGATTGGCCACCAACTCCGGTATCTCGTGATTGGGGTAGGTCATGTCGGCGTCGGTCCACACCACCACCCGGCCCACCGACGCCAGCGTCCCGATCCGCCGGGCCGAGCCCGAGCCGCGGTTGCGGGCCGAGCGCAGCAGGCGCACCCCGTCGCGGCCAACCGCAGCCTCGCCGGAGCCGTCGGTGGAGCCGTCGTCGACCACCACGATCTCCCACGAGTAATCCGATGCCTCCAGGGCCGCGGAGATGCGGTCGAGCTCTGCGGCGAGATGGGCCGACTCGTTGTAGACCGGCAGCACCACGCTGACGTCGAGATCGGATCCCTCGCGACCAGCCGGGTATGCGGTCACGGCTGTGATCCTACGCGGCCGGTCCTTTCCCGGGTGCTCACGGCACGTACACGCCGTGGAAGGCGAGGGTTGTCAGGCACACCATGCCCGCGCCCGCGGCTCCGACAATCCAGCGGTCCAGCCGGCGGTGGCGGCTCACCACCGCCGCTGCGATCACCAGCGGGAAGGCGCTGAGCGCGTACCGCTCGAGGCTGTTGAGGTTCTCCGCGGCCAGCAGCAGCGCAAGGCTGATCACCGCGTAGAGGGCCATGGCACGGCTCAGCCTCCGGGCGGCCACAACGGCCAGGGCGATCAGC
>JAPOQG010000409.1 GCA_026710865.1 Acidimicrobiaceae bacterium
AGGCGTCGTGGAGGGCTATGCGGAGGCGCTTGTTGGCCTTGCCCTTCGACTCGGTCTTGACCACCTCGAAGCGGCCCACCTCGCCCGTGGACGGCAGGTGGGTGCCCCCGTCGGCCTGCTTGTCGAGCCCGACGATGTCGACCACCCGGATCTCCTGCACCGACTCGGGGATGAGGTTGACCTTGGTGCGGATCAGGTCGTCGTCGGCGAGGGCCTCGGCCCGGGGCAGGAACGAGATCTCGATCGGGCGGTCGGCGGCGATCTCGGCGTTGACCAGCTCCGTGACCTGGGCGGCGAACCCCTCGGGCAGGGGATCGAACTCGAAGTCCATCCGGGCCGACAGCGGAGCCATGTTGCCGCCGGTCACCGAGACCCCCCACGTGTTGTAGATCACGCCGCACAGGATGTGCAGCGCGGTGTGGGTGCGCATCAACCCGTGGCGGCGCTCCCAGTCGAGCTCGCCGTGCACCGCCGCGCCCGCCGCCGGGGCGTCGCCGTCGAGGGTGTGCCACACCACGTCGTGGCCCCGCACGTCTGTCACCGCGGCCGAGCCGCCGTCCCAGCTCAACGATCCGCTGTCGTGGGGCTGGCCCCCGCTGGTGGCGTAGAAGGCGGTGGCGTCCAGGGCCACTCTCCCGTCGTCGTCGACCGCGACGACGGTGGCGTCGAAGGATCGGCACTGGGCGTCTCGCAGGAAGATGCGATCTGTGGGGTTGACGTCAGCCATCGGGCCTCCAAGTGTGCGCCTCAGGGCGGGTTGATCTCCACCCGGACGTCGCCGTCCACGACGGCGACCTCGAACTGGCGCACGCCGGTCCCGGTCGCGTCGACGATGTCGTCGGGGTCGCAGGTGTTGACGAAGTCGGCCTCCTCGGGCCGCCACCGGAAGGAGCAGTCGCGGCTCTGACCCGCCCGCCGGGCCTCGAAGGCGAACCATCCCGTCTCCGGATCGTCCCCGACGTGCTGCAGGATGATGTCGAGGCTGCCGCCGGCCACGTCGCCGAACAGGATCGGGCCCCGGTCGTCGATCTCGGCGCTTATCCGTCCGATCTCCATGTCCCGGAAGTCGCGGTCGCCCAGCCGGATCTCGACGTCGGTTCCGGTGCGGGTCAGCAGCAGCACCGCCCCCACCAGGCCCAGCGCCACCACCACGCCGGCCAGGCCGACCATCACCGCAGCCCGCAAGCTCGGCTGGGGTCCGCTCGAGACAGGCATCGCGGCCTAGTATCGCCTCCCGTGGATTTGTTCGAACACCAGGGCAAGGATTTGTTTGCCCGATACGGGCTCCCTGTGCCCTCGGGCGAGGTGGCGTCGTCGCCCGAGGACGCTGTGGCCGCGGCCACCAGGCTCGGGCTGCCGGTGGTGGTCAAGGCCCAGGTCCACACCGGCGGCCGGGGCAAGGCGGGGGGCGTCAAGCTGGCCGCCGACCTCGACGCGGTGCGCGGCCATGCCTCCGACATCCTGGGCCTCGACATCTCGGGCCACATCGTTCGGCGCCTGTGGATCGAGGAGGCGTCGGACATAGCCGAGGAGTACTACGCCAGCTTCACGCTGGACCGCTCCGCCCGCAAGCACCTGGGGATGCTGTCGGCCGAGGGAGGCGTGGAGATCGAGACGGTGGCCGAGCGCGACCCCGGCGCCATCGCCCGCATCCACATCGACCCGGTGGACGGGCTGTCGCAGCAGGCCTGCCGCCAGTGGGTCGAGGCGGCCCGCATCCCCGAAGCGGTAGCGGACGCGGTGGCCGCGGTCCTCGAGACGCTGTACCGGGCCTACGTGGACGCCGACGCCGACCTGGTGGAGGTCAACCCGTTGATCGTCACCTCCGCCGGCGAGGTCGTTCTGCTCGACTCCAAGGTCACCCTGGACGGCAACAGCACCTTCCGCCACGACGACTACGCCGCCTACGACGCCACCCAGACCCGCGACGAGCGCGAGCAGGCCGCCCACGCCAAGGGGCTGCAGTACGTGGGCCTGGAGGGCTCGGTGGGGGTGATCGCCAACGGCGCCGGCCTGGCCATGAGCACGGTCGACGTCGTGAACCAGGTCGGGGGCCGGCCGGCCAACTTCCTCGACATCGGAGGCGGGGCCAACGCCGAGGTCATGTCGAATGCGCTGGAGGTGATCAACAACGATCCCGCGGTGCGGTCGATCCTGATCAACATCTTCGGCGGCATCACCCGGGGCGAGGAGATCGCTAACGGCATCATCGAGGCGACCCGGCGGGTGGACATCGACTCGCCCATCGTGATCCGCCTCGACGGCACCAACGCGACCGAGGGCCGCGAGTTGCTGGAGCCCCACCTGAGCGGTGCCCTGACGATGGAGCCCACCATGCTCGACGCGGCCCGCCGGGCAGTCGAGCTGGCCGGAGCCGGGCCGGTGCAGCCATGAGCATCTTCGTGGACCGCAACACCCGGGTCGTGTACCAGGGGCTCACCGGCTCCCAGGGCCGCTACTACGGCCTGCTCAACCGGGACTACGGCACCCAGGTGGTGGCCGGCACCAACCCCCGCAAGGCCGGCACCGACGTGGACGGCGTGCCCATCTTCGCCACCGTCGCGGAGGCCGCGGCAGCCACCGGCGCCACCGCCAGCTGCGTGTTCATCCCCGCGCCGGGGGTGCGGGTAGCGGTGCTGGAGGCGGCCGAGGCTCAGATGGAGCTGGTGGTCGTCATAACCGAGGGCGTGCCCGCCCACGACGAGGCGTTCCTGTTCAACAAGCTGCGGCGCGACCATCCCGATGTGCGGCTGCTGGGCCCGAACTGCCCGGGCATCATCACCCCGGGCCAGTGCAACATCGGCATCACCGCGGGGCACATCGCCAAGCCGGGCGGCCCGGTGGGCATCGTGAGCCGCTCGGGCACCCTCACATACCAGGCTCTGTACGAGCTGCAGCAGCAGGACATCGGGGTCACCACCTGCGTCGGCATCGGCGGCGACCCGGTGCCGGGCACCAGCTTCATCGACTGCCTGGCTGCCTTCGAGGCCGACCCGGAGACCCGGGCGGTGATGATGATCGGCGAGATCGGCGGATCGGCCGAGGAGGAGGCCGCGGAGTTCATCGCCGAGCACATGACCAAGCCGGTGGCCGCCTACATCGCCGGGGTCACCGCCCCGCCGGGAAAGAAGATGGGCCACGCCGGCGCCATCGTGTCGGGCGGCAAGGGCACCGCCGCGGCCAAGATGGAGGCGCTGGCCGCCGCCGGCGCCCGGGTGGGCCAGAACCCCACCGAGGCCGGCGACTTGATGGTGGAGATCGTCGCCGGGCTATAGACAATGGCCGCGATGGATGGACCGCCGCGGGCGCTGGTCTCCGTCTACGACAAGACGGGCGTGGTCGAACTGGCCGCGGGGCTGGTGGAACTCGGGTGGGAGCTGATCGCCAGCGCAGGCTCGGCCCGGACGATCGGGGCCGCGGGCATGCCAGTTGTGGACGTAGCCGACTACACGGGCTCGCCGACCATGCTGGGACACCGGGTGGTGACCCTCCATCCCCGCATCCACGGCGGGATCCTGGCCGACCGCGACGATCTCGACCATCGGGCCGAGCTGGAGGCCAACGGCATCGAGGTGATCGATCTGGTGGTGGTGAACCTGTACCCGTTCGAGGCGTCGCCGGGGATCGAGACGATCGACATCGGCGGCCCGACGATGGTGCGGGCCGCGGCCAAGAACCACGCCCATGTGGGCGTGCTGGTCGATCCGGCCGACTACGAGCCGGTCCTGGCCGAACTCCGCTCGGCCGGGCGGCTGTCCGATACCGCCTCCCGCCGCCTCGCCCAGAAGGCCTTCGCCCACACTGCGGCCTACGAGTCCTCCATAGCCGGTTGGTTCGAAGCGACATCGCGCACGGCGACTCCACTCGACGAGGCTGCGGCAGCTGCGGGCCGGCTCGCCGGAGCGCCGCCCGTAGAGTCAGCGCCTGGACGGTCCGATGCTGACCTGCCGTCAGTGATCGGCCTGGAGCTGGAACGAGCGGAGGTGCTGCGCTACGGCGAGAACCCGCA
Source organism: Acidimicrobiaceae bacterium (assembly GCA_026710865.1). Taxonomy (GTDB): domain Bacteria; phylum Actinomycetota; class Acidimicrobiia; order Acidimicrobiales; family Aldehydirespiratoraceae; genus Aldehydirespirator. The sequence goes on from JAPOQG010000409.1 coordinate 4,010, forward strand.
CCAGCAGGGCGCCCGCTACCGCCCGCGTGGTGCTTCCGGGTTCTTCGACGGCATCGTCCAGCACGGCGGCCCGGCCTTGAGCTACTTGAACCTGATGGACGCCGGGGCGGCCTGGCGGCTGGCCCACGCCCTGGGCGACGGACTGGCCGCGGTGATCGTCAAGCACGCCAACCCCTGCGGAGCCTCGGTCGCCGGTGATCTGGCCGCCGCGTACTCCCGGGCCTTCGACTGCGACCCCCGCAGCGCCTTCGGGGGAGTGGTGGCGGTCAACGCGGTGATCGACGCGACCACGGCTGACGCGATGGTTGCGGCAGCCCAGGCCGATCTGATAATCGCTCCCGGCTACGAGGACGGTGTGATCGAGCGCCTGGCGGCCCGCCGGGCCAACACCCGCCTGCTGGAGGCGCCCCCAGACTCTGGCCACGAGCCTGCATGGGAACTGCGCAGCCTCGGATCCGGTGACGACTTCCTGGTGCAGTCACCCCGCCGCCTCGAGGCCGACCCCGCCGACTGGCAGGTGGTCACCGCCCGGCAGCCCACCGACGCCGAGATGACCGACGCCCTGTTCGCCTGGCGAGTCTGCGCCCACGTGAGTTCCAACGCGGTGGTACTGGCTCGCGACGGCACGGCCTGGGGCATAGGCGGCGGCCAGCAGAATCGAGTGGAGGCCGGCCGGCTGGCCTCGGCCAAGGCCGCGGGCCGGGCCGCGGGCGGCGCCTGCGCCAGCGACGGCTTCTACCCGTTCGCCGACGGCATCGGTGCCGCGGCCGACGCCGGAGCCGCCGTGGTCGTCCAGCCCGGCGGCTCAGTCAACGACGCCAAGGTGATCGCGGCCGCCGACGACCGCAACATCTCCATGCTCTTCACCGGGGAACGCCAGTTCCGCCACTGACGACCATATGCTATACCATATGGTTATGGCGCGACGCGAAGTTCTTGTTCAACTAGACGACGATCTGGTCGGTCGGCTGGATCAGATCGCTGAAGCTCTCGGCACCAGCCGCTCAGAGCTGCTCCGGCGCGGTGCCAGGGCGGTGATCGACGCCGACTCACTTCGGGCTGCTGATGAAGAGCTTGTCGCCGCCTACCGTCGTCTACCCCTCGACCCTGATCTGGTCCGTTCCGCCGCTCGACTCGCTGCTCAGACTGTGCCTGAGTGGTAGCGCGGGCTGAGATCTACTGGGCCGATCTAGGCCCGCCGGCGGGTCGCCGTCCAGTGTGCGTGCTCACCAGGGACGCAGCTGCCGCCGTCCTTGCCGCGGTCGTCTGCGCTCCGGTGACCCGTACGATCCGAGGAATCCGATCGGAGGTCGAGATCGGACCCTCGCAGGGGCTCAGCGATCAGTGCGTAGTCAACTGCGACAGCCTGGTAACCGTTCCTCGGCACTGTCTGGACGGACGTCCCGTCGGGCGCCTCGATGAGTCCAAGCGGGCTGACCTGGACCGGGCTCTCCGCTACGCCATCGACATCCTGTATTGAGGTGCGCTGCTAGCTACGGCGGCGGTTGCGGCGGCGGGCCAGGCGGTCCTCGGTCACCGGCGTTGCCGGGGGCGCCGCCTCGATGTCGGGAGGGGGCTCGTCGCCCCGCAGCACCGCCGCGATCTTGGCGGTGTGGGCCGGGGTGCTGCCGCAGCAGCTGCCGATGACGGTCACGCCTGCGGCCCGGGCCCGGTGGGCGTGGGCGGCCAGCACTTCGGGGGTGCCGTCGTAGACCAGGTTGTCGCCGCTCCACACCGGCACGCCCGCGTTGGGCTTGGAGATCACCGGCGTGCCCGGCGATGCAGCCGCGATCGCCGCGACCGCGGCTTCGGTGTCGGCGACGTTGTTGCCGCAGTTGGCGCCCATCGCGGCCAGGCCCAGCCCTCTCAGCCGTTCGGCCAGCTCAGCGCCGGTCACGCCCATCATGGTGCGCCCGGCGGTGTCGAAGCTCATGGTCGCGGTCACGGGCAGGTCGCACACCGAGCGGGCTCCCCGCACTGCGGCCTCCACCTCGTCCAGATCGCTCATGGTCTCGATCCACAGCACGTCGGCGCCACCGGCAGCCAGGCCCTCGGCCTGCTCCGCGAAAGCGGCCTCGCACGCCGTCGCCGACATGTTGCCCATCGGCTCCAGCAGCTCGCCGGTCGGCCCCATCGACCCGGCCACCAGCACCGTCCGGCCCGTCCGCTCGGATTCGGCGGCAGTCTCGATGCGGGCGTTGCGGGCCGCGGCCTCGTTCAGCTCCCGCACCCGGTCCTGGAGGCTGTGCAGGGCCAGACGGAAGCTCGTCCCGCCGAAGCTGTTGGTGATCACCAGGTCCGCTCCAGCCCGCAGGTAGCCGCGGTGGATGGCCTGGACCTCCGCAGCGTGATGCACGTTCCAGGCCTCTGGAGGATCGCCGGCGCTGAGACCGACGGCGAAGAGCTGGGTGCCCATGGCCCCGTCGGCCACCGCGTAGCCGTTCGTCTCGAGCAGATCGCTGATCGACGCGGTCATGGACTCCGGTCCGACATGTTGCAAGTCCCCTCGTCGCGCCGCGGCCCGCACTCGCCCGCCGCCTGCCACGGTAGCGCTAACGCCCGTCGGCCCGGCTGCGGTGCCGCCGGTACGCTGAGGACGATGACCCTCGCTCCTGTCAAGTCCCCCAGTCTCGACTCCGGGCTGACGCTCGATGTCTCGCCGGTGGCCGGAGCGCTGGGCGCCGAGGTCCGGGGACTCGACCCCGACGGCCTCGACGAGCAGGTCGCGGCGGCGCTGCGCGACGCCCTCGACACCCACCTCGTGCTGTTCCTGCCGGGCCTGAACCCCAGCGTGAAGCAACTGCGCGACATCGGCGCTCTCTTCGGGGAGCTGGAGGTGCACCCCTACATCGACAAGGTCGACGACGACACCCCCGAAGTCTGCGTGCTCGACACTTCGGCCACCCCCAAGGCCGACATCTGGCACACCGACGTCACCTACAGCGAGCATCCGCCCATCGCCGCGCTGCTCCACATGGCGCAGTGCCCGCCCGCCGGCGGCGACACCATGTGGATCAACTGCTACGAGGTGCACGAGTCGCTGTCGGCGCCCATGCAGGCCTTCCTGGCAGGGCTGACGTGCATCCACGACGACGGCAAGCAGGGGTCGCTGCGGGCCGAGCATCCGGTGGTGCGGGTCCATCCCGGCACCGGCCGGCGCAGCCTGTACGTCAACAAGCAGCACGGCCGGCGCGTCCCGCAGCTGTCCCGGCCCGAGAGCCAGGCTCTGCTGGGCTTCCTGTACCGCTGGCAGGAGCAGGTCAAGTTCAGCTGCCGCTGGCGCTGGTCGCCCGGCGATGTGGCCCTCTGGGACGAGCGGGTGACGCTGCACTCCATCGTGGACGACATCGGCGATGACGACGACACCCGGATCCTGCACCGGGTGACGGTGCTGGGCGACGCCCCCCGGCCGCCCGCCGGCGCGCCGTCCTGGGATCGCCAGCGCAGCGACAAGACCGCGGCCAGCGGCTACTACGGCCTAGCCGGCTTCGAGTTCTAGCCACTCCGGCGAAATCCCTGTAGTCGAGGACCTCAGATGTCACCAGCTACAGGAATTTCGGGTGGCGTGGGCGTGCCGATAGGTTGAGTCGCCGTGCGATTCGGGGTCTTCTACGAGCTTCAGATGCCCCGGCCCTGGGGCCCGGACTCCGAGGAGCAGCTGCTGGCCGAGGCGATCGAGCAGGTCGAGGTCGCCGACGAGATCGGCATCGACGTGGCCTGGGCGGTGGAGCACCACTTCCTGGAGGAGTACTCGCACTGCTCGGCGCCCGAGGTGTTCCTGTCGGCCTGCGCGGCCCGCACCAAGCGAATCCGCCTCGGCCACGGCATCCGCCAGGCGCCGCCCGCCTACAACCATCCGGCCCGCACCGCCGAGTGCGTCGCCACCCTGGACCTGATATCGGGCGGGCGCGTGGAGTTCGGCATCGGTGAGGGCGCCACCCGCCTGGAGCTCGGCGGCTTCGGCATCCCGGCCAAGCAGAAGCGGGCCATGAGCCTCGAGGCGGGCGAGCAGATGGCCAACATGATGGCCATGTCGCCCTACCCCGGCTTCGAGGGCGAGTTCTTCTCGATGCCGTGCCGCGACGTGATCCCCAAGCCGGTGCAGAAGCCCCACCCGCCGATGTGGATCGCCTGCACCAACCGCACCACCATCGAGCTGGCCGCCCGCCGGGGCCTGGGCGCCCTGGCGTTCGCCTTCGTGGATCCGGGCGAGGCCCGGCACTGGGCCGACGTCTACTACGACATCATCCGCAGCGACGAGTGCGTGCCCCTGGGCCACAGCGTCAACGCCAACATCGCGGTCGTCACCGGCTTCTCACTGCACGAGGATCGGGCCGAGGCCATCCGGCGGGGCTTCGACGGGTTCCATTTCTTCGCCTACGCGCTGCGCCAGCTGGTGGTGCACCACACCATCCCGGGCCACTCCGACATCTGGGACCGCTACGAGGCCCAGCGGGGCTCGGCCCTCGAGGATGCGGTGGCCGCCGCGCTCGACGCCGGCGACGACTACTCCGACACGATCGGCACTCCCGCCGACGCCGTCCGCTGGCTCAAGGAGGCTGAGGCGTCCGGCATCGACCACGTGATCTTCCTCCAGCAGGGCGGCAGGAACCGCCACAGCGACATCTGCGACAGCCTGCGCCTGTTCGGATCGGACGTGCTGGGCGAGTTCACGGCCGGACGTGAAGAGCGCGACACGGCCAAGGCCGAGGAGTTGGCCCCCTACATCGAGAAGGCTCTGGCCCGCAAGGAGTGGATGCGCCCGCTGGAGCGCCACGAGGTGCCGGTGGTGGAGGCCTCCGTCGTGCAGGCCACGGTTCCCAGCAGCCCCATCAGCTGACGGCTCGATCCTGACGGGTTGCAGAGGGTAGCCTGCGAAGGTATCTTCCCAGGAAGGAATCTTCCTAGGAAGGTAAATCCCGCGACCAGTCGCCACGGACGGGAGATGTGAGCATGACGATCGTCGACGGAGAATCGGCTGTCTGCCCCGTGGACCACGGTGAGCGCTCCTGCCCGGCCGCGGACGCCGACTTCGCGGACGCCGACTTCTGGGACTTCGACATGTTCCAGCGCCAGGAGCACCACGAGATCCTGGAGCGGATGCGGGAGACCGACCCCGGAGTCCACTGGGTGGACGAGGGCGATAAGGGTTCCGGCTACTGGGCCGTCACCCGCCACGCCCACCTCAAGGAGGTCAACCGCCGGGCCGATGTGTTCTCCTCGGCCCACAGCGGCACGCAGATGCGCGATCCCGAAACGAGGGAGGGAGTGTCGGGCGTCGCGAGCGAACACACGCTGATCGACATGGACCCGCCTCGTCACACCCGCTACCGCAAGCTGGTCAACCGGGGCTTCACCCCCCGCATGATCAACCTGCTCGAGGACTACCTCCAGAACCGGACCGACATCATTCTCGACCGGGTGGTGGAGAAGGGCCGCTGCGACTTCGTGCGCGACATCTCGGCTGAACTGCCCCTTCAGGCCATCGCCGAGATGATGGGCATCCCCATCGAGGACCGCTCCAAGGTGTTCGACTGGACCAACGCCATGATCGGCAGCGAGGACCCCGAGTTCGTCAAGAGCCGCGACGACATCATCCAGGCCGCGGCCGAGCTTTTCGGCTACTCCCACAAGCTCCAGATGGACCGCCGCAGCACGCCCTCGGACGACATCGTCACCACTCTGCTCTCGGCCGACATCGACGGCCATGCCCTCACCGAGCTCGAGTTCGACATGTTCTTCCTGCTGCTGTGCGTGGCCGGCAACGAGACCACCCGCAACTCGATCACCCGGGGGATGATGGCCTTCTTCGACTTCCCCGATCAATGGGAGAAGTTCGCGGCCGACCCCGACCTCCACATGGAGACCGCGGTGGAGGAGATCGTTCGCTGGGCCTCTCCGGTCATGTACTTCCGTCGCCAGGCCCTGTCCGACCACGAGATCGGCGGAGTGAGGATAGCCGCCGGCGACAAGGTGCTCATGTGGCATGCGGCCGCCAACCGCGACCCGCGTGCCTTCGAGGACCCGTGGCGCTTCGACATCGAGCGCACCCCCAACGACCACATCAGCTTCGGCGGGGGCGGTCCCCACTACTGCCTGGGCGCCAGCCTTGCCCGCATGGAGATCCGCTTGACCTTCAGGGAGATCGCCCGGCGCATGCCCGACATCCGCATCGACGGCGAGCCCGACTACCTGCGATCCAACTTCATCGGCGGGGTGAAGCGCCTGCCGGTGGCCTACTCGCCCTCGCCGTCGCGCAACACCGCGCCGCTGCACCGCCTCGGCTCCGCCGCCGGCGTGTCGGGCACCGCCGGCTTCGGCGGCCACGTGGAGCGCACCGCCTCCTGACGGACGGCGCGCCAGGGGCTGCTCAGCCTGAAGCCGCCTTCACCAGCCAGTCGAAGACGGGGTCGCGGTCGCGAGAGTCCATCATCTCGGGGTGCCACTGCACGCCGAGCCAGGGGCGCCCGGTCGATTCGATCCCCTCAACCGCGCCATCGTCGCTGCGACCGGTCACCACGAAGCCGTCGGCGACCCGGTCGACGGTCTGGTGATGCAACGAGTTCACCTCGATCGAAGGCCCGTACAGGGACGCGAGCAGGGATCCCTCGGTGAAGCCGACCCGGTGGGCTATGTAGTTGGGAAGACGGTCGAAGCGGGCGTGGGGAGCGACGTGCTGATGCAGCGTGCCGCCGCCGTGTACGTTCAGCGTCTGGATGCCCCGGCAGATGCCCAGCACAGGCATTCCGGCCTGAGCCGCCCCGTCGAGCAGAGCCATCTCGAAGGCATCGCGGGCCGGCTCGGGAGCCAACAGCTCCGCGCTCGGCGTCTGGCCGTAGCGGGCCGGGTCGATGTCGGTTCCACCGGACAGGAGCAGCCCGTCGAGGCGTGAGGCGTAGTCGGCAGGGTCGGCGCTGCTAGGCAGGAACACCGGCAGGCCGCCGGCCTCGATCACTCCCTGGGCGTAGTTGCAGTAGAACAGGTCGACATCCAGCTCTCGCATGCTGTCGAGCGTGGAGCTGATCTCCTTGCCGGTCCTGGTTCGGCCCGAGATGCCGATGAGCGGTGCGGTTCCCACGGCTGAGAGTGTAGGTTCCGGCCGTGCCTGCGCCGTCGGTCCCCGGAACGGCGGCCGGTGCCACGGATGTGGACGGGCCGCTGGCTTGGCGAGAGTGCGGCCGGGGCGACCCGGTGGTGTTCCTGCACGGACTCGGCGGCTCCCGGACCTCGTGGGAGCCCCAGTTGAGCGGTCTGAGCGGAGAGTTCCGTTGCATCGCCTGGGACATGCCCGGCTACGGGGCATCGGATCCGGTAGCGCCCCTGACCTTCACTGCCATTGCCGACGCGGTCGTCCGGCTGCTCGACGACGCCGGTGTCGACCGGGCCCATCTCGTGGGCGAGTCCTTCGGCGGGATGCATGCCCTGCACACCGCGCTGCGCCGCCCCGAACGGGTCGCCCGTCTAGTGCTGGCCAACACCAGCCCGGCCTTCGGACTCGACGGCACCGACCCCGTCGCTTGGCGCGCCGGGAGGCTCGCCCCGCTCGACGCAGGGCTTGCCCCCGCCGACATCGCGGAGGATGTCCTGACCTCCATTGCGGGCCCCACTCTCGGCGACGATGCCCTCACCATGCGGGTGGCGGGCTTCGCTCGCATTCAGGCAGCCGGGCTGCGAGCGGCTGTCGAATGCCTGCCCGCCCACGACGTGCGCGACCGGTTGGGCGCGATCGCATCGCCGGCGCTGGTGGTGGCCGGGGGGCTCGACGCCGAGACGCCGGTCGCCTACTCCCGCATCCTCACCGACGGGCTGGCGAACGCCGAGCTGATCGTGCTGGACGGTGTGGGACATCTGGCAGCCTCGGAGGTTCCGCAGACGTTCAACCGCCTGGTGCGAGACTTCCTCAACCGCGGTCGTGGGCTGGGACCCTCCGGCCCCAGGTGGGCGATATAGGCCGATTCGGGTTGCATCATGGCGCAGTCGAGACGTGTATCGACTTGAATGGTCCGCTCGTGGGAGTAGCGACAGATATACGCACGCCGGAGCGGGCCGAGCTCGTGGCGCGGATGGCGGCCCTCGGGCCGCGCTTCGCCGAGCGGTCGGAGGTCCACGACCGCCACGCCACGTTCCCGACCCAGAACTGGGCCGACCTGCGAGACGCCGGGCTGCTCGGCCTGTGCATCCCCACCTCCGACGGCGGGCTCGGCGGGGACTTCGTGGCCTACGCCCTGGTGGCCGAGGAGCTGGGCCGCCACTGCGCCACCACCGCGCTCACCTTCAACATGCACACCGCCACCACCATCCTGGTGGGCCAGATCGCCGACGAACTGGACCTCGCCACGGCCGAGCGGTCGTTGCTGGCGGAGCGACGGTCGGAGCTGCGGCGCGGCATCGTCGAGGACGGCAGGATCCACAGCCAGCCCTTCTCCGAGGGAGCGGCCGCGGGCGCCACCGCGGGCTACTCCACCCGGGCGGTGCCCCTCGACGGCCCAGCCGGCGGCTACCGGGTGACGGGACGCAAGATCTTCGCCTCGCTCTCGGGCGCGGCCCACATCCACAACGTGGTGTGCCTGGTGCCCGGCGACGACCGGATCCGCTTCATGGGCGTTCCCGCTGATACGCCCGGCGCGACCATCGAGGGGGACTGGGACCCGCTCGGAATGCGGGGCACCGACTCGCGAACCCTGGTGCTCGACGACGCGGTGGTCCCGGCCGGCAACGAGTGGCTCCCGCCCGGCGCCTTCGACCAGGCCGCCACCCGCTGGCCCTACTTCTACATGACGCTGTCGTTCGCCTACCTGGGCCTCATGCGGGGCATCCTCGACGCCACCGCCGCCTACCTGCGAGGTGACGGCGGCACCGGTCCGGCCCGGCGGGACCATCCCATCAAGCAGCAGGGCTGGGCCCAGATGAACCTGACCTACGACCGGGCCCAGTCGCTCACGTACCGGGTGCTGGCCGAGTGCGGGATCGATCCCGGCGCCGAGCAGGTGCGGCGGGCCTGGTCCTCGGTGGTCACCGTCATGGAGGGGGCGCCCGCGATGGCCTCGGTGGCCCTGCAGGTGTGCGGGGGCCGCAGCATGCTGCGCCCCTCCTACCTGGAGCAGGCCTACCGCGACGCCCGCTGCGGTGCCGCCATGCTGCCCTGGAGCGTGGAGGTCTGCCTGGACCGCCTGGGCCGCAGCGGCCTCTACCCCGAACAGGACGAGGCGCCGGTGTGATCCGCCGCCGGCCCGGCGTTGGGTCCGGCGTGACCGCGGCCTCGCGGCGCAGTATTGTTTGGGGCCGAACGATCTCTGTCGCACGATGAGGGGAGATGCCATGACCGACTGGGACCGCGTCCGGGTGCTGTGGCCCGACCACCTCGGGCTCGCCCGGGGCAAGTACGTGCCCGCACGGCTGGCCCACAAGGGCACCAGCCACTGCGTCTGCGTGTTCACGCTGGGCTACGACCGCAGCATGGTTCCCGCCCCCGGCGGCTACCTCCTCGAGGGCCTGCCCGACACTCAGGTCTCCTACGACACCGACGACATCCGCCAAGGGTGGGACGACGACGCCACCGGCGTGGTCATCGGCGACCTGTCGATGCACGGCGAGGCCCTGCCGGTGTCGCCGCGGGAGGCGCTGCGCCGGGCGGTGGCCGACTGGGAGGCCCTCGGCTACACGCCGAAGGTCGGCATCGAGTTCGAGGCCTACGTGTTCAGCGGCGGCCTCGACAGCCCCCGGCCCTACGACACGCCCGGCGCGATGGTGTACGGCACCGGCGTCGCCAACGATCCTGCCGGGGTGATCACCGCGCTGGTGCGCAGAGCGGAGGCCTCGGGCATCGCCATGGAGTCGGTCAACGCCGAGTTCGACGAGGGCCAGTTCGAGCTCACCCTCGAGTACGGCGACGCCATGCAGGCCGCCGACGACGCCTTCCTGTTCCGGCTGCTGGCCCGCGAGACGGTGCTGACCGCCACCGACGCCTTCGGCCGTCCCCTGGGTCTGGACCTGACCTTCCTGGGCAAGCCTTTCCCCGGAATCTCGGGAAGCGGCGTGCATGTGAACTTCTCCCTCGCGGACGGCGACGGCCGCAACGCCTTCTCGGACGAGCGCGGCGCCCACGGAATGTCCGGCCTAGCCCGGGGCTGCATGGCGGGCCTCGTCCACCGCCACCGGGGCATGACCGCGCTGGCCGCGCCCACCGTGAACGCCTATCGGCGCCTGCGCCACGGCCAGCTCAACGGGTACTGGGCCAACTGGGGAGTGGAGCACCGCTGCGCCGGCAACCGGGTGCCTCGGGGCGCGGGCTCTCACATGCGCATCGAGAGCCGCATCGGCGACGGAGCGGCCAACGTCCACACGCTGGTGGCCACCGTGCTGCAGGCAGCCCGCCTCGGCGTGGCCGGTGGGCTGGAGTGCCCCGAGCCCATGACCACCGACGGCTTCGAGGAGCTCGACACCGACGTCCACTGCGCCCACAGCCTCAGCGCGGCCCTCGACGACATGGAAGCCGACGAGGCGCTGTGCGAGGCGGTCGGCTCGGAGCTGTGCGCCAACTTCGTGTACAACAAGCGGGCCGAGTGGGACCGCTACACCTCGGAGGCGGGCGACGGAGTCGTCGGCGACTGGGACGCCATCACCGGTGACGAGCCTCTCTCCGAGTGGGAGCTGAAGCAGTACCTGCCCTACCACTGAGAGACTCCTCATGGTTCCTCCCCGGCTGCTGCTGATCCTCACCGAGAACGACACCCTCGTCGATCCCGGGGACTTGACGGGGCTGGTGCGCCTGGCCGTCGACGCCGAGGCGGCCGGCTTCGACGCGGTCATGGCCAGCGAGCATGTCGTCCTCGGCCCCTCGGCCGGGGCGGTGGGCCGGCCCGTCAACCTCAGGGCCTACGCCGCGCCCGGCAACCAGGACCCGGCCACGTCCTGGCCCAGTTCCAACGTTCTGCTGGCTGCGGTGGCCGCGGCCACGAAGCGGGTCAGGCTGGTGATGGGCGCGGTCATCGCACCACTGCGCCACCCCGTTCTGCTGGCCAAGGAACTGGCCACCCTCGATCGGCTGAGCGAGGGCCGGCTGGTGGTGCAGCCCACAGTTTCGTGGCACCGGGAGGAGTACGAAGCGCTGGGGGTGCCCTTCGCCGAGCGGGGCGCCATCCTCGACGAGCAGCTGGAAGCCATGTCGGCGCTGTGGGAGCACACGCCGGCCTCGCACGCCGGGCCGCGCTTCGCCTTCGAGGACGTGTATTGCGTGCCCAAGCCCTGGCGGACCGAACCGGCCCGGCCCAAGATGTGGTTCGGGGGCCAGTCGATGCACCCGTCGCTGTTGCGGCGACTCGTGCGCTACGGGGACGGCTTCCACCCGTTCGGCGCGGCCAGCGCAGAGGATCTGGCCGCGCTGCGGGCCGGGCTGGTCGCCGCAGGCCGCGATCCCGACGGCATCGAGATGGTGGGCGGCACCCGGGCGGTCTTCTCCGGCGCCGACGACACCGCCGACATCGACGCCGCCATGGCCGACTTCGGCGAGCAGGTGGAGGCCGGCTTCACCACGTTCTGCGTCAAGGCCTCCCAGCACACCGACGACCCGGGCGAGGTCCGGGCCCTGTGCGAGCACATCGTGTCCCAGACCGCCCGCTTCGACGTGCCGGTGCCCGGCTAGCGAGCCCCTTGGCCTCTAGGACGTAGCCACCTCGTCGAGGAACCAGTCGACCAGGGCGAAGCACTGGCGAGCGTTGCGTTCCTCGTGTCGGCGCACGCTCTCGCGCAGTTCCGCCGAGCTTGTACCGTGCTCGTTCAGGTGCTGCTCGTCGAACCCGGTGAGGAAGCCCGCCAAATGGGCGGAGGTCACCTCGGGATGGAACTGCGTGCCCAAGCAGCGACCCAACCGGAAGAGTTGTACCGCGTTGTCGTTCACGGCCAGCACTTCCGCCTCGGGCGGGGGAGTGAAACGGTCGTAGTGCCACTGGAACCACGGTCCCGGTCCGGCCGGATTGGTAGTGCCGTCCACCGCGAACACTCTGCGCCAGCCGATCTCGGACGCCGGCGCATTCTCGACCTCACCGCCGAGGGCTGCCGCTAGCAGCTGCCCCCCGAAGCACACTCCGGGCACCGGCGTGCCCCGCGCACGGGCGGCTCGCACCATTTCGATCTCGTCGAAGATCCAGCTGTCGATCTCGCCGGTGTTGGTGAGCGAGCGGATCGAGCCCATAGGGACGAGCAGGTCGTAGTCGGCCGCGTCGGGGAACGGCGCGGCGTCGTTGGGGCGGTCCACGTCAGGCGTCACCACATGTTCGTGCACGTCATAGCCGCACTGCCGCAGGCGTTCACCCACGAGGGCGCTGGTGCCCTGCGGTTCGTGGGCGAGCACCAACGCCCGCCGGGGTCGATTCACAGGCCAAACGATACGACGAAGCCGAGACCTTGAGAGACCCGGGTTGTCTAGAGGTCTGAGTTCGCCACCTCGTCGAGGAACCAGTCGACTAGAGCGAAGCACTGGCGGGCGTTGCGCTCTTCGTGGTGGCGCAAGCTCTCCAGCAGTCCGGTCCGGCTCAAGCCGTGCTCAGCGAGGTACTCGTCGTCCGCCACTGTCAGGTAGGTCTCGACTTGGGCGTAGGTCACCTCTGGATGGAACTGAAGGCCCACGCAGCGTCCTTGGCGGAACAGCTGCACGGCGTACTCGTTGACCGCCAGCACCTCTGCCTCCGGCGGAGGTATGAGCCGGTCGTGGTGCCACTGGAACCATGGCCCGGGCCCCAGCGGGTTGCGTGCCCCGCCGGCTGAGTCTTCGGGCTCGCAGATCCCGTACCAGCCGATCTCCGGAACCGGCGCGATCTCGACAGAACCGCCGAGGGCCGTGGCCAGCAGCTGCCCGCCGAAGCAGATGCCGAGTATGGGCATGTCCCGCCGGTGGGCCTCTTGCACCCTGGCCACCTCGGTGAAGACCCAGCCGTCGATCTCATCGGTGTTGGTAAGCGAGCGGATGGAACCCATCGGCACCAGCAGGTCGTAGTCGGCGAAGTCGGGGAAGGGCGCGGCGTCGTTGGGGCGGTCAAGGTCGGCGGTCACGATGTGCTCGTGCACGTCGTAGCCCCGCTGAGCCAGCCGTTCGCCCACCAGCCTGCTCGTACCGGGCGGCTCGTGCGCCAGTACCAGGGCTTTGCGGGACGGCTTCACACGTCGAACCATACGTGGGCCTGACCGGTACCCGACACCGACTCGTACTGGCCGAACTGGGTGCCCCTCGCGGTGCAGGCTGCTCCCCCCAGCGCGCCCAGCATGATCAGGTAGTGCCCGAAGTAGCCCTCGGGAGCGTGGCGGGAGTATTCGGGCAGGAAGTCGATGATGGCGGCATGGTCGCCGTCGGCCATACAGGCCAGCACCTTGCGGTCGGCGGCGGCGGCCTCGGGCGTGCGGATGTGGAGGTCGGGATCCGCGGCTTCGTGGTCCCGGAACTGGCGCAGCGGCCAGAAGCGGTGGCTGAGGCCGCCGCTGGCCAGGATCACCACCCTTCGATCGAGTCCCGCCACGGCGGACGCCAACAGCTCGCCCGCCAGCAGGAAGTCCTCGGGTTCGGCGGTCTGGCACACGCCCATCGACACCCAGCGCTCGTCGCCCTGCAGGAAGCCGAGCAGGTTGACGGTGGGGTAGTGCACCGGCAGGAGGGGGTCGTCGATGGCGGTCACCCAGGTGTCGTCCCGCTCGGCGGCGGTGGCCGCGAAGGCATGGGCAAGCTCGGAGTCGCCGGGCATGTCGTAGGGCATGGCGCTCATGCCCCGGGGCAGCTCGTCGGAGGTGTACAGGCCGGCGCGGCGCTTGTGGGCGGAGACGACGTGCTCGATGGTGGTGAACCAATGGGTGTCGACGACCACCACGGTGTCGGCCGCCGCAGGGGCGAGCCGCTCGGCTCGCAGCGCGTGCAGGCCTGCGAACAGCGAGGTGTCGGCGCCACCGTTGAGGGCGCGGCGGTCGGCCTCGGGCAGTACCAGCGGCGGGACGTGCGACACCACCGCGGCACCCACTATCGACCCCAAGGCCGGACCTCCGTTCGGTTGGCCGGCATCAGGCCACCACCCTCACCGGCAGGTGCTTGATGCCGGCGATGAAGTTGGAGCGCAGGTACCGGGGTTCGCCGTCGGGCTCGAGACGGTCGACCCGCTTCATCAGCTCCTCGTACACCAGCCGGGCCTCCATGCGGGCCAGCCAGGCTCCCAGGCACAGGTGGGGGCCGTTGCGCCCGAAGGCCATGTGGTCGTTGGGGTCGCGGGCCAGGTCGAAGCGCCACGGGTCATCGAAGCCGTCGCTGTCGTGGTTGGCCGAGCAGAACCACATCACCACTTTGTCACCCGCGGCGATGTCCTTTCCGCCGAGGGTGGCGGCCCGGGTGGCGGTGCGGCGGAAGTGCATGGTCACCGCGCTGGTGCGCAGCACCTCCTCCACCGCGGTGTGGGTGAGGGAGGGATCGGCTCTCCAGGCCCGCCAAAGCTCGGGATGCTGCATCATCGTGCGCAGCCCGTGGGTCATAGTGTAGCGGGTGGTGTCGTTCCCGGCCGCGATCAGCAGCAGGAAGAAGTTCTTGAACTCGAGGTCGCTGAGCGGCTCGCCGTCGCGGGTGGGCGCCAGCAGCTGGGTGATCACGTCGGCGCGGGGGCACGCCCGGCGCTCGGCGGCCTGACGCTCGGCGTACTCGAAGACCTCGGCCGCGGCGGGGCTGCGGAACGGCATCAGCCGGAACTCCTCGGTGTCGGCCGTGTCGACGACATGGGTGGTGAACTCCGGGTCGCTGTTGCCCAGGAAGGCGTCGCCCCACTCCACCAGCTGATGGCCGTCCTCGTCGCTGGTGCCCAGCAGCCGGCCCAGCATCCTCATCGGCAGCCTGGCGGCCACCGCGGTGACGAAGTCGAAGGTGTCCGCGGTCAGCGCCTCGTCGAGAACCTCGGCGGCCAGGGCCCGTATGGCGTCCTCGTATGACTCGACGGTGCGGCGGGTGAACCCCCGGTTGACGAGCCGGCGCAGCCGGGTGTGATCGGGAGGGTCCAGCTCCATCATCGTGCGGCGGGACTCGAGTTCGTCGCCGTCCATCTCCTCGAGGCGGATGCCTTCGGAGGAGGTGAAGGTCTCCACGTCGCGGCTGACGGCCAGGGCGTCGTGGTAGCGGGTGACCGACCAGAACCCGGAGCCGTCGGCCTCGGGGGTCCAGTGGACCGGGTCGTCGCGGCGCAGGCGGGTGAAGGTGGCGTGGGGCACGCCCGAGGTGAACGAGTCGTGCGACGACAGGTCGGCGTCGTCGTCGCCGTGGTCCAGCAGGTAGCCGTCTACGAAGGTGGCGGCAGCCAGGCTCATCGGATGACCTGTTGCTGCTTCTTCGCGATTCTGCGCGCATATGACCGCAAGGCGCGAAGAGAGCCTGCCGGATGGGTCGCTGGGGGCTGTTCCACGGTCTATGCCTCCCCGCTCCTGGGGTTGGGGGCCGACCAAAGGGTCGTGCCCGAGGCCATGGACATCCCGACCTGGCGGTAGTAGCCGCCGATCACCTCGATGGGCTGCAGGCGGTGGAGCTCCTCGGTGGGACACTCCGGCAGCAGCAACTCGGCGTCGCCCGAGTACACCGGACCGAGGTCGGCGTCGTAGCCCCGCATGGTGACCAGCTCGTCGAGCGAGTCGGTGCCGTCGGCCTCCATGGCGGGCATCTGGCGGCTGTGCAGCATCGGATGGCCGTTGACGAAGCCGGGCGTGTCCGCGGTGCCGGTGATCGTGAAGCGGGCCTCGGCGATGCGCCGGCCCCAGGTGCTCAGCGTGGCCCCGAACCGGCCGCCCGGCTCCAGCCGGGGCCCGGCCCGGCCCACCGTCGCCGGCCGGGTCATGGCTATCTCGCTCATCTTCTTGGGATAGCCCTGGAAGTGTCCCCGGGCCATGGCGAAGTCCTTGTCCACCCAGATGTAGGCGGCCCGGCTGTAGGTCTCGCCCCGGAACCGGCAGCGCACCACCGCGAACACCTCGCGGTACTGGGCCCTCACCGGGTCGAGCAACTCCTCGAAGGTGTCGCCGCAGCTCTGCCACTCGGCCCACACCACGGCCACCGCGCCGGGATCGTCCGGGGCCGGCTCCAGGAGGTCGGGGAGGAGTTCCGCGACCCGGTCCGGATCCGTGCGGTACTCGACGGTGAGCATGTCGCCGGAGTAGTGCCAGGGGGGTGCCGACACGATCCCCGCGACGCCGGACGGCGACCGCGGATACATGAACCCCCGGAACTCGGCCACCCCGTCGAGCATAATAGTTTGGCACCGAACGATCAAGGTCGAGGCAGAGTCTTCCCTCCAGCCGCTCTTCGCTGGAGCCGAGCCCAGAGTCTACGGCCCGGCAATTGGGGCATTGACCGCACACCGCTGGTGACGACGCCCCACGACACTTGTGCGCAGCAGTCGGGGTCGGTACCGCCGCCTATCTTCATCCCGCAAGCGACTCGGTGCGAGCGAAGCGCCCGACAGCGTCTTGAGATCGTCGGCTGAGATCGGAGGTCCTGCCAGGTAGCGCAACGTATCTAAGGTGTCCTCATCGGCGAGCAGTTCCGGCGCGGCGTCCTGCAGTGTCGACAAGTTGTCTGTCACCGCCAGCAGCGTTCTGACGCGGGCCGCGAACTCGTCGAAGACGTGTCGGTATTGCTCTACGGGCTCGGTGACTCGCTCTCGACGGAACGCCTCAAGTGCTTGGGCAATCTGGTCGTCGAGTTCGTCTTCGTTCCACCGGGGCGGATCAATCAGGCTCACGCCGCCATCTCTTCCAGCATCGCGGGTTCTGGCACAGGGATTCGGCCCATTTCCGATGGCTCGAACTTGACGAGGCCGCCGGCGTAGGTCCGCCCTTCCGCCGCTGGGGCCGCGATGCGCAGCGCTGCCGCCAGTGCATTGAGGGCGGTGGCGGACATGGCCTCGCGCGGGTAGATGCCATGAACGACGTTCACATTGTGGGCCGACGAGAGATTGCAAGATGCTCAGGTTTGTGGACACGCTGACGCCTGAGCATGCGGTACTAGCCACGGAACGCCGCCTCGCCGTAACGGGCGAAGTAGTAGTGGATAGCCCTTGAAGCTACTTCGTACATGACATCGGCCATCTCATCGACCGACCACTTCTCCTCTCGGAAGAAGAAGCTGCCGCGGTTGAACGACCCAGACTCGCCCTGGTTGACCACGTTCACCGTGTTGAGGGGCCCGAACATGGCGATCGTGGACACTCGGTCCAGGATGCTGCTGTCATCCGCAAAGTCGCATCCGTATCCGAAGCATACGAATGGGACTATCGCCTCGCTCATCATCGCCGTTCGGAACCCGATCACGTTCTTGCCCAAGCGTTCTATCGCGTTGCCCTTGGCCTGTCTGGGCTTGCCCTCAGTCAGCCTCAAGTCGTTGGTGCCCTGGTTCTTGACCTCGGTGATGAGGATGGGCCTCACCGTTTGGTCGTTGTCCAACATGGACAGAATGCCGCCGTCGGGCCTCATGGCCGATGTCTCGAAGTGGTAGTGGAAGTCGATGTCGTCGAAGTCGCCGCGCAGAGACGACACGATGTCTGCCAGTTTCCATTGAGCAGTGTGCTTCAACGCCACATCGAACCCGTCCGTGATCCGATTCACGGCGTCGGCCAGTGCACGGCCCAGATCAGATTCCTGCTTCTTCGATGTCATGTTGATGACGGTTCCGGCTCGCTGCGTTCGGAGATCGTGTTTCCGTACCACTAGACGAACTTCCTCAACAAGAACAGGTGCTCGTTGACATGGATACTGCGAGATCGGAGATTCCTACTGCCCCTAAATGTGTTGTATTTCAACTTTCGCTCATCCACATGGCCGATGCGCGTCAGAAAGCGCCGCAACTGGTCCATCCTCACAAAACCCTCATCGTTGAACGAAATGAGGACGTAGCGAGCATCCACGCGGGATACGGCATCGGACAACTGGTCGAAGGAGTGCCTCTTCTTATTGTACAGCGAGCGGTTCCAGTCAGTCGGGATGCCCGACACCGTTGAGACGTCGTCCGGCTCGGCGTAGTCAACGAGCAGGTTCAGCATGAAGTAGTTGGAGCCGTAGGGGTGCTGGTTATAGGGAGGATCGAAATACGCCAAATCGAAGTCACCTATCTCCGATACGAGCTTATTGGTGTCCTGCTGGTAGACTTCCACGCCTGTCTCGAACCGGCTCAACACGGGAACTTGAAGCCGTATCTGTCCCTTGATGCGAGTGAGCGCGTCAGCACCGGAACCTCCGAATTTGCCGATGCCCGTGTCCTTGTCCTTGTAAAAGCCCTTGAATACACCGGCTGTGTTGGCATGGACAGACGCGGATGACAGCAGAGGCCCCAACAGAAGATCGTGGACTCTCGGATTCTGTTGGCCTATGAACTGCCGGAACCAATCGAGCCGCTGCGCGTTTTGCCTGGTATAAAACACTCGTTCGCCAAGCCGTATGTCCAAGTCGTCATCGGGAGCGTACATCCGCTCGACGAAACCAGGGCGCTGCGGCGTGGCTTCATCGGCTTCGCGGTTGGCCCTGTCCACGATGTCGTCCACGGTACACAAATCGATATCCGAGCGGTTGGCGAGAAAGCAGTTCGCCACCACACGCGCATACGGCTCCAAATCGTTGGACACAACGCGCTCCGCAAATGCCTTGAACAGCCGTGAGACGATGCCGGATCCGGCGAAGCCGTCAAAAAGGTGGAGCTTGTCCCTGCCCGTCTCCGCCTGGACGGTCTTCAGCGCCTCCGCTATCGGATCGAGTAGTTGCCGCTTGTTGCCGATGTATGTGATGAGTTGCCGCCGGTAGTAGTCGGGCGACTCGACAAGATCGGCGGGCGATTCCAACAAACTCAACTGCACGCTGGTCGCCCCGTTCCAAGGTCAGATGTGTCGATCGATTCGGCCGGTAGCTGCAATGGCTCTTCTGCAGCCTGCTTGGAGTCCATATCGAGTGGTTCCGAGTCCGGCCACTTGTCGGGGTCGTCCGGCCAGTCCTCGGGCCTCACGACGCCACCCTATCCCTGTCAACCCTCGGCTCGTGGGCAATCAGCTCGGGTTCCGACAGCTCGGCAAGCCCTCCGCCTCGGACGATCGACCATGCAGCGCTAGCGAGGCCCTGTTCGCGGCACAGCCCGCCGACAACGGCGGCGAGCGGATTTGTCTCGCAGCTGATCAGTGTCATTTGGTTGCAGTCTGACATCGCCTCGCCCTCTGTGTGGGGGATACCTGAAACAAACGCATGTTCGCATCCGGGTGTGACAAGCCAGTGCTCGAACGGGCCCGAGAGTCGTGGCTCCCTGGGCATTCGAGCAAGACATCACATAGCTAGGGTGGCGGCGTGCCTGATGCAGCTTTCGACCTGACCGGCAGGCGGGCGGTGGTTACCGGTGCGTCGGCCGGCATCGGGGCGGCGATCGCATCCCGACTCGCCGGCGCCGGCGCAAGCGTGGCCGCGGTGTCGCGGTCGGGACGGGTTCCCGAGGCGGAGGGCTCGGTGCGCCCCGTGGCGGCTGATCTCAGCGACGCCGGGGCCGTCGACGCCGTGATCGACAGGGCCGTCGCCGAGCTGGGCGGGCTCGACATCCTGGTCAACAACGCGGGCCGGGGCGACTGGCTCCCTCTCGACGAGCTGGACCGCCAGTACTTCGACGGGCTGGTCGGGCTCAACCTTTGGGCGCCGCTGCGGCTCTGCCAGCTCGCCCACCGCTACCTGGCCGCGGGCAATGACTCGGCTGTCGTGATGATCGGCTCGGTCGACGCGGTGCGGCCCTCCGCGGGCGGCGCCGTCTACGGGGCCACCAAGGCCGGTCTGGCTGCGGTCACGGTGGCGCTGGCCAAGGAGTGGCGGGCCGACGGCATCAGGGTCACGCAGGTTGATCCGGGCATCGTGGACACGCCGATGGCCGCCGATGTGATCAGCGAGCTCGACGCGGCCGGCGTGTCCGTGAACATCGCGGGACGGGCCGGGAAGCCCGACGAGATCGCGGCCCTGGTGCACTACCTGGTGGCCCCGGCCGGCCGCTTCGCCACCGGCGTGTCCTTCCGCCTCGACGGCGGCGCGGTCGCGCTCGGTCCCTTCGACCTGAGGCCGAGCGGCTAGGCGGCGGTTCATGAGACGGTTAGAGAGGTGCGGAGTGAGGCCGTGGCCCGAGCGGCCCGTGAGCGCAGCGAACAAGAGCGGGAATGACCACGCTTCGCTGCGAGGCCAGGGCATCCACCAGCGTCCATTCGACATGCGTGAGCGCTGACATGGCCCAGCCACAGATGTTGATGATCCTCACCGAGAACCACACGATGCTCGATCCCCGCGACATGCGGGGGCTCGTGGAGCTGGCCCGCATCGCCGAGGACAGCGGCTTCGACGCGGTGATGGTGAGCGAGCAGACCATGCTCGGCCCCGACGCAGCCGTCAACGGGCTCATGAGCAACCCCCGCATGTACGCGGCCATCGGGAACCAGGACCCCATGACGCCGTGGCCCAGCTCGGTGGC
>JAPOQG010000266.1 GCA_026710865.1 Acidimicrobiaceae bacterium
CGTCTTCACGAACACACCACAACACTAGCGCCAACAGTTCAGCCTGTCAACCATCTGTCGTCCCTACAAAACCCCGCCGGAGCACCGCCTCACAACACAAAACCCCACGTCAACGGCCATCTGCCATCACCAAACCGGCGTCAACCCGCCAAACTCGGGTCAGGGGGTTCGGGCGGCTGATCCTGCCCATACCAGCGGGTCGGGGTCGCTGCCGTCCAGGATCATCGAGACGACGGTGTGATCCGCGGGTGTGCCGTCGGGGAGTTGTGTGGGGAGGGTGCGGATCTCGGTGTGGTCGAACGTCGACAGCATCAGCGTGACCGGGGTCGGCTCGAACACGTCGATGACGGCTCCGGCGGGGTCGATGTGCGCTGCGTAGACCCGCAGGTCCACCACTAACAACCACTCCAACGTCGTCAAACCCGCATCAACGCAGCGCGTCGCCCTGCGGCGCACAGGCCGAGCCGAGCCGCTCAGGGAAGGCTCACCCCCTCCAGGCGGGCGCACTCCTCGGGATCCTCTGACGCCATGCACGCCTCCCGCATATGGTCCTGATAGGGCTGATTCACGCTGTTCTCATAGTCCAACGGCACCACCAACTCAGGATGATCAGCCATCCACAGCCGCAGAAACTCCAGATAATAGTCACGGCGAATCTTCAACAACTCATCACGATACTCCCGATCCTACGCCGGATACGACGCCGCGAACTTGTGGCACTCATGGCGCAAGTCAAGAAACACATCGATTGTGATACCATGATTTGTTGCTTCTTCCTCTACAGACCATCGGGGATAATACAGGCCGTCCTCTCCCTGATAGATGCCCTCATCCCTCGCATAGAGTTCGATGCCCGGGTATTCGGATCCCTCAGCGCACAGATCCAGCGAATCATTGAACGCGTCCGACAACGATCCCTCGATCTGTTCGATCTCCTCCGGGCTGACCTGCCTGGCGGTCATCAACACCATGGAGACTTGCTGTTCGAAGAAGATACGGTCACGCCTGGCGGCCGACAGAGAGCGCAGATTGTCCAATTCAGCGACCCGCTCATCCCAACTCTCATCCAGTGTGCGGTGGCGGACAAACAGGTGACGACCTACAAGATACGACTCCACGAGAGCATCCACGCCAGCCTCCTCGTCAGAGTATATGACGCTTCGCCGGTCCACGACTCTGGACGTATGCTCACTGTCCTGCGCGTCAACCCCCTTGCTGCCGGTGTGTTCTGTGTCGTCCACAGACCCTGAACAAGCCGACCCCACGACAGCAAGCCAACACAGTCCGACTAGACACACCGGAACCCGCCGCCTCACCCTCGCTCGCTCCCCGCCACAGCCCGTCGCACGCTCAGCACCCTAGACATCGTTGGGTCCGTATGAGGTAGTCGCCGCCGGGCAACGCCGACGCGATCACGGGATCGGTGCCTGTGCGGGCCACCGCCGACGCGACACGCTGCACCCGCCGCTGGGCCGGGGCCCGGGCCGCGGGAGTGCCTGGCGCGGTGAGCTTCCACAATGTCATCGACGGCGACCCGCCTGTGCCCACAAGCGACGGCGGCTCAGATGGCTGCCGCGGCGACACCGTCGGGGCCGCCTTGAGGGTGATCGTGCCCGACAGTGTCTCCGCGGCGTGCGCGGGCACCGACAACGACCAGTACGCCGCGTTGTGGCCGGGCTGGCTCAACGACGTGCAACCGGCGCGGGCGCGGCTGTCGTAGGATTCGAATCCCGCTGTGGTGTTGAGCCGCCCCCACCATGTCCGGCCCCGGTCCTCCAGCGCCGTCGCCGTGCATCCGATGGGGATCGCCACGGTCGGTTCGCATCGGCGGCTGCCGGTGAGGCTGGGGGCTTTGCCGGTCGGGCATTCAGCGACGATGTCGAATTCGACGGGGTCGGTGCGCGGGGTCTGGTCGAGCAGGCGTTGGGTGAAGTCCGCGGTGACGGTGTAGGTGCCGGCGAACTCGGGCGTGGCCTCAAGGAGGGCCAGCCCGCCGAAGTCGGTGCCCTGCGAAGGCTCCACCGTCACCGACAGCCCCGAGCGCGACACCGAGGGCGCCGACACCTTCGCGGCTGCGGGCGAGAACGTGAAATGCTCAGTCAGCGTCTCACCCACCGTCACGGTGTAGCTGTCCCGCAGATTCGTGCTGATCTCCGGGGGCACACAGACACGGTCGGCGCGGCGGGTGTAGAGCCGCGGGCAGGCCGCCTCCACCGTGAACGCGGGCTTGTCCACGCGCCCGGGCTGCGCCAGCGCCAACGTCACCGTGTAGCTGCCCGCACGCGTCGGCTTGCCCGACACCCCTGCGCCGGAGATCCCCCTGGCGCGTACGCCTGTGTCGGCGAAGTCGAGGCTCAGCCCCGACGGCCGCACCGACTCCACCGTCAAGGCCGCGACCTACCAGCCCGCGGCGATGTACTGGGTCTCGCAGAACTCGTAGATGCCCTCGGATGCGCCCTCTCGGCCCAGGCCGGACTGCTTCATCCCGCCGAAGGGGGCGGCCGGATCCGACACCGCGCCCCGGTTGAGTCCGATCATGCCGGCCTCGATGCGCTCGCTGACCCGCAGGCCCTTGGCCAGGTCCTCGGTGTAGACGTAGCCGATGAGGCCCATCTCGGTGTCGTTGGCCGCCGCGATCATGGCGTCGGTGTCGTCGAAGGGGATGACCGGGGCCACCGGACCGAAGATCTCCTCGCTGGTGATGGGCGACGAGACGTCCACGCCGGCCAGCACGGTGGGCTCGTAGAAGAAGCCGGGACCGTCCATCGGCCCGTTGCCGGTCACCCGGCGGGCTCCGTTGTGGAGGGCTCCCTGGACCAGTCCTTCGATGCTCTCCACCGCCTCGGCGTTGATCATCGGGCCGCAGGCGACCCCCGGCTCGAAGCCGTTGCCGACCTTCATGGAGCCCATGGCCTCGGACAGGCGCTCGACGAACTCGTCGTGGGCCGCCGACTCCACGAAGAAGCGGTTGGCGGCGGTGCAGGCCTCGGCCGAGTGCCGCATCTTGGCCACCATGGCCCCAGCCACCGCGGCCTCCATGTCGGCGTCGGCGAACACGATGAACGGGGCGTTGCCCCCTAGTTCCATGCCGGTCTTGAGAACCCGGTCGGCGCAGCGCCTCAACAGCATCCGGCCGACTTCGGTCGAGCCGGTGAACGACACCATGCGCACCGCCCGATGGTCGACCACCGCCTCGAACCAGTCGCCCGACGACCGGGTGGGAACCACGTTCACCACCCCCGGCGGCACGCCCGCCTCCTCCAGCAGCTGCGCGACCCGCAGGGCCGTGAGCGGAGTGTCTCGGGCCGGCTTGATGACCACGGCATTGCCGGCCGCGAGGGCGGGAGCCACCTTGCGGGTGATCATCGCCGCCGGGAAGTTCCACGGTGTGATCATGGCCACCACCCCCACCGGCGGATGGCGGGTGATGATGCGCTTGTCCCCCGCAGGAGCGACACCGATGGAGCCGTGGATGCGCACCGCCTCCTCGGCGTTCCAGCGGAAGAACTCCGCCGAGTAGGCCACCTCGCCGGCCGCGTCGGCTTGGGGCTTGCCGTGCTCTCGGGTGATCAGGTCGGCGATCTCGGACGAGTGCTCCAACATGGTCAGGTAGCAGGCCCGCAGGATCTCCGAACGAACCCGGGGCGCGGTGGCTGCCCACCGGCGTTGGGCGGCCTCGGCTGCGTCGCAGGCAGCCAGCGCGTCGGCGGCGGTGCCGGCCGCAACCTCGGCTATGCCGTCTCCGGTGGCCGGGTCGAGCACCTCGATCCGCCCGGCGTCGCCATCCCGCCAGGTCCCGTCGATGAGCATCTGTGTCTGCATCGTCTCAGCCTCCTTGGAACTGGCAGCGAAATGCACGCTATACGGGCAGAACGCTGCCAATTCGCCTGCTGGCCGAACCCCGCTCCCGAACTGGCAGCAAAATGTCCCCTATTCGTGCAGAACGCTGCCAATTCGGTTGCCGGCCGAACCCCGCTCCCGAACTGGCAGCAAAATGTCCCCTATTCGTGCAGAACGCTGCCAATTCGGTTGCCGGCCGAACCCCGCTCTCGAACTGGCAGCAAAATGTCCCCTATTCGTGCAGATCGCTGCCAATCCGGTTGACGAAGTGTCAGCCTCCGAGTTGGGGGATGGGGTGGTCGCCGTGGGCGACGGCCACGTTCTTGGTCTCCATGTAGAAGTCGAAGCTCCAGTCGCCGCCGTCGCGGCCGATGCCGCTGCGCTTGGTGCCGCCGAACGGGGTGGGCAGGTGGCGGACGTTCTGGGAGTTGACCCACACCATGCCCGCGTCCACCGCGCCGGCCACCCGGTGGGCCCGGCCGACGTCGCCGGTCCAGACGTAGGCGGCCAGGCCGTAGTCGGTGTCGTTGGCGATCGCGACGGCGTCGGCCTCGTCGTCGAAGGCGATGGCGGTGAGGGCGGGGCCGAAGATCTCCTCGCGGGCGATGCGCATGTCGTTGGTGGCTCCGGTGAACAGCACCGGCGCCACGAAGTTGCCGCCGGCAGGAGCGTCGTCCCAGCCGGTGCCCGCCACCACGGTGGCGCCCTCGGCCGCGGCCAGTTCGATGTAGCTGCGCACCTTGTCGCAATGGCGCGGGTGGATGAGCGGACCGATCACGGTGGCTGGGTCGAGGGGGTGGCCGACACAGATACCGCGCAGCTTGGCTGCCAGGCGCTCGGTGAAGTCGTCGTGGATGCTGTTCTGCACCAGCAGGCGGCTGGAGCTGGTGCAGCGCTCGCCGTTGAGGCTGTAGATCATGAACACCGCCGCGTCGAGGGCCCGGTCGAGATCGGCGTCGTCGAACACGACCACCGGGTTCTTGCCGCCCAGCTCGAAGTGGAGCCGCTTGAGGGTGGCCGCCGACTGGGCCTGGATGGCCGACCCGGTGGCCGACTCGCCCACGAAGGCGACAGCCGATATGTCGGGATGCTCGGTGACGGCCCGGCCCGCGGTCTCGCCCATCCCGTGCACCACGTTGAGCACCCCGGGCGGCAGGCCCGCGTCGAGGGCGATCTCCCCCAGCAGGCACGCGGTGAGCGGGCTCCACTCCGCCGGCTTGTGCACCACCGTGCAGCCCGCGGCCAGCGCAGGCGCGATCTTCCAGGTGGACAGCATGAACGGCGTGTTCCACGGCGTGATCACCCCCACCGGTCCGATGGCCCGGCGGCTGGTGTAGTTGAGGTGGTCCGCCGACGGCAGGGCCAGCCCGTCGGCCGCGGCCGGGGCCCGGTCGGCGAAGAACCGGAAGTTCTCCGCGCCTCGCAGCGCGGCCGAGGACATGAACCGGATGGCCTGCCCGGTGTCGACGGACTCCACCACCGCGATCTCGCCGGCGCGGGCCACGATGGCGTCGGCCACCGAATGCAGGATCCGCTTGCGCTGCTCGCCCGTCGTGGCCGACCACTCCTCGAAGCTGGCGCGGGCCGCGGCGGCCGCAGCCGCGACGTCGGCCGAGTCGCCCGCAGCCACGTCCCCCAGGTGCATCCCGTCGATGGGCGAGACGTTGGCGAACGTCTCCTGTGACACGCTGGCGACGGGCTCGCCGTCGATCAGATGCAGCACGGGCGCAGCCGCGAAGCGGGCCAGGTGACGGCCGGCGGCGGCGAGATTCTCGCTGAAGCTGGCGCTGAAGCTGGCGGCGGTTGCCATCGTGCGTCTCCTGTCGCGGCCTTCGAGGCTAGGTCCGGTGGGACTTGGCTAGGGCGCGCATGGGCGTTCCCGTCGGCCACGATTGTACGGTTCTGTCCCTCCGCCGATCCCCCACGGACATCCATGCGCCTGCTCAGCTACACCGCCCACGCAGACCCGTCGTTCGGAGTGCTCACACCCGACGGCGCCGGCGTGATCGACCTCGCCTCCCGCCTCGACGGCGTGACCGACCTCGGGGACCTGATCGCCCGGGGCCGTCTCGATGAGGCTGCCCGCTGGGCCGGCACCAGCACCGCCGCCGACCACGATCTCGCCGACATCGCCTTCGAGCGCCTGATCCCCCACCCCGGCAAGATCATCTGCATCGGCGTGAACTACGGCGGCCGGGGCGCCGAGTACGCCGAGGAGCGCCGCGACGCGTATCCGAGCGTGTTCGTGCGCTTCCCCGAGACACTGGTCGGCCACGAGCAGCCCCTGCTCCGGCCGCCGGAGTCCGAGCAGTTCGACTACGAGGGCGAGATCGTCGTTGTGATCGGCGCCGGCGGGCGCCGGATTCCGGTGGAGCGGGCCCGCAGCCACATCGCCGGGGTGAGCCTCGGCAATGAAGGCACGATCCGCGACTGGCTGCGGCACGGGCGCTTCAACGTGACCCAGGGCAAGAACTGGCACCGCAGCGGCTCGGTCGGGCCCTGGCTGGTGACCATCGACGAGATCGGCGCCCTGGGCGACCTGCACCTCACCACCAGAGTGAACGGCGAGCTGCGCCAGGACGATCTGGCCGCCAACATGCACTTCAGCATCGAGTACCAGATCCACTACCTGTCCACGTTCGTCGGCCTCGACGCCGGCGACGTGATCTTCACCGGCACCCCCACCGGCGCCGGCGCCCGCTTCGACCCGCCCAGATGGCTGAAGCCCGGCGACATCGTGGAGGTCAACGTCCCCGAGATCGGCACCCTCCGCAATCCCATCGAGGACGAAGTACCCGATGGTCCGGAGGTCTGAGCCCTCAATATTGTGCTACGATGTAGAACATGGATGAGGTTGGAATCCGAGAGCTGAAGCAGAACGCCTCGGCGGTCGTGGAGCGGGTCCGGAAGGGCGCGACGGTCACCGTGACCGACCGGGGCCGCCCGGCTGCGCTTCTGAGTCCCATACCGGGATCGAGGGTCGAGGAGTTGACGGCGTCGGGGCGGCTGCGGCCGGCCACGCGGTCCTTCAAGAGCCTCCAGCCGCCCGAGCCCCACGATAGGCCGCTCTCAAGCACGCTGGAAGAAATGCGCAGAGCCGAGCGCTACTGATGGTCTTCTATCTGGAGACGTCGGCGGCGGTCAAGCTGATCGTGCGCGAGGCTGAGACCGAGGCGATGCTGGCCTGGGCGCAGGATCACGCCGGCAACATCGTGTCCAGCGACCTGACCCGCACCGAGTTGCTCAGAGCTGTGCGCCGGGGCGCCCCCGACCGCGGCGACGAGGCCGGCAGGCTGCTCGACCGAGCCGACGTCGTCGACCTGCCCACCGGCGTGTTCGAGAGGGCCGCCGTGCTGGACCCGGCGATACTCCGCACCCTGGACGCCCTCCATTTGGCCGCAGCGATGGAGTTCGGAGCCGACCTCGAGGGCATGGTCACCTACGACGACCGGCTGGCGTCCGCCGCCGCGGCCCACGGAATCACCGTCGTCTCACCCGGCGCTGACCAGGCCCACTAGGTCGATCCGCCAAGGGCGGCGAGGCTTGCAGGGTTGACGCGCCCACCCGGAGGCCCACACCGTCGGACTGGTCCTCCTATAGTCGTCGGATGGCCGACCGTCGAGGAACTGGCATGGGCGGAACGAGCCTTGCCCTAGCCGAAGGAACTCCGACAGAGGCGGCGGCTGGATGAGTGCCGTTGCGCCTTCGGTGCTGCCTGAGCGGCTGCCTGAGGTGGGCGAGTTGGTGCAGGTGCGGTCGCGGCGGTGGATCGTGGAGGAGGTTGCCGAGTCGCCCGTGCCGGCGGAGTCGGCTCTGGTGCGGCTGGCTTGTGTGGACGACGACAACCAGGGCCAGTCGTTGGAGGTGTTCTGGGAGTACGAGCCCGACCGGTGGATCCTCACCGACGAGGGCTGGGCCGACTTGGCGTCCAAGGGCCTCGACTCGCCGCGGCTGTTCGCGGCGTTCTTGAACACGCTGCGCTGGAACTGCACCACGGCCACCGACTCGCGGCTATTCCAGGCTCCGTTCAGGGCCGGCATCACGATCGAGGCCTACCAGATGGAGCCGCTGCGCAAGGCGCTGGCGCTGCCGCGGGTCAACCTGCTCATCGCCGACGACACCGGCCTGGGCAAGACCATCGAAGCCGGTCTGATCGCCCGCGAGCTGCTGCTGCGCCGCAAGGCCAAGTCCATCGTCGTGGCCGCGCCGCCGTCGATGCTGGAGCAGTGGCGGGGTGAGATGGAGGAGCGCTTCGGGCTCCTGTTCGAAGTCCTCGACCGTGCCTACGTGTCGCGGATGCGCCGCGAGCGGGGCTTCGGGGTCAATCCGTGGCGCACCCACAGCCGGTTCCTGGTGTCGCACAACCTGCTGATCGACCCGGCCTACACCGACCCGATGCGCGAGTGGCTGGGCGAGGCCCGGCCCGGGAGCCTGCTGATCCTCGATGAGGCGCACCATGCGGCGCCGTCGTCGGGGGGCCGTTACGGCATCGAGACCAAGATCACCAGGGCGGTTCGCGATCTGGCCCACCGGTTCGAGCATCGCCTGTTCCTGTCGGCCACCCCCCACAACGGCCACTCCAACAGCTTCTCGACGCTGCTGGAGCTGCTCGACCCGTACCGGTTCACGCGAGGTGTGAAGGTGCGGGCCAAGACCGATCTCGAGCCGGTGATGGTGCGCCGCATCAAGGAGGACCTCCGCTCGATCCGGGGAGGGTTCCCGGAGCGCATCGTCGTGCGGGTCGAGATCGACGGGCTGCCCGACGACGCCCCGGAGTTGGCCCTGTCGAGGCTGCTCGACGAGTATCGAACCGCCCGCGACCAGCGCTACTCGTCGGAGTCCGCCAGGGCCCGCTTCGCGGCCGGGCTCATGGCCGTCGGCTTGCAGCAGCGGCTCCTGTCGTCGATCGAGGCGTTCGCGCGCAGTCTCAAGAAGCACCGTGAGACGGTCCAGCGCCATTGGGACAAGGCGCACGAGTCTCCAGATCCGGTGCTGTCGCCTCCTGACGACGGCCAGCAGGCGCTTGGTTTGCCCGAGCCGGCATCCACGCAGGACGGACGACCACTCGGCTTGGCCGAGCCGGCTTCCGTGGCCGGCGAGCAGGCGCTCAGCTTCCTCAGGCCGGCTGACGCCGATGACGAACGCAGCGAGTGGACCTCCGATGAGGCGGATGCCGACGAGGAGGCTCAGATCGCGCTGATCGACGCCGCGTCCCGGCCGGCTGCGGACCCCGAAGCCGCCGCGTGGGCTCACGAGCAGCGGCTACTGGACCGGATGGAGACGATCGCAGAGGATTCCCGCCATCTCCCCGACGCCAAGACGCTGCGTCTCATCGACTGGATCAGGCGGCACCAGTGCCCGGGGCTGCCCGCCTTCGGCCAGCCGGTGACCGGGCCGCCTCCGCAGTGGACCGAGCGCCGGGTGCTGATCTTCACCGAGAACCGCGAGGGCACCAAGCGCTACCTCAAGTCGATCCTGGAGCTGGCGATCGAAGGCACCGACCGGGCCGAGGAGCGCATCGAGATCATCGACGGCCTCACCAGCAGGCCCCGTCGGCGCGAGGTGCAGCGCCGCTTCAATGCCGACCCGGCCCGGGAGCCGCTGCGCATCCTCATCGCCACCGACGCAGCCCGTGAGGGACTGAACCTGCAGGCGCACTGCTCGGACCTGTTCCATTTCGACCTGCCGTGGAACCCTGGCCGCATCGAGCAGCGCAACGGTCGCATCGACCGCAAGCTGCAGCCCGCGGCTCAGGTCAACTGTCACTACTTCGTTCTGCCCCAGCGGACCGAGGACCGGGTGCTGGAGGTCCTGGTCACCAAGACGGAGACCATCAAGCGGGAGTTGGGCAGCCTCTCGCAGGTGATAGACGACTCGGTGGAGCGCCGGATGCTGTCGGAGGGAATCCGCCACCGCGACGCCGATGCCCTCAGAAGCGAGATAGAAGCCGAGTCGCTCGACGACGACAGGCGGCGGGCCACCGAGGAGGAACTCGAGCAGGCTCGCGAGCGGGCCCAGAACCTGGAATCACAGATCGAGGCGTGCCAGAGCCTTCTGGACCGGTCCCGCAAATGGGCGGGCTTCTCGCCGGTGCCGTTCCGCGACGCCATCGACTGCTCGCTGGAGCTGCTGGGCGCGCCGACGCTGGCGGCGGGAACCGAAGACGGGGGCCGGCCGATGTGGACGTTCCCGCCGTTGGAGCAGCGCTCCGCCACCGACCCGAGCTGGACTTCGACGCTGGACTCGCTGCGGGTGCCGCGCAAGCTCGACCAGAAGCTGCCCGAGTGGCGACGCGACGCGCCCATCCGTCCGGTGGTGTTCGAGGACGCCGGACGCCTCGACGAAGAGACCGTGCATCTGCACCTGGAGCAGCGGGTGGCCCAGAGGCTGCTGTCCCGCTTCCGGGCGCAGGGGTTCGTCTACCACGACCTGTCGCGGGCGTGCTTGGCCCAGTCGCGGGACTCGATCCCCCGTGTGATCCTGTTGGGGCGGCTGTCGCTGTACGGCCGCGGCGCCGAGCGCCTGCACGAGGAGATCGTGCCGGTGGCGGCCCGCTGGCGCGATCCGGCCGCTCGCAGCGAGCCCTTGAGGGCGTACGCGCGCGATGCGGAGACGCACACGATGGACCTGCTGGAGGAGTCGCTGAGTGCCCGCGGTCAGGCTCCGGACGAGGTCGTCCAGCGCCGCCTCATGGCGGCCGCTGCTCAAGACATCGAGGATCTTCGGCCGCAGCTCGAGCCTCGGGCCGCCGAGCACGCCGCCGCCGCGAAGCGGATGCTGGCCCAGCGCGGCGAGCGCGAGGAGCAGGCCTTGCGCGACACGCTGGAGCGCCACCGCGACCAGGTCGAGGCCGAGCTCGCCCGCCACGAGAGCGAGTACACGCAGCTGCTGCTGGACTTCCAGGGCCCCGATACTCGCCAGCTGCGCGAGGACACCAAGCAGCTCGACGCCAACATGCGGCACTGGCGCACCCGCCTCGAACAGTTCGAGCAGGACCTGGAACGAGAGCCGGCCCGGGTGCGGGAGTTCTACGAGGTGAAGGTGCAGCGGGTGGAGCCGGTCGGGCTGGTCTATCTGTGGCCGGAGTCGAACTGATGGCCAAGCTCGATCCCCAGGTAGCCGCCCACTTGGAGTGGATCGGCTTCGTTCGCCCCACCGGCTTGGTGGTGTCGGCGCCTGCGCTGGTGCGAGCCGGCGTGATCCTGAACCGTCGAGACGCAGAAGGCCAGCGCCTGCTGCGGGAGTGCGTCGAAGACGACGGTGTCGATCGCGGTCCAGCGGCACCCGGGCCGCGTCTGTCGGACTTCCGTACATTCGCCGAGTCGGTTCTGGGCTGGAGCTTCTCGCCGAAGGGATACGCAGGCACAGCGGACGCTCCGATCCCGGACCAACTGGAGGTGCAGCTGCCTGAGGGCGGAGGCGCCTTCCGGCCTGACTTCGCGGTCCGCGCCGAACCGCTGAGGAGCGCATCGCCGCGGCCGGCGCTTGCAGATGATGCCGATTCAGGCACGGCCGATGAAGCGGACGGCTCAGCCGAGGACGGCGTCGCGGGCATGACCCGCCAATCCGATGCGGGCGCCGCGGGCGGAACCGAGGACGAGCCGCCGCCGTGGCAGTTGCTCGTGAGCGTCATCGACACCGGCAAGAGCTTCGACGGCACGACCGCCGGCGGCTTGGAGTTGTCAGCCCACGGCCGCATGGAGCGCCTGCTGCGCCACACCCGCGCCCCGGCCGGGCTGATCTGCAACGGAACCGCCCTGCGGCTCGTTTCCGCTCCCCCCGGCGAGAACTCGGGCTGGCTCGACTTCCGGGTCGCGGACATGCTCCAGACCGCGGGCCGGCCGATCTGCGCGGCGATGCGCGAGCTGCTCGGCCAGACCCGCCTGCTGGCGATGCCCGCTGACAGGCGCCTCGCCGCGCTACTGCGCGACAGCCGCAAGTTCCAGAACGAGGTCAGCGAGCGCCTCGCCGAGCAGGTGCTGCACGCGCTCTACGAGTTGCTGCGCGGCTTCCAGGCCGCCCACGACGCCTCGCGGGGCGAGCTTCTCGGCCATGAACTTGTCGACGAGCCCGACGAGATCTACCGGGGCCTGCTCACTGTGGTGCTGCGCCTGGTGTTCCTGCTCTACGCCGAGGAGCGAGACATGCTGCCCCAGGGCGAGGTGTTCCTCGGCGCCTACTCGGTGTCTGGCCTGTACGAGAGACTGCGCGAGGACGCCGCGGTGCATCCCGACACCATGGACCAGCGATACGGCGCCTACGCGCAGCTGCTAGCGCTGTGGCGCATGGTCCACGACGGCGCCCGAGGCCCGAACATGAGCCTCTCGGCCCGGCACGGCGACCTGTTCCACCCCGACCGCTACCCGTTCCTGGAGGGCCGAGGCGGGCTGCGAGGCGATGTGCGCCAGGTGAAGGAGCGCATCGATCCGCCCCTCGTGTCCGACGGCACCATTCACCGGGTGCTCGAGAAGCTGATCGTCCTCGACGCCGAGCGGATCTCCTATCGGGCTCTGGATGTGGAGCACATCGGCTCGGTCTACGAGACCATGATGGGCTTCCGGCTCGAAACTTCCGCCGGTCGCAGCATCGCCATCAAGGCCGCCAAGAAGCACGGCGCCCCGGCCACCATCAACGTCGAGGAACTGCTGGCCGAAGCCCCGACCAAGCGCGCCAGGTGGCTCCGGGACCGCACCGACCGCAAGCTCACACCCACCGTCAACAAGGCCGTCCAGCAGGTCGACTCCGAATCCGGCTACGCCGTCGACGACCTGCACGCCGCCCTCGACACGGTCGTCGACAAGAACGCCACTCCCGACCTCGTGCCGACAGGTGCCATGGTGCTGCAGCCCAGCCAGGAGCGCCGCCGCTCAGGCTCGCACTACACCCCCCGGGAGTTGACCGAGCCGATCGTGCGGATCGCGCTGGAGCCAATCTTCGACCGCCTGCAACAGGAGGCTGGCGGCCCGCCGCGCCCCGAGCAGATCCTCGACCTCAAGGTGTGCGACCCAGCCATGGGCTCGGGCGCGTTCCTGGTAGAGGCCTGCCGTCAACTCGCAGGCGCCCTCATCGAGTCCTGGCGCGCCCACAACATCACTCCAGAGATCCCACCCGACGAGGACGAGACCATCTTCGCCCGCCGCCTCGTCGCCCAACGATGCCTCTACGGAGTAGACCGCAACCCCAAGGCAGTCGACCTGGCCAAGCTGTCCCTATGGCTCACCACCCTCGCCAAAGAGCACCCGCTCACGTTCCTCGACCACGCCCTGCGCCACGGCGACTCCCTGGTCGGACTGTCGATCCCCCAGCTTCAAGCCTTCCACTGGAAAGGCGATGCACCGCACTTCGAGGAGGGCTTCGAGACCCTGCAGGGACGCGCCCACCTGGATGAGGCGGCCGAGCTGCGCCAACTCATCCGCGAGGCCGACGACTCCGTGTCCGACGGCGAACTGCGCGAGCTGTGGGACCAGGCCCAATCCGAAACCGCCGCCGTCCGCCTCCTCGGCGATCTCACATTGGCCGCGTTCTTCCAAGAGTCCAAGCCCAGGGACCGTGAAGCCCGCCGCAAGGAATTCGCCATCAAGTTCATAGACGGCGAAGCAGACACCTACCGCCCATGGCTCGAAGATCTGCGCAACGCCGATCCACCGTTGGCCCCCTTCCACTGGCAAATCGAGTTCCCAGAAGTCTTCGACCGTGACGCCCCCGGCTTCGATTCCATAGTCGGCAACCCACCGTTCGCTGGCAAGAACACGTTGGCTGCGTCGAACATCGACTGCTACTCCGACTGGCTCAAGCAGGCACATGTGGAGAGCCATGGAAATGCAGATCTCGTGGCCCACTTCTTCCGTCGAGCCTTCAACTTGATCCGCTCCACTGGGACCCTTGGCTTGATTGCTACCAATACCGTCGCGCAGGGTGATACTCGCTCCACTGGACTGCGATGGATATGCACGAACGGCGGAGAGATCTATCACGCCCGACGACGAGTGAAGTGGCCGGGCGTTGCATCAGTAGTTGTGAGCGTCATTCATGCGATCAAAGGCCACCATCTTGGGCGCAAGATCATAGATGGACGGGAAGTTGAGACTATTACTGCATATCTATTTCATCGGGGCAGCCACAATAGCCCGATTCAACTCCATGCAAATGCGCACAAGAGTTTTCAAGGCAGTATCGTTCTTGGTAAGGGGTTTGAATTCGACGATACAGATGGGACCGGCCAATCTTCTTCACTCGATGAGATGCAGAGACTGCTGGAGCGTGATCCAAGAAATCGGCACGTTATCTTTCCGTATATCGGTGGTGAAGAGATCAACTCAAGTCCGACGCATGCTCACCATCGGTACGTCATAAATTTTCAGAACTATCCGCTCCGACGAGAGCCGTCCGAGAACCATCAGCTGACGCCGGATAGTAGCCAAGTGACCGACTCAGATCCTCAAGTTATGGATTCGTTGCAGAGTAGCAGACCAGTAGCAGCAGACTGGCCCGATCTCCTAGCTATTGTAGAAGCGAAGGTGAAGGATACGAGAGCTAGTCATTCTACAGCGAAGTGGTGGCATTTTGAGCGCTCAAGGCCCGAACTATATTCGTCTATTGGACGACTAATGAAGGTCTTAGCTGTATCACAGACGAGTCGAACTCTTGCGTTCACCTTTCTCCCGACTGGCATGGTGTATAGTAGCAAGGTGATCGTGTTTCCCTTCGAGAATTTCGCGGCATTTACGATTCTGCAGTCTCGAATTCACGATGGATGGGCGCGCTTTCTTGGATCGACTCGTAAAGACGATCCTGTTTACACATCATCAGACTGCTTTGAAACGTTTCCATTGCCGACTAACTGGACGATGCAGGTGGAAGACGACCTTGAAGCTGTGGGCAAAGAGTATTATGAGTTCC
Source organism: Acidimicrobiaceae bacterium (assembly GCA_026710865.1). Classification (GTDB taxonomy): domain Bacteria; phylum Actinomycetota; class Acidimicrobiia; order Acidimicrobiales; family Aldehydirespiratoraceae; genus Aldehydirespirator. Next base: position 14,740 of record JAPOQG010000266.1, read on the forward strand.
GAGCAGCGCTCATGGTGCAGAACAACGAGGGGATGACGAAGACCTATAACCGCTTTCACGATCCGTACGAGAACGATGCCGACATCGAGGAGCTTCGTCGACTGCACGCCTCAATGGATCGAGCCGTGCTTGACGCCTACGGCTGGACCAACATCCCTCTCGATTGCGAGTTCCTGCTCGACTACGAGATCGACGAGGAGACTTGGGGCAACAAGACGAAGCCCTACCGCTACCGGTGGCCCGACGAGGTTCATGACGAGGTGCTCGCTCGACTGCTGGAACTCAATGCTGAACGAGCCGAAGAGGAGGAGCGAGCGGGTCTCACGAAGCACAAGCGTGAAGGCAAGCCTCGTGGTGGTCGCCCGCGTCGTGTCTCAGCGGCGGCATCCCCGCCGTCCGCTACCCTCTGGGACGCTGCCCGCTAGGGCGATCGCGTTGGTGGAGGAGGCACCGATGGAGGCAGAGCAACGGCCAGAGGACGTGCCCATGGAATCGAAGCTCAAGCATCTGGAATTGATCCAAGGCGTGATCAACCGCATGGCCTCCAACTCGTTTCGACTGAAGGAGTGGAGCGTCGTGCTGGTGTCTGCCATCTTGTTCCTGGCTGCACGGGAGGACAGCGGCGAGGTAGCACTGATCGCGCTTGTTCCCGCTGTGGTGTTCTGGGGTCTGGACGCCTACTTCCTGCGCCAAGAGCGCCTGTACCGTGCCCTCTACGACCATGTGAGGATGCTGGAGCCACACAAGATCGACTTCTCCATGAAGACCGACAACTTCACCGGCGCAAAGCTGACATGGCCAAGCTCACTCTTCTCAACAACATTGCTAGCCTACTATCTTGCAGTCGTTATAGCTGTCGTGTCAGCCTCAATAGCAATCTAGTCACGGAGATAATGTCAGAACGGCCTGTGACTGAACAAAGCTGGACGCGGGCCGTTAGCGAACCCGATACATGCGACCGAACTATGTGGGCCGAGGAATCTTCAATCGGCGAGACATCTGTTGAGTGGTTACATGGCCAATTTCGAGCCGGAGTCAATCAGAAGTCGACGAGCCCGTTCAGCCACCGTATCGACCTGTTCCAATGGAACAGAACGGACGTCTAGCGCTTCGAAGACGGTCTTGCCTTCCGCGTATATCGACTCATCCTGATCTGGGTCTGGCGGGATACAGATGACTTCAATATCCACATCATGGTATACATCGAAACTCCGACCGTCTCTAATTTCAATATTGCCCCCATTGGCACGTATAGATCTAACTGTCCACCCCCACGATTTGATCTGGCTGGATAGACGCTGCGGTTCTAGGTCTCGGAAGGACCATGAGCGCACCAACTGAAGCGCCTTGCCATTCATCACTGCAAAGTCAAACCGGTCTTCATGTAAATCAGACGACAACAAGACCCTCTCGCATAGTTCTGATGCACCTATAGAGTGTCGTAGGTAGGCGCGTCGGGTCGCTGCTAACACCTCATTCCTCCAGCGGCTCCGACGTTGTTGACGTTCTGGATCTAGTATCGCATGTTGGAAGATACGATCTAGAGCCTCGTCGACATTCGCTGCAACTATGGGAGTAGGTGGACTCAACTGCACGACATTCCTGTAGTCAGAGTGCAGGGCTTCCAACCAGACTTCGTTCGGCTCGACATCGGACGGAGACAGCGCTTCGATACTATCTTGATGGTTGTCGATAATCTCGCCGATACAATCAATGAAGTACCACACAGCCTGAAGCGCGGTTGGAGTATCGCTCTGACCGATGGCGCGCGCCCGCTTGGCGTTGCTGATCTGCCGGATCCCCCATTCTGAAGACTCTTCGCTGCCCGCGATCGCGCCCACGTTGATGAATTCACCGCGGGCAGGATCGGGCACGAAGCGAATCAGAGAATAGATGTGCTTCACTAGAACCCTCCTATGCTAGCTTGGAGCCTCCTGGCTACCGGATGTGCTCGTCTCTCCAAGAACCAACCCACGCATTCCAGTTCGCTGTCCGTTACGGGCCATTCATGGGGAAGATTGCACAAGATGTCACACAAGTCGGCGCGCGTCAGGCTCCGCAGACGGCGCGCCAGCCTGGATGTCTCGCCTTGATCAAGTAGAGTTGTGGACCCATTGAATTCGTGAGGCTCGTCGACACGGTGAACAAGTGCTTGCTCAGTCCATCCCGAGCCCACTTCAGGCAGATACCAGCCATGATCATGACTGAAGATCCGATTCTCATCGGCGGTCGAATAGAGCCACTGCGGATCGCCTCCCCAACACCAGTCGTACAGCGCAAGGACGCCCACATGATTGATTCGGTTGTCGTCATCGTCACGTGATCTGAGCTGCCGATCCTCGACGGCGGCCTCTACCGCAAGAGAGGCGTGCGCGAAGCCGGACTCAAGCGTGCGCCCGGGCCGAAACTCCCAGCCTTCTAGCTCCTTGGGTATATGTACAATCGCTGTTTCGCATACCGGAGCACCGATCAACCGCCCGGCAGCTCCGACGATCGACTCGGTGACTACGACTCGCTCGTTTTGGGCGTTGTTGAGCGGCTTCACCCACCACTCGCGGTCCTCGTTGTCTACGGCTAGGAACGTGCCAGAGCCCCCACGAGGCGATGGCTGGAGAGGCAGCACAATGACTGGCGGGTCGCTCGGGGCGGCAACTCGCTGTTGAGCCACGAGACCCGTCCAATCCGATCGGTCGATCACGCTCGCAGGGTACCGACCTCCAATCCCCGAGCCGACAGCCCACTTCTTGACTGTGTGGCGCTGCACCAAGTCCACGTCGACGCGTGCCGTGGCCCAGGCGGATCTGCTCGTTGATCGTCGCCGAACGCGAGTCGCGTGCCTTCTACCTCCAAGACGATAGATCCCCGCCATTCCCAGCGCGGCCGGGAAGGCGGGGAGCAATATCGGCAGGGTAGCCGTTGGCGAGGGCCGCGCGGCCGCTCGGTGAGTTTCTCACGGGCCGGGACCTTCGCTGAAGTTCCGACAACGTCTCGGCGGGGGCGGGGGCGAGGCACGCTCTACGCTGTCAGCCCTGACCGATGACGTCGGATACCTGCCGCGGCTGGCGAGCCGGCGAGAGTACGTCGACTACCTGGAGGCGCATCCCGTACCCGACGCGACCAACATCGAGCATCTGGACACCGGCCGCAAGTTGGTCAAGACCTAAGTGCTGGAGACCCCAGGCGCATGCCGTCGTCGTGCTTGCGCAGTTTGTGTGCAATCTGATACTGTATGGAATGTAACTAGCTGATATATTAGGTTACATCCTCAATTTAGACAGGAAATCACGAGCCGGACAACACCGGGCTGCTTGAGCGAGTGGAGCGCTGGATGGGTGATGGGCTATGACCTCCGAGCAGACAGACGTCCTGCGCAAGGGCGACATCCGCCGAGTTCGGCCCCATCTAGGGCATGACGCCGAAGCGCGCATGGCTCTGATCGTGCGCGACCGCGATGAAGGCAGCGGTCTCGTCGAGATGATGCTCGCCCACGAGCGTACCGACATGGCCGGACCGTCTGATGTGGTTCTCCAGCCCGACACTGCACGGCTGCCACACGGTCTGGTTGTGCGGACATTCGCTCGTGGCTGCATCTGGCGTACGCAATGCTCCGACCTTGTGGTTCGCCTAACCCCCGAGGAAATGCGCTCTGTTCGCGAGGTTGTGTCAGCCGGCATCCGCAGGTCGCGAGATGCATGCCAACAAACCCCAGAGATGGAGCCATCCCCAGAGCGGAAGACCTTCCTGGAATCGGAGCATGAAGCCTATTGGGAACTCATTGGCGACTGTGCTGATGCCGTGCTCGACGATGGTGACCCGTGGCGAATCGATCCCGGCCTGTTCCTAGCGACGCTGCACAGGTCCCACGATTGCCCAGACATGCTGCTTGCCTCTCTTGATCATGTTCTTCGCACCCGCGATGCGATCATGACGCTCGAAGACGCGAAGATTCTCCAAGACATCGAACCGCTCGAGTTGCTGGACTGGACTCGCTCTGGGCATGGAGAGGACCTCGTGTCGGCGATTATCTCAAATGCGAGACGACTGATCGCGTCCGCGTTGTCAGACTCGTCTCATGGAGATCCAACCGAAACAGAGCCTCCGCCCATTCGTCAGGCACCGCAGCGACATCCGGCTGCGACACCATTGACACTTCAGCCAGGCACGCGCCTGATCACAGCGTCTCACCTCTGGTCGGACAACGGGGACCGACTGATCGAACTTGCTCAGAACGGGTGTCCAGGCGATGATGAGATTGAAGGATCTACTCGCATCCGTCAACAGGACAGCTTCGACATCGAGGTCATGATGTTGGCATACGGACATTTCCAGGGAGCCGCAGCGCTGCCCTAGCGTCCCGAGTCGTTGAGTCTTCTGTCTGCGAAGCTGTCGGAGATCGGTTGCCGGGGCTGGCTCTGGGCTGAACTGTGGGCTCGTCGCCCGTCGAAGGCGATGGCCATCGAGCGGCAAGGCCTGTGGGCAGCGGCAGCGGGTGCGTGGATCTGGGGGGTGCGAGCGGTGCCGGGCCTACGCTGTCGGCCATGACCGACCATGTCGGATACCTGCCGCGGCTGAAGCGCCGCAGCGAGTCCGTCGACTACTTGGAGGGCCATCCCGTGCCGGCCGCGGCGGACATCGAACACCCCGACGCGGGCCGCAAGCTGGTCAAGACCTACATGCTGGAGACCGCGGGCAGCGACCGGCAGATACCCGACCTGGCCAGCCGGTTCGCCGGCCGGGTGCATCTGCATCGTCTCGACGACACGCTGTTTCGTGTCGAGGACGCCAGCCACGGCGGCCAGGTGGTCGGCCTGATCGAGGAACTCGACGAC
>JAPOQG010000125.1 GCA_026710865.1 Acidimicrobiaceae bacterium
CGGGCGGCCCGGACAATAACGATCGCCATCGACGTCGCAGCCCGCGGTGATACCCGCATGAGCCAGCGCCGAGATCGACGCCGCGTGCGTACTGCCGGGCGCCACGTCGGAGAAGCGATCCAACCTCGGCGCCGCCGGCAGAGCGAGGCGCTCGGTCAGATACCAGGCCAGCTCGGCGCGGGGGATCGGACCGCGCGGGCAGAACCGGCGGCCCGTCTCGTCGCAGGCGAGGGCGATCCCAGAGGCGACAAGCTCGCGCACGGCTGGCGCGTGCACGCCGCCATCCACGTCATCGGGCACATGGACGAGGACGTCGGGCAGGTCATCGGGCGGGACGTCGGACGGGCGCGGAGGCCCGTAGGTGTAGTCGGCGGCAGCGTCGATGAGTCCACGTCGCAGACGGTTGCAGCCGCCCGCGAGGATGATGAGATGCTCCGAAGCGATCATGGCGAAGGTGACGGTGTCGCCGTTGGGCGCGACCGCGACCCCGGCCAGCGCGTCGGTGTCGTTCAAGGATCCGGACTTGGCCAGCACACGATTCTGCGACGTCGTCGCACCCGCGCGGGGAGTCGGGCCGCAGTTGCGCAGCGTCCCGGTCTGCCCGGCCACCGCCAGCGCCTCCACGAGCGGTGACCCCGGGCCGGCCGCATCGAGCAGCCCGCCCACCGCCCGGCAGGTCAAGCGGTTGTGGATCGACAGTCCAGAGCCGTCGACCCAGACGGCACCGTCGGCGTCGTCGCCGAGCATCCTGCGCAGGATCTCCGCAGCGGCGTCGGCCGCCTGCCAGCGCAGCGAGCCGTCGCCGGCGCGATAGCCGATCTCCTTGAGCACCATCTCCGCGGTGGTGTTGTCCGAGTGGGTCAGCATCCGGGTGACGATCTGTGTCATCGGCACCGACGCCAGCCGCCCGAGCGAGCTGCGCTGGGCCTGCTCCGGGGCTGAAGCGGACACCGGGGTCTTGCGGATGACGAGGCCCCGGGCCTCGAGGAGGTCGTCGAACAGCGACGCCGCGGCCTGCGCCGGGTCGTCGGCCCGCACATGGTCGCGCCTGCTGCGGCGGTGGGGGCGGTAGCCGTCGTTGATCATCAACGCCGACAGCGGCCCCGCAAGGTTCGACGACGTGAAGGACCGCTTCCAGATCCGCACGCCTGAGATCATCTGCGACGTGTAGTGCCGCTCGGCCTCGGGATAGCGCGACTCGTCACCGACCACAGCACCGTTCACGACCCGGATGCCCTGGGACCTGAGGCTCGCCATCACCATGTCGGCCAGATCGTTCACATCGGTGAAGGGCCTCGGCCGCGACAGGGTGGCGATGTAGCCCGGAGTGGACAGGGTCGGATCGCCGCCGCCTATGAGGTACAGGTCGCCGTCGAGCACGCCGTCGCTCACCCGTGCCAGGGCGTCGGCGCGGACGGCCACCTCGGTTGTGTAGGTCGCATCGGATCCCATCACCTCCAACGCGACCGCCGCGGTGGCGACCTTCATCAGCGAGGCCGGCGTGAGCGGCTCGGCTACGGACTCGTGGATCACCGCCCCGTTCAGGTACACGCTCAGGCAGAGGTCATCGGGGGCCCCCGGACGGGAGACCACTGCAGAGAACTCCCCGATCAGGCGCTCGCGGCCGCGCTCGGGAGCGTCTTGCAGCCCTTCGGCAGGCGCGGCGCCGCCCAGCACTGCCAGCACGGCCACCACAGACAAGGCCGTCCGGCGGACGCGCGTCGGCATGGGGTGTCGATCGGTCATTGTCTCGGTCGACCATTGTGACGCCTCGCCGACGCCGGCCAGTGCATTC
>JAPOQG010000136.1 GCA_026710865.1 Acidimicrobiaceae bacterium
GCCGTCGTCGCCGACACCGACACCGAGCCCGAGGAACGGCTCCAGCTCCAGTTGAGCAACCCCTCCAGCAACGCAACCCTCGGCGACCACACCGCCCTCGGGGTGATCAACGGCCAGTGCCACCCGGTCCTCGGCGACCTGAGCCCGCCCGGGCTGATCGTGAGCGACGTGTCTGTCACAGAGGGCGAGACAGCGAGGCATCGAATCGACCTGGATCCTGCTGTCTGCGAGCCGGGCTTGGACATCCGTATTAGAGGCCACGGGGACTGCGCGCCCCTGTCCGACGAGACGCGCAGCGCGGCCTGCGAGGCGGTGGGCGACGGCCCAGGCCTCGCGCTGGCATCCAGCGAAGACTTCACCCGAGGAGGTTCCGGGACGAGCGCGAGCTCTGTCAGGAGCGGAGTCACTCGGTTTGTATTGCAGGATTATGTCACCGTCGATGACGGCATCGACGAGCCCGACGAGTTCTATCGCATCATGCATGAGATATTCCCAGGAGGCCGCCTAAACCCCGCGCTATGGCACGGCGCGTCGATGGCGTGGAGCGTGGGCACCATCGTCGACAACGACACCTCCTACGCGAGCGTCTCCCGGGCCCGGGTCGCCGAGGGCGACTCCGGGATCGTGCTCAGGCCGGTCGAGTTCACCCTCAGCACGCCCAACAGCCGCGACGTGCTCGTGACGTTCCGCCCCATCAACGACAGCACCGCAACCGCGCCGGCCAGCGGCACTCAACTCACCGTCTGCGGCGGCAACACCGACTTCATCCGACTCGCCGGAACGGTGACCATCCCCGCGGGCGACACCAGCGCCCAGGGCCGGCTGCAGGTGTGCGGGGACACCCGCAGCGAGGAGGACGAGACGCTGCTGGTGCGCATCGAGAGCGCCAGAGCGGACCCCACCCCGGACCGCGCCGACGGAGACATCGTGCCGGTCCGCGTGGGCACCGCGCGGATCACCATCGAAGACGACGACGGAGACGACTGCGTCGACCCCGACGACACCAACAGCGCAGTGCCGCCCATCTCCATAACCAGCCCCACCGCGCCGGAGTCCGACCCCGACATCGGCTTCACCGTGTCCATCCCCACCGAGGTCTGCGAGAACAAGCAGCTCGCGGTGAGGTACCGCACCATCGACGGCACCGCCACCGCGGGCCGCGACTACCGCCCGTCGCAGGGCACCACCGCCATCCCCGCAGGCGAATCCAGCGTGGACATCGACGTGGGCCTCATCAACGACGACACCGTCGAGCCCAGCGAGACGTTCACCTTCGGGGCCCGCTGGGCGACAGGCCTGCCGGGCCGCTACACCGCGGCGGCCGAGGCCGCCGCGCAGGCCCGGATCGAGGACGACGACGGCGACCTGCTGCTGGAGGTCTCCAACGCCGGACCCGTCGACGAGGGCCAGACCCTCAACTTCAACATCAGCTACGTCGACAGCACCGGCGCCCCGACCTTCTCCAGCGCGCCGGTCAGCTTCGACTACTACACCCTTGACCTCACCGCCACCGCCGGCGCCGACTATATCGGCGTGCCCGCCTCCTCGCCGCAGCGGGTCGTGATCGGCAACGACAACTCCGGCGGGTCGGTGTCGGTGGTCACCGTCGCCGACAGCGTCGAGGAGGCCGAGGAGCGCTTCCAGCTGCGGCTCACCAACGTGTCGGCCAACGCCGGCGTGCGCAACCGCGGCATCGGGGTGGGCACCATACGCGGCGACTGCGTCGACCCTCGAAACGAGCGCCACGGCCGCCCCGAAGCAACCCTCACCCCCCTGCAGGTATCAGAGGACGCCGGGGTGGTGCCCTACGAGCTCGACATCGGCTGCACCACCACCGCGGCCACCTGGCGCCTCGCGTTCTCCGGCGTCACCGCCCGCGTCGCGCCTGAGAGCACCGACCCGCCCGCCGGCTACGCGTTCACCAACAACGACCACGCCGACGCGGCCGCCGCCGACCGGCTCGAGACCCTCGCCCCCGCGGCATTCGCTCGCATCCGCGGCCGCATCGCCGTCAACGACGACGACCGCGACGAGCCCGACGAGATCCTGCGGGCACGCCTCACATGGGTCGGCGACCTCCCGTCGCACTGGACGTCACGCCACTGGGACTTCACCCTCACCATCGCCGACGACGACAACCCCGAGATAAACGCCTTCAACGACGTCGCAGTGCTCGAGGACGCAGGAACGGCCTCCCTCGTGCTGGAGTTCGGAACCGAGACCGCCGAGGCGACCACCGTGGACTACACCACCGTCGCCCAAAGCCCCGGCAGCGGCTCCGCGACCCCCGGTGCCGACTACACCCACAGCGCGTCCACCCACACCATCCCCGCCGGCAGCCGCCGCAGCACCATAGAGGTGCCCATCACCGACGACTCCGCCATCGAGGACGACGAGACGTTCCTGGTGCGCCTCAGCAACCCGACCAGCGGCCTGCGCCTGCCCGCCGACAACACCACCGCGCAAGTGACCATCGAAGACGACGACGGGTGCATCGACCCCGCCCGCGGCGACGACCCTCCGCAGTTTCTGCAGGTCACCGGGATCCCCGCCGACCACCGCTACGCCGAGTACAACGTCGCCGAGGAGGGCGACATCGCCTTGATGGGGTTCGAACTCGACCGGCCGCTCTGCCGTAGCCTGCAATTCGGGGTCCATTACCACCGGGGCCAGACCCACGACTTCGACAACGCCACCGGCCGGGATA
>JAPOQG010000410.1 GCA_026710865.1 Acidimicrobiaceae bacterium
CATCACAGCACTCCCAGTTCCTCGAGCACGTCCACCACCGCGGGGGCAGCCTCGGGACCGTGGCCCAGGATGGTCGTCTGCGACAGGGTCTCGGTGGGCCGGTGCAGCCGCACCATGGCCTGTCCCCCCGCCTCGGCGTCGATCTCCAAGGTGGTGATGGCCAGCTTCTTGGAGGCCAGGCGGCCTCGCATGGTCGGGTACCGGGGCAGGTTGATGCCCTCCTTCACCCCCAGGGCCGCGGGCATGGCCAGTTCGTAGACCTCGAAGCCGCCGTCGATCTCGCGGCGGGCCCGCAGGGTCGATCCGTCGATCTCGATCCCCTTGATGCCGTTGACGATGGGCCTTCCCAGGGCGTAGCACACCCGCACCCCCACCTGGAAGCCCCCCGAGTCGGCCGACTCGTTGCCGAACAGGATGAGATCGAAGGCGCCTTCGGACTTCTCCAGCGCCTCGATGGCCGACGTGAGTGCCCGAGCCGTGCGCTGGGGATCCCAGGCCGCGCCGTCGGTCTGGACCAGCACGCCGTGGTGGGCGCCCACCGACGCCGCGTAGCGCAATTGCTCGGCGGCCTCGGCCGGACCCAGGGTCAGCACGGTCACCTCGCCGCCGGTGCGCTCGGCGATCTGCACCGCCTCCTCCACGCCGCACTCCTCGTGGGGGCTGGTGGTGAAGCCGAGGTGGGCGGCGTCGACGGCCAGGCCGTCGGCGGTCACGTTGATGCGGGCGCCGGGCGCGGGCACCCGCTTCACGCAGCACAGGATCCGCATTGCACCCGTCCTCCCAGGCTCTCAGGTCCGTCCATGTTGAGACACTCGCGCCGGCCCGCTCGGCCTCTCAGCTCTTCATCCGGGAGTCGTCCGGGTCGAACACCGCTCCGGTTCCGGCCACCCGCACCGGGAACAGCTCGTTCATGTACATCACCTGGAGGTCGGTTCCCGGCACGGCCAGCTCGGCCGGCAGGTAGGCCATCAGCAGGTGCTTGCCCAGCGACGGGCCCGGGCCCGCGGTGGTGACCCGCGACACCCGGCCGTGGGAGTCGACGATGCGCTCGCCCTCGAGCGTGAGGATCGGCTCGTTTCCCCCCTGCATGTAGCGCTTGCGACCCCGGCTGTCGTGCAGGTCCTCGACCGTGAGCACGCACATCCGGACCTCGGGGTCGCCGGCGGCCCTGGCGGCGAGGTAGGCCTCCTTGCCGATGAAGTCGGCCGCCTTCACCCGGGGGCGGGCCAGGCCGGCCTCCAGCGGGTTGTACTCGCTCTCCAGTTCGGCTCCCATGAGCCGGTAGCCCTTCTCGAGGCGGCCGGACGTGCCGTACACGCCACCGCCGGTGGGCCGCAGCCCGTAGTCGGCGCCGACCCGCATCAGGGCGTCCCACACGGCGGGGCCGTCGTCCCAGGCCAGGTAGATCTCCCAGCCGGTGTCGCCCACGTAGGAGATGCGGAACAGGGTGGCCGCCACCGGGCCGCCGGTCCCGCAGTCGAGCTCCACGTCGACCAGCGAGCCGTAGGGCGAGCCGGCCTGGCTCAGGTCGGCGTCGCAGACTGCGCCGAGCACCGCCGGGGCGTTGGGCCCCCACAGGCCGAGCGTGGTGATGTCGTCGGTGACGTTGGCGAAGCTCACCGAGCCGTCGGCAGGCATGTGCCGGCGGGCCCAGAACTCGTCGCGGCCGCCGTCGAACACGCCGGTCACGATCCGGACCCTGTCGGTGCCGAGGCGCATCATGGTGAGGTCGGAGTGGAAGCCGCCATCGGGGGTGAGCCACGGGGTGTATATGGAGCGGCCGACCGGCACGTCGATCTTGTTGACCGCGAGACGGTCGGCGTAGGTCACCGCCCCCGGTCCGGTCAGCTCGTATATCTGGAAGGCGCTCAGATCGACCAGCCCGCAGTTGTCGCGCAGATTGAGGTGCTCGGCGTTGGTGATCGGGCTCCACCAGCGGTTGTCCCACTCGACCTCCCGCTCCCCCAGGCCGTAGCGCCCGACGAGGTCGGCATTTGACTCGAACCACTGGGGCCGCTCCCAGGTGCGGGCCTGGAAGAAGAAGGCGCCCAGATCCTCCTGACGCGAGAAGTAGGGCCCCACCCGCAGGTTGCGGCGGCTCTCCCACTGCTCGGCCGGGTGCACGATGCCGTAGGTCTTGTTGAAGTGCTCCGCAGAGCGGGCCCAGATGTGCTCGTCGGGGCGCTCCTCGGGGTAGAACCGGGCGATGTCGGCGCCGTGGGCGTCGATCACCCGGGGATAGCCGAAGGTCATCCACTCGGCGACCACCTGGGCCATGCCCGGACCCTCCTTCACCCACACGGCGGCCGCCGACCACAGGTTGCGCACCTCGGGCACCTCGCCCAGGCACGGCATGGCGTCGGGGGTGAGCGACAGCAGGCCGTTGATGGCGTACTTGATCTCGGCGTCGCCGAGCATGTCCATCAGCTCGATGGCCTGCTCCATCTGGGGGTCGAAGTCGTCGGGCGTGAACGGCATCTCGGTGGGCGACAGCGCGGCCTCCTCGTTGGAGGGGATGTCGTCGGGATGGTGGAAGATGGGCCGGTGGGCGTACGAGCCCACCTCCATCGAGCCCGCCGTCTGGCGCTCGTAACAGAACGTGTCCATGTCCCGCACGATCGGGTAGCCGATCTCGTTGCCGGTCTGGGCCAGGATGTCCATCGGCCCGACATCGGCCATCTGGTGCACCGCCGGCACCAGCGGGATGTAGGCGCCGGCCATGTTGGCGATGCGGTTGGACCACACCCCGCAGGCGATTACCACGTACTCGGCCTCGATGGTGCCCGCGCTGGTGACCACGGCCTTGACGGTGCGGTCGCCCGGGTTCGGACCGGGCTCGGTGAGGACGTCGAGCACCTCGGTGTTGGCCAGCACCCGGCACCCGTTGTCGGTGGCCAGGCGGCGCATGACGGTGCCGGTCTCGAGGGAGTCGACCACCGACACGGTCGGGCAGTAGAAGCCCCCCAGGACGATGTCGGTGTTGATGAAGGGGCACAGTTCGCCCACTTCGGCCGGCGTGAGCAGGCGGGCCTCGACGCCCCAGGCGGTGGCCGAGGTCATGCGCCGCTGCAGCTCGTCCATGCGCTCGGCGGTGCGGGCGACCTCGATCCCGCCGGAGTCCACCGACAGGCCGAGGTCCCGGTACTGGTTGGCGCTCTGCACCCCGAGCAGGCACATCTCCTTGTTGTGGTCCACCGGGAAGATGAAGTTGGAGGCGTGCCCGGTGGACCCGCCGGGGTTGGGCAGCGGGCCCTTGTCCACCAGAACGAGGTCGCTCCAGCCGAGCTTCGTCAGGTGGCCCACCAGGCAGTTGCCGACGATGCCGGCCCCGATCACCACGCACTTGGCGCTGGTCGGAAAGTCGCTCACGTGCAGTCCTCCATCATTGGGTCCCCGGGCACGGCCAGCCGCCGACCTGCCTCGCCCGACGGTGACCGTTCCCGGACAGCCACCGCTGTGTGTTCTGTAATGCGGAATCGTTCCGAGATGCGGAACGACAAGCTACCCTCCGGTGTGGTTCCGCGCCAACACTCCGGTTGGCGCGGGCAACCGCGCACGACAGCTCCGAAAGGAAGGGCAACGATGCCGTTTCCGACCGACCTGGAGATCGCCTCGCAGGCCAAGCTGAAGCCGCTCGGCGAGATCGCCGCCGACGCCGGCATCCCGGCCGGGATGCTGGAGCCCTACGGCGCCGGCGCGGCCAAGGTGAGCCTCGACGCGGTCGAGGCCATGGCCTCCGCCGGCCGGCCCAAGGCCCGCTATGTGGTGGTGTCCGCGATCACCCCCACCCCCCTCGGCGAGGGCAAGACGACCACGACTGTGGGACTGGGCCAGGCCTTCCAGCACATAGGCCGCAGCGCCACCATCGCCATCCGGCAGCCCTCGATGGGTCCCACGTTCGGGATCAAGGGCGGAGCGGCCGGCGGCGGCTACAGCCAGGTCGTGCCCATGGAGCTGTTCAACCTGCACCTCACCGGCGACATGCACGCCGTGACCGCGGCCCACAACCTGTGCTCGGCCATGGTCGACGCCCACCTGTACCACGGCAACGAACTCGGCCTGGACATCCACAACATCACCTGGCGCCGGGTCCTGGACGTGAACGACCGGGCCCTGCGCAACATCACTCTGGGGCTGGGCGGACGGCTCGACGGCGTGCCCCGAGAGTCGGGCTTCGACATCACCGCGGCGTCCGAGGTGATGGCCGCGCTGGCGCTGTGCACCGGGCTGCACGACCTGCGGGCCCGGCTGGGCCGCATCGTGGTCGGCTACACCAAGGCGGGCACACCGGTGACCGCCGAGGAGATCGGCGTGGCCGGATCGATGGCTGTGATCCTGCGCGAGGCCATAAAGCCGAACCTCATGCAGACGCTGGAGAACACGCCGGCGCTGGTGCACACCGGGCCGTTCGGCAACATCGCCACCGGCAACTCGTCGATCGTGGCCGACCAGGTGGGCATCCGCACCTCGGACTTCCTGCTCACCGAGGCCGGCTTCGGCGCCGACATGGGCGCCGAGCGGTTCTTCAACATCAAGTGCCGCTACTCGGGCATCGCCCCGGACGCCGCCGTGCTGGTGGCGACCGTGCGGGGCCTCAAGGCCCACTCGGGAAACCACAGGATCGTGGCCGGGCGGCCGCTGCCGGAGGCACTGCTGGCCGAGAACCCCGACGAGGTCCACGCCGGGGGCGCCAACCTGCGCAAGCAGCTCGAGAACATGCGCATCCACGGCTGCACGCCGGTGGTGGCCATCAACGTGTTCCCCGAGGACCATGCGGCCGACGTCGCCGCCATCGGGGAGATCGCGGCCGAGTACGACGCCCGCTCCGCGGTGACCACCCACTTCGCCGACGGCGGTCGGGGCGCGACGGAGCTGGCCGAGGCCGTGGCCGAGGCGGCCGAGGAGCCCAGCGAGTTCGCGGTGCTGTATCCCGACGAGGCGTCGCTCAAGTCGAAGATCGAGACGGTGGCCACCCGGGTGTACGGGGCCGACGGGGTGGAGTACTCCGCCACCGCCGACAAGCAGCTGGCCACCTACACCGAGGCCGGGTTCGGGAACCTGCCGGTGTGCATCGCCAAGACCCACCTGTCGGTCTCGTCGGATCCGTCGCTGAAGGGCGCGCCGACCGGCTGGACGCTGCCGGTGCGCGAGGTGCGGGCGTCGGTGGGGGCCGGGTTCGTGTACCCCATCTGCGGCGACATGCGCACGATGCCGGGGCTGGGCCGGGTTCCGGCGGCGGTGGGCATCGACATCGACGCCGACGGCAACATCGTCGGCCTCAGCTGAGGGTCCGGCGCCGACGATGCTGTCGAAGCTCCGGCGCGCCCCGCTGGCTGCGGAGACCCTCGCGGCGCGGCATCATCGGCTGAGGCTCGTCCGGGGG
>JAPOQG010000415.1 GCA_026710865.1 Acidimicrobiaceae bacterium
CGTGAGGCTTGCCCGCCGATGACGGGCTCACGGGCGTTGGCAGCCATCGATGTGGGCACCAACTCGGTTCACATGGTGATCGCCAAGGCGGTTCCGGGCGGTTCCCCCGAAGTGGTGGTCCGGGAGCGGATGCCGGTGCGGCTGGGCAGCGGCGGCGCCGACATGAGGCGCCTGCTGCCCGACGCCATCGACCGGGCCGTCTCCGCGCTCGTCGAGTGCCGCCACATCGCCGACGCCCACGACGCCGAGGTCGTGGCGGTCGCGACCAGCGCAGTGCGCGAGGCCGACAACCAGAGCGACCTCCTGCGGCGGGCCCGCAGCGAGGCCCGTGTGACCGTGCAGGTGATCTCAGGCACGGAGGAGGCCAGGCTCATCCACCTCGGAGCGATGAGCGCGGTGCCCATCGCCGGCCGGCCCCACGTGGTGATCGACATCGGCGGCGGCTCCACAGAGGTCGTCGTGGGCAACGGCACCGCACCGGCGCTGGCCCGCAGCCTCAAGCTGGGCCACATCCGCCTCACCGACCGGTTCTTCCCGGAGGGCGTGATAGACGACGGCGCGGTGAAGGCCTGCCGCCGCCACATCCGATCCTTCGTCGCGCCGGTGGCCCATGAGGCCAGGAGCATCGGATTCGACGTCGCGGTGGGCTGCTCGGGGACCATCGCCGCTCTGGCCTACCTGTGCGCGGCGAGGCGGGGCGAGACCCTCCGCACCGCGGCCAACGCCATCATCGAGCGCTCGGACCTGGCAGGCGTGGTGAAGGAGCTGATCTCCCGACCCCGCCCAGACGACCGCCTGAAGGTGCCCGGCCTGGACCCGGCCCGCAGCGACGTGATCGTCGGGGGCGCCGTGCTGCTCAGGCAGCTGTTCAAGGCGTTGGAGATCGAGTCGATGGTGGTGTCGACCGGGGCGCTGCGCGAGGGCCTGCTGCTGGACCGGTTCAATCGCCGGGACCGTTCCCGCGACGACGGCCTCCACCATCTCAGCGACCTGAGAAGGTCCGGCGTGCTGGCGCTGGCCCGCAGCTACCACGAGGACCTGAACCATGCCGAGCACGCCACCGACCTCGCCCTCGAGTTGTTCGACGAGACCGCGGCCGCACACGGCCTGGGCATCGCCGACAGCGAGGTGCTGGAGGCGGCCGGGCTGCTCCACAACATCGGGCGCTTCGTGGCCCACTCATCGCACCACAAGCACTCCTACTACCTGATCCGCCACAGCGAGCGCCTGGCCGGCTTCACCGACGGCGAGCTGGAGCTCATCGCGCTGGTGGCCCGATACCACCGCAAGAGCGAGCCGGTGCCCTCACACCGCGAGTACACCGCGCTCAGCGAACCGGACCGCTACCGGGTGCGGGTGCTGGCCGGACTGCTCCGGATCGGGATCGCCCTGGACCGCACCTACCGGCGAGCCGTCGAGCGGGTCCACGCTCACGTCGAGGATCCGACGGTGGTGAGGATCGACGTCGAGGTCGCCAAGGGCACCGACGCGGACATCGAGGTCTTCACCGCCCAGCGCAGCGCCGTTCTGCTGTCCGAGGTGTTGGAACGCAGCGTCGAGTTCCGTGTGGTGGAGACCACTGCCGCTCACCAGCGCCGGAACCACCCTGCTCACGGCGTGCCCGGCTGAGAGGCCGAGCGGGCGCCCGACTCCTGCCGTCAGGAGTTGGGGGCGATCACCGACTCCCCGAACGCGGCCAGGCCCTCGGCGGTGTCGCGGAAATAGAACACCGACGGAACCATCAGCCGCTCCACTCCCCACGACTCCGCCTCCTGCACCGCCCCGGCCGGATCGTCGCCGAACAGCCCCAGGTGCACCGCCGACATCTCCAGCGACTCCGGGTCGCGCCCGCAGTCGGCCGCGGTGTTGCGGGCGACGTCGAGCAATCGCGCCATGTCGCCGCCGGCCAGGAACAGGCCGTCGCCGACCCGACCCGCCCTGCGGGCCGCGGCCTCGCTGTGGCCGCCGATGTGGATGGGGATCGTTCCCGCCTCGGGCTTGGGGTTGGAGCTGGCCCGGCGGAACGACACGAACTCGCCGTCGAAGGTCACGTCGTCCTCCGCCCAGACCCTGCGCATGACCTCCATGTACTCCTCGGTGCGGGGACCGCGGCGCTCCCAGGGCACGCCGAGCGCGTCGAACTCCTCGCGCAGCCAGCCGATGCCCACCCCGAGCGTGACCCTGCCCCCCGACAGCACGTCCAGGGTGGCGACCTCCTTGGCGAACGTCAGCGGATGCCGCTCGGGCAGCAGCGAGATGCCGGTGGCCAGCCTGATGGTGGACGTGACCGCGGCCGCGTAGCCCAGCCACACCAGCGGATCGGGTATGGGGTTGTTGCCGGAGCCGGGCATCTTGCCGTCGGGCGCGTACGGGTAGACGGACTCGTAGCCCTCCGGGTACAGGATGTGCTCCACAGTCCAGAGCGAGTCGAACCCGGCCTCCTCGGCGGCCTGGGCCAGCAGGGCCGCGCCCTTGCCCTTTATGAAAGTTCCCACGTTGGCGAACGAGATGCCGAACCTCACCTGATGCTCCTTGCTTTGCGATGCCGAAGATCACGGTAGCCAGCGGCTCGAACTGGTGACAGGATGGCAGCCATGACCGACACTGCCTCGCCTACCGTTGCCGACACGCCCACCGCGCCTGTCCCGACGGCCGGAGTTAAGACCCGGCCGGCCACGACCAAGCCGGGACTGCTCGGCGTGCTGATCGCCCTGGTCGGCCTGGTCGTGATCGCGGCCGGGGTCGTCGGCGTGGCCGCGGTGGCCTGGCCGCTGGTCTTCCTGATCCCCGTCGGCGCTATCGCCTTCTTGTTCGCCTGGCCCGGCCAGTACCTGGTACAACCCAACGAGGCCCTCGTGCTGATCCTGTTCGGGCGCTACAAGGGCACCGTCGACCGGCCCGGCTGGCATCTGGCCAACCCGTTCACCCGCATGGAGTCGCGCAAGATCTCGCTGCGGGTGCACAACTTCACCACCAGCGTGTCGAAGGTCAACGACGCCGAGGGCAACCCCATCGAGATATCGGCGGTGGTGGTCTGGCGGGTGGTGGACACCGCGGCGGCCGTCTTCGAGGTGGACGACTTCGAGGACTTCGTGCACGTCCAGAGCGAGACCGCCATCCGGCACCTGGGCACGCAGTACCCCTACGACGACTTCGAGGGCGACCGGGTGTCGCTGCGCTCGGACCCCGACACGGTGGCGGGCACCCTCCACGCCGAGGTGCAGGACCGCCTCGACCGGGCCGGCGTGGAGGTGATCGAGACCCGGCTCAACCACCTGGCCTACGCCACCGAGATCGCCGAGGCGATGCTGCGCCGCCAGCAGGCCGCCGCGGTGGTGGCGGCTAGACGCACCATCGTCGAGGGTGCGGTCGGGATGGTCGAGGAGGCCCTCGAGTTGCTGGCCGAGCGCTCGGTGGTGGACCTCGACGAGAACGCCAAGGCTTCGATGGTGGCCAACCTCCTGGTGGTGCTGACCAGCGAGCAGCAGACCACACCCATAGTCAACACCGGCACACTGCCCTGAGCGGAGCCCCCGCCGAACTGGCAGCACAATGCACGCATACCGTGCAAACGCTGCCAATTCCCCTCCGCGTCCCGCACCTGGTACCGAACTGGCAGCACAACGCACGCATACCGTGCAAAACGCTGCCAATTCCCCTCCGCGTCCCGCACCTGGTACCGAACTGGCAGCAGAACGCACGCATACCGTGCACAACGCTGCCAATTCCGGCACGGCTAGCGTTGTCGGCCTGTGACTGGAGCCGGCGACTCTCGCCGCGATGCCTTCGATCCGGCTGTCGACGTCGGGCGGAAGCGGGGCAACCGCAACGCCAAGTGGTCCAAGCACGGCGCGCGGACCCTGCCGGCGTGGGTGGCCGAGCACGACTTCCGCCCCCCGCCGGCGGTCACCGACGCCATGCAGGCCACGATCGACCACGGGGACTTCGGCTACCACAACCTGGATGAGGACGTGGGCGAGGTGTTCGCCCGCTGGGCCGGCGAGCGCTACGGCTGGTGCCCCGATCCCGAGTTCGTGCACACCTGTGTGGACGTGCTCCAAGGGGTGACTGCCGCGGTCACCGCGCTGGCCGAGCCCGGTGCGGGAGTGATCCTCACCCCGCCGATCTACCACATCTTCCTGCAGATCTGCCCCACGGCCCGGCGCCGTCAGCTCGAGTGGACGATGCGTCGCGACCGGGAGCGGGGCTGGACTCTCGACCCCGACGACCTGGAAGCGCTGGTGCGGCGGGAGCCCGGCGCCCGGGTCCTGCTGTGGTGCCACCCCCACAACCCCACCGGATGGGTGGCCGGCACCGAGGTCCTGACCAGGATCGTCGAGCTGGCCCACGCCTACGACTTCTACGTGGTGTCCGACGAGATCCACGCCGACCTCGTGTACCCCGACTCGTCGGCGCCATTCGTGCCCATGCTGTCCATCCCCGGCGCGGCGGAGCGAGTAGTGACGGTCACCTCCCCGGCCAAGACGTTCGCCATGTCGGGACTGCGCTGCGCGGTGACGGCCTACGGGGACAGGGGTCTGCGCCGGAGGGTCCGCGAGGCCCACCCACCGCTGCTGCTGGGCCACGCTGCCCGAACCGGCATCGACGCCACCATCGCGGCCTGGGCTCACGGGGCAGCCTGGACCGACGGGCTCGTGGCGCATCTGCACGGCCTGCGGGACCACCTGGCCGACCGGTTGGCTGCGGAGGCCCCGGCCGTGCGCCTCCATCGGCCCGACGCGACGTTCCTGGCCTGGCTGGACGTGTCCGCCTGCGGGCTGGGTGAGGCCCCGGCAGCCCGGCTGCTGGAGCGAGCCGGGGTCGCGGCGTCCGAAGGCAGCGAGTTCGGCACCAACGGCGACGGCCACGTGCGGCTCAACTTCGGCACGTCGGCGGCCGTCCTGGACGAGGTCGTCGACCGCCTGGCACCCTGCCTCAACGGCCCGGCGGACGGCTGAGGCCCCCTCGCGGGCCGACGCGGAGCCTGCCGCCCACCTTCACTCCGCTCACGGGCGCTGGGGCACGGCCTCGCCCTGCGCCGCGGAGAACACCGATGCGTCGCGGGCCCGCCCGCACGGCCTTCGAGGCCCTAGGGTTGGCGTGGTGACCACGGCCGGCAATCCTCAGCCGCTGGGCGGCAACGAGTTGCCCCGTTTCGCCGGGATCGCCACCTTCATGCGGCTGCCGGGACGCTCACACCCCTCGGACCTCGATGTGGCCGTCGTGGGGGTCCCCCTCGACATCGGCACGTCGAACCGGCCGGGCGCCCGCTTCGGTCCCCGCGGCATCCGCGACGAGTCGGTCCTCATCCGGCCCTACAACATGGCCACCCGGGCCGCCCCGTTCGACAGCCTGCGCATCGACGACACCGGCGACGTGGCCACCAACCCCTACAACCTGCTCGACTCGGTGGACCGCATCGAGGCCCACTTCAACGAACTGCTCGCTCACGACGTGATCACCGTGGCCCTGGGCGGCGACCACACCATCGTGCTGCCCATCCTGCGGGCCATGAGAGCCCGCCACGGCCCGGTCGGGCTGGTCCACGTCGACGCCCACACCGACATCAACGACGAGATGTTCGGCGAGCGCATCGCCCACGGCACCCCGTTCCGGCGAGCGGTCGAGGAGGGGCTGCTGGACTGCGGCCGGGTGGTCCAGATCGGGATGCGGGCCACCGGCTACGCCGCCGACGACTTCGACTGGTCGCGCCAGCAGGGCTTCCGGGTGGTGCAGATCGAGGAGTGCTGGCACCGGTCGCTCGTGCCTCTGATGGAGGAGGTGCGAGAGCAGGTCGGCGATGGGCCGGTGTACCTGAGCTTCGACATCGACGGGCTGGACCCGTCCTTCGCCCCCGGCACCGGCACCCCCGAGATCGGCGGCCTCACCACGCCGCAGGCTCTGGAGATCGTCCGGGGCTGCCGCGGGCTCGACCTGGTCGGCTGCGACCTCGTGGAGGTGGCCCCCATCTACGACACCTCCGGCATGACGGCCCACATCGCCGCCGACCTCGTCTACGAGATGCTCTGCGTGCTCCCCGGCGTGCAGTCCCGCAGCTGACGGCCAGAAAGAGGGGGCGGGTCGAGTGCTGATCGAGCGGATCGAGGCGAAGTGGATCGACGCGTTCGCGGAGACGTTCCGGCTCTGCGGGGTGACCGCGGGCGAGACCGCCGCGGTGCTCTCGGAGTCCCAGAGCCGCCCGGTGATCGTGGAACTGGCCGACCTCGCGCTGCAGCGCCTCGGAGCGCGGGTGTTCGGTGTGAGCGTGCCCACCCCGCCTCAGCGGGCGCCGGTGCCGGTGCGATCCACCGGCGCGTCCGACGCCATCGGCGGTCTCGAGCCGGTGGTGGCCGCCCTGGCCGGGTCGTCGTTCGTGGCC
>JAPOQG010000412.1 GCA_026710865.1 Acidimicrobiaceae bacterium
GCGACGGGCCGCAGCCCCGGCTCTGGCCGACGCGGCCCATGGTGTCGACCAGATCCCAGTACTCGGCGCTGCCCCCTCCGTCCGCGGTCGGCTGGCGGCCCTCGTAGCCCTCGAAGTTGTACTGCACCCAGTAGGTGCCCAGGTTGGAGTCGCTCGAGCTGAAGGGCCCCCAGCGGTAGGCGCCGTCGTCGCCGAGGCCGCCGCCGGGCAGCGACCGCAGCGGCAGCCCCACCATGACCAGCACCGCGAGCGCGCCGAGCGCGACGCACCCGCCGGCCGCCAGGGAGCCGGCGAGGGCCCTTGCAGGCCGCGCGGGCAGGTGCAGGCCCGCTGCGTCGGGGCGGGGTGTCTCCCGCTCCTGTCCGCTGCGCTCGCGGGCCGCCCAATCCAGGGCATCACTGCCCAGGGCATCACTGCCCACGGCCTCGCCCGTATGAGCCGGGTCCGCTCGCCTACCCGCTCGGCCTCCTGACCGGCCGACGTCTTCCCCCGCCTCGATGCGGGCCGCGGGCCGCCTGTCGAGCCATGAGCGGCCCCACCCGATCAACTCGCCCACGGCGAGGGCGGCCGTCAGGTACACCGTGAGGTAGTAGAAGGGCAGGATCCGGACGTTCCAGAGGCGTCCCTCGGGCATCACCACGAACGCCGCCGCGAAGATGACGCCCGTCAACGCCAGCGCCATGTGAAGCCGGGACCAGCCTCTGAACCGGAGCGGCCGGGACTTTCTGAAGAGCAGCAACGCCGACCCGGCGACCGCCACGACGACGAACATCTGGAGCACGGGGTCGTTGACCAGGAACCCGTAGTCGAAGGAACTGCGCGACCACAGCGACGACAGGTAGCGGCGTTCCTTGCCCCAGCCCATGTCGTTGAGCAGGCCCCGATTCCACCAGAAGGGCAGGACCCACCATGCGCTGAGCGCCGCGCCCAACGCGCCGGTCACCAGGGTCCATCTCAGCCGCTGGAGCCACGCGGACCTCTGCCACCGGCCGGTCGACAGCAGAGCGGCGGTCGCGGCCAGCGCGAGAAAGGCCGAGAACAGGTGCAGCAGCCCCGTGAGAGCCAGCAGAGCGCCTGCCAGGACACGGTGGCGGCCCGAGTCCATTCCCCGGACCGCGACGCCGATGAAGAGAACCGCGACGGCCAAACCGAGCGAGTAGGCGAACTCGCCCGCCATGGTGGACATCAGGTTGCCGCCGTAGATGTTGAACGAGCGGTCGAACAGGAACAGCAGCGTGGCCACCGCAGCCAGGGCCTGGCCCTCGAGCCCGACTCCCGCGGTCCGGACCATGGCCCACACGGCGACGGGGAGAGCGACCACCCCGGCGATCGCCACAATCTTGAGGGACACGCCGTAGGGCATGGGAACCACGAGAACGGCCAGCAGGGCCGCGGCCACCGCGGCCGCCGCTCGCCAGCGGGGCCGGGCCCTCAGCAGATGCCACGCCCACCCGCCGCAGGCGGCCGGCAGCAGCAGCGCGGCGATGGCGCGGTTCACTTCGTCATCGCCGACGAAGAGCTTCCCCGCCCCGGCCGCCCCGGCGATTCCCAGCGCCACCGCCCAGCGCTGGGCCGCGACCCATCGCGTCCGCCCCGCAACCAGCAGTGCGAGCCCGCACGCGGCCAGCACGACCGCCAGGTAGGCGAACACCCCGACGCTCAGATCGAGGCCCACGTCGACGATCACCACCAGCAGCGACGGGATCACCATGTAGAAGGCGAACGCCGGGAAGCCCGCATACCAGTCGTGGGTCCAGCCGGTGAGCCGGAGCTCCGGTATCAGCACATCGCGCAGGTAGGCCGGCGCCCAGACATGAGCGCCGAGATCCCCGCCGGTCGGGGTGGTGTCGTCGAACCACAGCCAGGGCCTGAGGTTGACGACCACGAACGCGACCGTCACCGCGACGACCGCACCCACCAGCACGACGCCGATCCGCCGGCTTGGCGCGTCAGCGCCTCCGAGCGGCCTCACGACACCAGCACCGCCACCGTGACCGCGTTGAAGGCGGCGTGGGACCACAGCGCCGGACCGAGGCGGCCGGTCCTGAGCACCAGGAGCCCGTTTACCACCCCCACCAGCACCAGGGCCGGGAGCTGCACCACCTGGAAGTGGGTGATCCCGAAGGCCACCGACGCGATGGAGACCGCCCAGACCGGCCCGAGCCGGTCCTGCAGCGCCCCCTGCAGCAAGCCCCTGAAGAACACCTCC
>JAPOQG010000329.1 GCA_026710865.1 Acidimicrobiaceae bacterium
ACAAGATGACCCCGAACAAGCGGGCCGCGGCGATGATCGACGCCTTCGCCGACGCCCGCACCGTCTACCTCGACCGGGTCGGCCACTTCCTGCAGATCGAGAGCCCGATCCCGGTCCGCCGAGCCGTCGCGGAGGCGCTGGCCCGGGTCTAGTCCCGGCCCCTTCGGACAGCCCCAGCAGGCCCTTGCCGGCTCGCCCGGCTCCAGGTGTGACGGAAGTCACTCTCGAGTCGTCGCCGCGCCCGCCGGGCGTGGCTTACGATCCGGCCGTGGCGAGCGGCGCCGTGGTGCGGCCCGAACCCGGTGACGACGGGCTGGCAGGCGGACCGTGGATCGAGCCGCGCGGCGACCATCTGGGAGCGGTCCGGTCGCTGCTGGCCGGCGTCGTCCTGGTCATGGCCTGCAACGGGCTGCTGCGAGTGGCGCTGGGCGTGCGGGCCGAGTCGGAGGACTTCGGGCTGGTCGTGACCGGCGTGGTGATGGCCGGCTACTTCCTGGGTTTCCTGTTCGGGACCAAGGCAGCCGAGCACTTCATTTCCACCGTCGGCCACATCAGGGTGTTCGGAGCGCTGGCCGCGATGGGCTCGACGTCCTCGATCCTGCACGTGATCTGGGTCCATCCCGTCTCGTGGACGCTGCTGCGGTTCGCCTACGGGTTGTGCCTGGCCGGAATCCTGGTGACCGTCGAGTCGTGGCTCAACGACATGGCCACCAACGCCACCCGGGGCCGGATGCTGTCGCGCTACATGATCGTGACGATGGGCGGGATGGGCGCCGGCCAGCTGATGCTCAACCTTGCCGACCCCGGAGGCGTCAGGCTCTTCGTGTTGTCCTCCGCGCTGATCTCGCTGGCGCTGGTCCCGGTGTCGCTGTCGGCGTCGACCGCGCCCCCTCTGGTGGTCCCCGAACCGATCTCGCTGCGCGCGCTCGTGAGGCTCGCGCCGCTCGGGTTGCTGACCGGGTTCTGGGTCGGGGTGTCGCAGGGATGCCTCATGGGACTCGGAGCGTTCTTCGCCGCCACCGAGGGGCTGTCCAACACCCGCATCTCGCTGTTCGTCGTGTCGTCGATCGCGGGGTCGGTGGTGTTCCAGTGGCTCCTGGGCAGCGCCTCCGACCGGGGGCCCCGCCGCTACGTGATCCTGGTGGTGGCGGTCACCGCAGCCGGTTCCGCGGGCCTGCACCTGCTGGTGGAGCCGGGATCGCCGCTGTCATTGCTGCTGATGTTCGTCCACGGCGGCTCGACGTACCCGCTGTACTCGCTGGCGGTGGCCACCACCGCCGACAGCGTCTCGGCGGCGCAACTGACCGGAGCGAGCGCCTCGCTGGTGCGGGTCAGCGGAGTGGGCGCGGTGATCGGGCCGACCCTGGGTGGAGCCCTCATGGCGGCCATCGCGCCGTGGGCGTACTTCGCGGTGCTGGTCGGGGCCCATCTCGTGATCGCCTTGTACGTCGTGTTCCGCATGTTCGTGAAGCCCCCGCCGCCGGTGGAGGACCAGGGCCGCTTCGATCCCTGGCCGGTCAGGGCCTCGGCTGTGGCCGCCAACCTGCTGCGTCGCCCCCGCCGCGGCTAGCGGCGCGGCCAGGCCGCGGCCACCAGTCGGCGCGGATGCCGGACGGCCAGTCTGAGACGGATTCTCAAGAGATCGCTGCGACTGGGAGCGTGCGCGGGCAGGTGCAAGCCCGTTGCGTCGGGGCGGGGTGTTTCCCGCTCTTGTTCGCTGCGCTCACGGGCCGCTCGGGCCACGGCCTCGCCCGCATGCACCGTTTCGCTCGCCGACTCGCTCGGCCTCTAGGGGCAGTCGCGTCTATTGTTCAGGCTCGTGGGAACGCGATCAGCGGGGTGCCGCCGGCTGCTCTGGGGATTCCTGGCGGTCCTCGCGCTGGCAGCCGGCGCGTGCGGCGACTCCGGGGACGGCGCCGGGGATGGTGGGGACCCAGCCGGCTCGCAGGACTCCGCCGACGGCACGGCGCCCGCCGACGGAGCGGACTCGCCTGAAGCCGGCAGTGGGACGCCAGAGGCCGCCGAGGCCCAGGAGCGGTCCGGCGGTGAGATCGTGCTGGCCGTCGAGCAGTGGCCCGAGTGCCTCAACCCGGTCACGTCGTGCGCCAACGCCACCTGGCTGCAGTGGTCGGTGCTCGTGCACATCCAGCCCGGCCTCATGGAGTACGACGTCGACAACAACATCGGGCCCTCACCGGTGCTGGTGGAGGCGCCGACGGTCGACAACGGCGGGGCGGTCCTCAACGACGACGGCACCCTGACGATCACCTACCGTCTCAACGGTGAGGCCCGCTGGAGCGACGGCACGCCCATCACCAGCACCGACGTGTGGTTCACCTGGCGGGCGGTCATCGACACCGAGGGCTCGCTCAGCACCATCGGCTACGAGTTGATCACCGACGTGGAACACGACGACCCCCAGACCGCGGTGGTCACGTTCTCCGAGCCGTACGCACCCTGGCGCTACCTGTTCGGCGCCATCCTGCCCGCCCACGCCTTCGACGGCGCCACCGACATCTCCGGCCACTGGAACGACTCGATCCCGATCTCCGGGGGGCCGTGGCTGCAGCAGTCGTGGAGCTCCGAGCAGCACATCCTGGTCCCCAACGACAACTACTGGGTGCCCGAGCGCATGCCGCTGGTGGACCGGGTGGTCATGGTCCCCCGGGAGGACACCGACACCGAGGTCGTGGCCCTGCAGACGGGCGAGGTCATGGCCGCGTTCCCCCAGCCGTTCCCCGGCGCCAAGGAGCGCCTGGCCCCGCCGCTGGCCTTCGTGGCGGGAGCGGGCACGTACATCGAGGGCCTGTGGATCAACCAGATCGCGCCGGACCGCCGCTTCGAGATCACCAGGAACGTCCGCCAGGCCCTCGCCCACGCCCTCGACCGGGAGCGGATCGCCGACGTGGCCCTCGGCCCCGTCATCGACGACCCGGTGGTGCTGCAGTGCGCGGGGTGGAACCCGGCCTTCGGCGACTGGTGCGCCGACGACTTCGCCCGCTACCGCCAGGACATGGCCAAGGTCACCGATCTGCTCGCCGCGGAGGGCTGGACCCGACCCGATCTCGAAGGCCTGTGGGTCAACGAAGAGGGTGTGGAGCTGGTGCTGCAGTGGAACACCGTGGCCGGCAACAAGCGCCGCGAGGACGTGCAGGCCCTGGTGGCCGAGATGACCCGGCCCTTCGGCATCGGATGGGAGATCATCAACTACGACGCGGGCGAGCTGTTCCAGAACCGGCTCCCGGCCATGAACTTCGGCCCCGTGGCGCTGTTCGCCAACAGCACGAGCCCGGATCCGACCGTGAGCAACCTCTACGACATCGACGGCATTCCCAGCGAGGCCAACGGCTACAGCGGCCAGAACTTCATGGCCTACGCCAGCGCGCGGGCCAGCGACCTGGCCTTCGCCATAGACGCGGAGATCGACGACGCCGCCCGCCTGCAACTGGTTCATGAGCTGGGCGCCCTGCTCGGCGAGGACGTCCCGTGGATCCCGCTGTACGTGCTGCCCAACCTGCTCGCCTGGAACCCGGAGGTGCTGGCCGGTCCGGGCAAGTACGTGTCGAGCGTGTACGGCGGCTTCTACGACATGTACGACTGGACCGTCGTCGGGTGAGCCGCGGTTGATGAACGTTGTCGGGTGGCCCACTCCGGCTCGCATCGGATGGGCCGCCTCCAGCCCGGTCGGCTGAGAGGCTGGCGAGCCGGAGGCATGATCCGCTACGCGGCGCGGCGGCTGGCAGTCACCGCGCCGATCCTGCTGCTCATCTCGCTGGCCACCTTCTGGGCCGCAGGAGAGATCTCCAGTCCCGCGGCCCAGCTGACCGTCAACCCCCGCATCAGCGCTGAGGCCCGCCAGGCCTACATCGACTCGCTGGGCATCGAGGAGCCCTTCGGGGCCCGCTACCTGACGTGGCTGGGCAACTTCGTCACCGGCGACCTCGGTACGTCGCTGGTGCGCAACGGCCAGGACGTGTGGCCCCTCGTGGAGCGTGCGCTGGCCAACACCGGTGTGCTGGTGGCGGTGGCGGTGGCCCTCTCGGTGGCCGCCGGCCTCACGATCGGAACGCTCTCAGCGATCCGCCGGGGGTCTCTGACGGATCACGGCGCCACCGCGGTGTCGTTCCTGGGCATCTCGATCCCGGTGTTCTGGCTCGGCCTGATGCTCCAGCTCTTCTTCGGTCTCTACCTGGCGAACTGGCTCGGAGTCGGCCCGCCCCTGCTGCCCACCGCCGGGCT
>JAPOQG010000064.1 GCA_026710865.1 Acidimicrobiaceae bacterium
AACAGCGACCCCAACGTGGCCCGGCTCCAGCGCTACACGATGGAGCTGTACGCAGAGATCGAGCGGATCTCCGGCCAGGACTGCGGCATCCACATGCCCGGCGGGGTGATGCTGGCCGACACGCCCGAGCGGCTCGACTGGTTGAGGATGACCCATGCGAGGGGCCGCTACCTGGGCATGAAGACCGAGATGGCGTCGGTGGCCGAGGCGGCCGAACTGGTGCCGTTGATCGACCCCAGCCACTTCGTGGGAGCGCTGGTCGACGCCCACGAGGGCCATGTCGATCCGGCCGGGGTGACCCACGCCTTCGCCAAGGCGGCCCGGCTCGCCGGGGCCGAGGTGTACCGCAACTGCTGGGTCCGGGCGATCGAACGGCTCGCCGGCGGCGGCTGGAGGGTGCAGGCGTACGACACCGCAACCGGTGATGATCTCGGCGCGATCGACTGCGAGCACGTCGTGAACTGCGGCGGCCTGTGGGCGCGTGAGGTGGGCCGCATGGTGGGGCTGGAGCTGCCGGTGCTGGCCATGGAGCACACCTACCTGGTCACCGAGCCCCTCGAGGAGGTGCGCGAGTTCAACCGCCGAACCGGCAACATACTGATGCACACCATCGACTTCGGCGGCGAGATCTACATGCGCCAGGAGGGCGAGGGGATGCTGGTGGGCACCTACGAGCAGGCCTGCGTGCCCTGGTCGCCCCGCCAGACGCCGTGGGACTTCTCGA
This sequence comes from Acidimicrobiaceae bacterium, assembly GCA_026710865.1. Classification (GTDB taxonomy): domain Bacteria; phylum Actinomycetota; class Acidimicrobiia; order Acidimicrobiales; family Aldehydirespiratoraceae; genus Aldehydirespirator. The sequence goes on from JAPOQG010000064.1 coordinate 725, forward strand.
TGAGGCTGCTTCCGCCCGACCTGGACCGAATCTCCGATTCGCTGGAGGTCGCCTTCGCCCACTTCCCCGCGTTCGCCACGGCCGGGATCCAGCGGGTGGTGAACGGGCCGTTCACGTTCGCGCCCGACGGCAACCCGTTGATCGGCCCGGTACGGGGCCTGCCGGGGTACTGGACGGCCTGCGGGGTGATGGCGGGACTGTCGCAGTGCGGCGGGGTGGGGCTGTCGGTGGCCAACTGGATCACCGAGGGGGATCCCGGCGCCGATGTCTGGGCCATGGACGTGGCCCGCTTCGGCGATTACGCCACGCTGGGCTACACCAGCGCCAAGGTCCGGGAGAACTACGCGCGCCGGTTCCGGATCACGTTCCCCAACGAGTTCCTGCCCGAGGGGCGGGGCGTTCAGACGTCGCCGATCCACGACCGGCTGGCGGATGCCAACGCGGTGTGGGGAGACGCCTTCGGGCTGGAGTCGGCGCTGTGGTTCCAGGCTCCGGGGCTGGAGCCGGTCGAGGAGGTCACCTTCGGGCGGTCCAACGCCTGGGACCGGGTGCGGGCCGAGACCCTGGCTGTGAGAGGCGCGATCGGCCTGATGGAGACCACCGGCTTCGCCAAGTTCCTGGTGGAGGGCCCGGGTGCCCGGGGTTGGCTCGACCGGCTGCTGGCAGGACGGGTCCCGATTCCGGGCCGGATGGCGTTGACCCCGATGACCAACCCGGCGGGCAACCTGGCCGGCGACCTGACCGTGGCCTGCCTGCCGGCCGCGCCGGGGCGGGCCGAGGGGCCGGCAGGCACGGTGGTGGGCGGCGCCACCGGCAACGTGCGCGACGGCGAGCAGTTCGTGGTGTTCGGCTCGGGCGTGGCCGAGCGCTACTACGAGCGCTGGTTCGACCATTGGCTGCCGTCCGACGGCTCGGTGAGCTACCGGACGCTGGGGGCGGAGCTGTGCGGGCTGGCCGTCGCCGGGCCCGCGTCGAGGGCGCTGCTGGAGGAAGTAGCCGATGTCGATGTCTCGGCCCACGGGATGCGGTTCATGGCCTTCGGTGAGATGAACGCGGGTCTGGCGCCGGTGTGGTGCGGGCGGATCAGCTTCACCGGCGATCTGGGCTACGAGCTGTGGATGCCGGCGAGGTACCAGCGCTACGTGTTCGACCTGCTGCGGTCGGCCGGGGCTGCCCACGGGCTGGAGCTGTTCGGGCTGCACGCCCTGAACTCGCTGCGCCTGGAGAAGGGGTTCGGGTCCTGGCTGCGCGAGTACCGGCCCGACTACGACCCCTTCGAGGCCAACCTGGGCCGCTTCGTGCGCATGGAGAAGGACTTCATCGGCCGGGACGCTCTGGCCGCCAAGCACGGCGAGGCCGGGCCATCGGGCGGCAAGCCGTCCAGCGGGCTGCGCCTGTGCACCTGGACAGTGGACGTGGGCACCGGCCCCGACGCCGTCGACGTGATCGGTGACGAGCCGGTCTGGCACGACGGCGAGGTGGTGGGCTGGGTCACCTCGGGCGGCTACGCCCACCACAGCGAGGCGTCGGTGGCCATGGGCTACATCCCCGCCGACCTGGCCGAGTCGTCCGGGAGCTTCGAGATCGAGATAATCGGCACCCGCCGCCGAGCAAGGCTGGTCGACGGCTGCCTATGGGACCCCGAAGGCCACCGGACGAGATCCTGAGCAGCAATATCACTCATTTTCATGACATTGAATTGCGGTACAGTATTGATGCTGGTAGCTTTTAAGCGTGGATGCGAACACGGTCACCCAAATCCTGACGGTGGTACTGGCCGTGCTGGCCATCATCTGGCACCAGCAGCGCACCGTCGACAAGCTGCGCGACGACTTCAATGCGTCCGACCGAGAGCACCGAGCGGCCGTCCGC
>JAPOQG010000228.1 GCA_026710865.1 Acidimicrobiaceae bacterium
CCTCGGTGACGGCGATCCAGGCCGATACCCAGACCGGGGGCCGCAGATCGAAGTAGGCGCCGTCCTGGTGCCACGGCACTTCGGTGTAGCGCTGCTCGTCGCCGGTGGCCTCGGCCAGGGGCTGCTTGATCTGGAAGTTGCAGCGCCAGATCAGCAGGTCGGGCCCGATCAGCGAGGCGATGCGGTCCACCAGCTCGGGTTCCCGGCACAGGCGGCAGACCGTCTCATGGTCGAGATGGCGGTCGTGGTAGTCCACGTGGGGATCATCCAGTTGCTCCCCGGGGACGATGATCTCGTCCATGATCCGTTCCCGCATCTCCGCCATCACATCGGGCGAAACCAACCGGTACGGCCCGACCACCCCATCGAGGTGATACGCCTCCACCTCGGCCGCATCCAGCGGAAACCGCAACTCGGTCTCAAGGGGCACGCTGCTCACAACCAAACCCTACTGAGCCCGCATCTAGCTGCTCAGTTATCGAGTTGTGATGACAATTGACTACAATGTGGTCATGACAGTGATCTCGATCCGGTTCAAGCGGCTGGGTGTCTACGAACGGCTCAAGCGGAGCGCGGCCCAGCGAGACGAGTCCATCTCGTCGGCGGGGGAGCGCCTGATCGACGAGGGACTGCGCATGGAGGCCCATCCCGGGATCATCTTCCGCGCCGGGCCGACCGGCCGGCGCGCCGCGCTGGCCACCGGGCCCGATGTATGGGAGGTCGTCCCAATGCTTCAGGGTCCGAGCGGGAGTCTCGAGGAGCGGATCGCGGCTACGGCCGAGCAGCTCTGGCTCACCGAGAGGCAGGTCCGCGCCGTCAGCCGGTACTACGCCGAGTTCACCGACGAGATCGACGCCGAGATCGCGCACAACTTGCAGGTCTCCGACCGAGAGCTGGCCGCCTGGGAGAACGAGCGCAGGCTTCTGTCGGGGTGAAGCTCCTCCTCGACGAGATGCACGGCCCCGCCGTCGCGGCCCTGCTGCGTGACTGGGGTCACGACGCCGTCGCCGTCAAGGAGCGTCCATACCTCATCGGGCTGCCTGACCAGGATCTGCTCCAGGTTGCGACAGCCGAAGGCAGAGCGGTCGTCACCGAGAATGTGCAGGGCTTCGCGGTGCTCCACCGCGACATCCTGGCCGCCGGGCAGCGCCACTCGGGGTTGATACTCGCCCACGCCCGCCGGTTCCCCCGCTCCGCTCCGAACCATGCTCGGGTGCTGGCCGATGCGCTTGCCTCCCTGCTCAGCGAGCACGGCTCCATCCTCGACGGTGTCGATTCGTTCGTGTGGTGGCTAGCGCGGCCAGACCGATAGGGCCTCGATATCGCGGCGCACGGGCCTGAGGTGGGCTCGTAGGGTCGTTACGGCCGCGCAGCCCGGCCGCGATCCCTTCGGCAGGGCGCACGGGCCTGAGGTGGGCTCGTCGGTGGTGCCTACAGGCGGTAGACCCGGGTGGCGGTGCCTGAGAACAGGGCGTCCTGCTCGGCGTCGGTGTAGCCCGCGGCCATGATCTGGAGCGCGTTCCACAGCACCGGGTAGGTCAGTGTCTGGCGGTCCACCGGGAAGTTGGATTCGAACATGCACCGGTCGGGGCCGAAGGTGTCGATGCAGAACCGCACGTCGTCGCCCCAGTGCGCGGCCACTTCCTCCGAACCCGGCGGGACAGCGGCCGCCGTCCAGCCCGTGCCGTAGTACATGTCCATGCCGAGCCCGCCCACCTTGAGCACCACGTTCGGGCAGGCCGCCACCAGGCGCATCGAGGCCCTCCAGTCGGCCCGGGACTGCTGGCGTGCCCGGCCGTAGGGGCCGATCGCCAGCGGTCCGCCCAGATGGTTCAACACGATCGTCAGCTCGGGCACGGCCCGGGCCAGCCCGGCCAGCTCCCCCAGCTGGGGATGGAACAGCCAGGCGTCGAAGCTGAACCCCATCCGGGCCAGTGTGGTCGCCCCGGCCCGGAACTCGGGCATGCCCATCGCGTGCTCGAACGGGCGGTGGTGGCTGTTGTGGACCTCGTCGCTCAGGTCCCAGCCGGTGGCGTGGCGGATCCCCCTGAAGCGGCCCCCGCCGGCCGCGGCGTGAGCGGCTAGGACCTCCTCGACGGCCTCGCCCCGCAGCAGGTCGGCATGGCTGACGATCCCCGCGATGGTCGGCCCGCCGGCCGCATCGAGGGTGTCGGCCTCACCGGCCACGAACACCGTCTCACCGACCGGCTGCATGTGCGGCTCGCCCGCGGTGTGGTAGTTCGACTTGCAGTCCACGAACACCGACTTCACCACGTTGTGCGAGCCGGTCATGTCCTCCAGCAGCTGCGGCGCCAGGTAGGTGCTCCCGCCCCGGTCCCAAAGATGATGGTGGGCGTCCACGATCGGCCGCTCCGGGTCCACCGCCTCCTCGCGGCGCAGCGCCAGCCAGTCGAACCGGCCCAGTTCCATGGCGTCCTCCCCGCTGCTCCTGGCTAGTGATTGAGCCCCGAGAGCGTCATCACAGTGTGGTCGTCGATCCAGTCCCAGTCGAGCTCCACGCCGAGTCCGGGGCCGGCAGGCACGTGCAGGCAGCCGTCGGCGTCGATGTCGAGCGGCGCGCCCTTGAGCGCGAAGCGGAACATCTCATGGTGCAGCTCGAAGAACTCGCAGTTGCGCACCGAGCAGGCCACATGCAGGTTGGCGATGTCGAGCAGCGACGAGTGCAGGGCATGGATCTCCAGGTTCATGCCCGCCTCGTCGCACATGGCCAGCGCCTTGCGCAGGCCGGTGATGCCCGCCTTGATGAACACGTCGCC
>JAPOQG010000060.1 GCA_026710865.1 Acidimicrobiaceae bacterium
ACGATTGAGCCCGGCTGGATCAGCCCTGTCTCCAGGGCGTCGGCCAGGGCCATCGGCACCGACGCGGCTGCCGAATTGCCGTGGGTGGCGATGTTGAGCATGACCCGGTCGGGGTCCAGGCCCAGGCGGCGGCCGGCGGCGGAGATGATCCGCTCGTTGGCCTGGTGCGGGATCACCGCGTCGACGTCGGCGAGGCTGAGCCCGGCCCGGTCCAGCGCCCGGCGCACCGACGCCTCGATGCCCTGGACCGCGATCTTGAACACGGCCCGACCGTCGAAGTGCAGGCGGTGCAGGAAGGGGTCGCGGTGTGAGCTCAGCCGGCCGCGGGTGCCCAGAGTGGGGAACACCATGGTGCGGCCGGCCACGCCGTCGGCGCCCAGGTCGGCGGCCAGGACCCCGTCGCCGTTCTGCGACGGCTCCAGCACTGCCGCGCCCGCACCGTCACCGAACAGGATGCAGGTGGCCCGGTCCCAGTAGTCCATCACCCAGTGCAGCTTCTCGGCCCCGACCAGCAGCACGCGCTCGGCCATGCCCCCCGTGATCATCGACGATGCGGTGGCCGTGCCGTAGATCCAGCCGCTGCACGCCGCGTTGAGGTCGAAGGCGGCCGCATTGACCGCGCCCAGGCGTTCCTGCAGGACGCAGGCATTGCTCGGGCAGGTGATCTCGGGCGTGACCGTGGCCAGGATCAGCATGTCGATGTCGGCGGGCTCCAGGCCGGCCGCGGCCAGTGCCCGCAGGGCGGCCACCTCGGCCAGGTCGGTGGTCTCCACATGGGAGATGCCCCGCTCGTGGATGCCGGTGCGTTCCACGATCCAGTCGTTGTCGGTGTCGACGAGCTGTTCGAGGTCGGCGTTGGTGAGCTTCACCGGGGGCACGCACTTGCCCCAGCCCGTGAAGGTGGCCCGTGCGGTCATTGCTGGTTCGCCGTCTCAGGTTCCGTTGGTGGCCGGGCTGGTGCGGTCATTGCTGGTTCGCCGTCTCAGACTCCGTCGGTGGCCAGGCTGGTGCGGTCATGGCAGGTCCCCCGCCTCAGATTCCGTCGGTGGCGAGGCTGACGACGGTGTTGAGCAGGACGTTGGCGCCGGCCACCAGATCGTCGGGCTCGGTGTGCTCCGCGGGGTTGTGGCTGATGCCCTTCACGCTGGGCACGAACACCATGCCGGCCGGGCACACGCCGGCCAGTATCTGGGCGTCGTGGCCCGCCCCCGACGGCATCCGGCGCACCGGCAGCCCAAGCGCCGAGGCGGTGGACTCCACCAGTCCCACCACCCGGGGATCGAAGACGACCGGCTCGAACCGGGCAACCCACTTGGTGTCGATCTCGACGCCCTCGGACTCCGCGATCCGCTTGACCTCGGCCAGCAGGCGCCGCTCGGCCGACTGCAGGTCGTCGTCGTCGGTGTTGCGCAGATCGATGATGAGATGGGCCCGGGCCGCCACCACGTTCACCAGGTCGGGGTGAAGCCGCAGGGCCCCGACCGTTCCCACCTGGGTGCCGCCCATCTCCGAGGCGATGCGCCGCACGGCCACGACCAGCTCGCCCGCGGCCAGGCCCGCGTCGCGACGCATGCTCATGGGGGTGGTTCCCGCGTGGTTGGACTGGCCGGTGATGTTCACCTCGGTCCAGGAGATGCCCTGTACCCCGGTGACCGCACCGATGCGCATGCCGTCGCGCTCCAGCACCGGACCCTGCTCGATGTGAAGCTCGACGAACGCGTAGGGGGTCGGTGCCGGGCACGGCATCGGGCCGCGGTAGCCGATGCGGTCGAGCTCGTCGCCCACCGACTTCCCGTCGGCGTCGGTGGTCGACATGGCCTCCTCGACGGTCAGCCCGCCGGTGTAGCAGAGGCTGCCCATCATGTCGGGCGGGAAACGGGAGCCCTCCTCGTTGGTGAAGAAGGCCGCGGCCAGCGGGCGTTCGAGCTCGACGCGGCTCTCGATGGCGGTCTCGATCACCTCCAGCGCGGCGAGCACGCCCAGGTTGCCGTCGTACTTGCCGCCGGTCGCCACGGTGTCGATGTGCGAGCCCATCATCACCGGCGGTCCCCGGCCCACGTCGGGCTGCGCCGCGACGACGTTGCCGATGGTGTCGATGCTCACGTCGAGGCCGAGGTCTCGCATCCAGGTGACGACCAGGTCACGCCCCTCCTTGTCCGCGTCGGTGAGGGCCAGGCGGTTGTTGCCGCCGCCGGGGATGGGGCCTATCTCGGCCAGGTCCCACAACCGCCGCAACAGGCGCTCGCCGTTGATTTCCAGGAGTCGTCGGTCGCCGTCGAATCCGGCCATGGGCGGCGAGGCTAGCCGCGGCTCGTCCGGGAATTGGCAGTGAAATGCTCGCTATCCGTGCAGAACGCTGCCAGTTGCTGGATCGGCCGCGGCTCGTCCGGGAATTGGCAGTGAAATGCTCGCTATCCGTGCAGAACGCTGCCAGTTCCTACGAGGCGGCCAGGAACTGCAGGATCACGGCCAGCGACTCGTCCTGCTGCTCGATGTAGTGGCCGTGGCCGCTGCCTTCGAAGATGACCAGCCGCGCGTCGGGCAGGTTCTCGGCCACGTATCGCGCGCCGGCCCCGCCGGGCCCGGCATCGACCGGGGTCAGCACGTCCTCGGAGCCGACCATCACCAGGGTCGGCGCGGTCACCTCGCTGAGCCGGTCGGTGATGTCGGTGTCGATCATGGCCTGGCAGGCGTCGATGAACACGTCGGTGCCGACGTTGCGGGCCGTCACCTCCTGCATCTCGGCCAGGGCCTGTTCGCCGCCGGCCGGCCCGTCCAGGTAGGCACGCGAGAAGGCGTGGGTGAGCAACTCCTCGGCCACCTCGACCGAGGCCACGCCATAGGCCCGGGCCAAGCTCTGCCACACCCGGAACTGCAGCACCCCCATACGGTCGCAGCGGCCCACCGCGCCCGCCCCGAGCAGCAGCTTGTCGACCCGCTCGGGATAGCGGGCTGCGAAGTTGACCGCGATGAAGCTGCCCATCGACCCGCCGTGGATGTGGGCCCGCTCGAGCCCCAGCGCGTCCATCAGCCCGTCCAGGTCGTCGCTCCATGTGTCGAGGGTGTAGCGCTGGGCCGGTCGGTCGCTGCTGCCGTAGCCCCGGTGGTCGTAGTCGAGCACCCGGTAGTGCTTCGACAGGCCCGGTGTGATGGTGGCGTACCCCTCATGGGCGCTGACCGCGCCGCCTATCTGGACGACGGTCTCACCCTCGCCGGTGAACTGGTACCACAACTCGACCCCGTTGACGCTGGCCTTCGGCATCGGCGTACCTCCTGCTCTGCTGCGGGGCCGGCCGGGTGCGGATGCCGGCTGGGCGGGAGCCTATGACGCTGGCCTTCGGCGTCGGCGTACCCCTTGCTCTGCTGCGGGGCCGGCCGGGTGCGGATGCCGGCTGGGCGGGAGCCTATATTCACCGCCGATGCCGCTGGAATCCGTGGTGGACGTGCCCGGGCTGTGCCCGCCGCCGGAGCCGTACTCCTACGCGGTGCGGGCCGGCGACACCCTCTACCTGGCCGGGCAGGTCGCCCTGGACGAGGCCGGCGAGGTGGTTGGGACCACCGTGACCGAGCAGGCCCGCCAGGTGTGGGACAACATCGCCGGCGTGCTGGCCGCGTCGGGCAGCTCCATCGCGGACGTCGTCAAGATCACCTACTTCATGCAGGACGTGCGCGAGATCGCCGAGGAGATCGAGGTCCGCCGGGAGGTGTTCGCGGGCCAGCCGTTCCCGGCGGTGACTGCCTGCCAGGCGGCGGCCCTGGGTCTGCCCGGCCTCAGGATGGAGGTCGACGTGATCGCGGTGATCGGCGCCGGCAGTGAGTGACCCTGAGGCTCGCGATCCGGTCGGGCTGGTGGCCGCCCGCCTGCGGGACCTGGGCCTCGACCATCCGGCCATAGACCCCGCCGAGACGGCGGCCGACCTGGCCGACCGGATTGCCGCGAGCGCAAGCCTCGACGCCCTGGTGCCCGGCAGCGGCGGGCCGGATCCGACGGCGTTCGATCCCAGCTGGCCGGACGGGCCTCCGGCGCAGGGATGACGACCATCGGCGAGGCTGCGAGGGCGCTGCGCTCGGGCGGCACCACCAGCCGCGAGCTCACCGAGGCGAGCCTGGCCGCCGCCGAGGCGTTGAATCCCGACCTGTCGGCGTTCGTGATCATCGACACCGGCGGCGCCCTCGAGGCCGCTGACGCCGCTGACGAGGCCATCGCGGCGGGGCGGGACCTCGGCCCCCTCATGGGCGTGCCGGTGGGGGTCAAGGACATCGTCGACATGGCCGGGCTGCCCACCCGGTGCGGCTCGCCCGCGTACGGTCCTGCTCCGGCCGCTACCGACGCCACGCTGGTGCGGCGGCTGCGGGCCGGCGGCGCGGTCATAGTGGGCAAGACCACCACCCACGAGCTGGCCTGCGGGGTCTACACCCCGCCGGTGTCCAACCCGTGGGACCTGCGCCGGGTCCCCGGCGGCTCCAGCGGCGGCTCGGGAGCCGCGGTCGCGGCCGGGATCGTGCCCATGGGCATCGGCAGCGACACCGGCGGCTCCATCCGCATCCCGGCGTCGCTGTGCGGCACCGTCGGGCTCAAGGCCACCTACGGGCGGGTGTCGAGAGCCGGGGTGGCCGCGCTGTCGTGGTCGCTCGACCATCTGGGTCCCCTGACCGCCACTGTGGAGGGCAGCGCCGCGACCCTCGAAGTCCTGGCCGGACCCGACCCGCGGGACCCGTCGGCGTCGTCGCGGCCGGTGCCCGAGTACAGCCGGGGCCTGGACCGGGGCGTCGACGGGCTCAGGATCGGGGTGCTGCACGGTTCGCCCGTCGAGCCTGTGCAGGCCGATGTCGCCGAGACGTTCGCCGACTCGGCCGACCTGCTCGGCCGCCAGGGGGCGGCCATGGTCGGCGTTGAGGTGCCCGAACTGGAACACGGCCTGGCCGCCGAGTTCGGGATCGTCTGCCCCGAGGCCGCCGCCTACCACCGCGACCTCGTGCGGAGCCGCCCCGACCAGATCGCACCCTTCATCCGCGCCCTGCTGGTGGCCGGGCTGATGATGGAGCCCGAGCACTATTTCAAGGCGCTCCAGGCCCGGCGGGCCATCGCCGGGGCCCTGCGGAGCGCCTTCGTGGACAACCGGCTCGACGCGTTGCTGACCCCGACGCTGCCCGGCACCGCGGTGCCCAAGGACGCCGACGACCTCGACTACGGCGCCTCGACCGAGCCGGCCGGGGCGGCCTACGTGCGCACCACCGGGCCGTTCAACCTCTCGGGCCTGCCCGCGCTGTCGGTGCCGGCCGGCTTCGACCGCGACGGGCTGCCCATCGGCCTGCAGATCGCGGCGGCGCCGTTCGACGAGGAGACCGCGCTGCGGGTCGGTGCCTGCTTCGAGTCGGTGGCGGGCGTGTCCGGCCGGCGGCCGCCCCTGAGCGCCCCCGGCGCAGCCGGCTAGCCCACACAGGAGGACGGCGCCATGCCCTTCACCGAACTGCCCACCGGGATCGAGATGTACTACGAGGTCGAGGGGACCGGCGACCCGCTGCTGCTCATCATGGGCACCGGCGCCGACCATTCGACCTGGGCCGGCCAGGTGGAGGCCTACCGGCACAACTACACGGTCATCACCTACGACAACCGGGGCACCGGCCAGTCCACCCATCCGGCCGATGTGAGCGACTACTCGATGCGGATCCTGGCTGACGACGCGGCCGCGCTGCTCGACGGCCTCGGCGTGGAGCGGGCCCACGTGTCGGGCCTGTCCCTCGGCTCGGCCACCTCCCAGGAGCTCGCCGTGAACCACCCCGAGAAGGTGGCGACCCTGCAGCTGCACTGCACCTGGGGGCGCTCCGACGAGTGGTTCATCCGCATGATCGACACCAACGAGACGTACATCCTCCACGACGACCCTGCCGGCTACATCCGCACCGCGCTGCTGTGGGTGGCCAGCCCGACGTTCATCAACGACCAGCCCGACGACGTGGAGGCCTTCGAGCGGGGCTTCATACTCGAGACCCCCCACCCGCCGTCGAAGGCGGGGCTGCTCGGCCACTTCCACGCCGACAAGACCCACGACGCGCTCGACCGCCTCGGCACGATCGACGTGCCCACGCTGATCACGTCGGGCGAGGTGGACTGGCAGGTGCCGACCCGCTACGGGCTGGAGGTCCAGGAGGCCATACCGGGCTCGACCATGCACGTGTTCCGGGGCCCCCACTCCAGCCACATCGCCTTCCACGAGATGGCCGACGAGTGGAACGCGTTCACGCTGGGCTGGCTGGACCGCCAGACCCGCATCGCAGGCTGAG
>JAPOQG010000416.1 GCA_026710865.1 Acidimicrobiaceae bacterium
GCCCACGTCAGCCACCGGTCGGGATCGAGGGTGACGATGGCCCGGTCCTCGGCCCACACGATGGCCTCATCGGTGGGGCGGTAGCGCCCGAGGACCGCCTCCGTCATGGCCCGCACGAAGGCCTCGTCGTCCTCCATCGTCGTGATGGTCGCCCGTCCGAAGGCCACCGCCGCGACCGTCCCGCGGCCCGAGGCGTCGCGCTCAAGATCCTCGCCGACACAGAACGTCGCCCGGGCGTCGCTTCTCAGGTTGGGGAGGTGCAGCCGGCTGGCTCCGAGCGAGAACCGGAGCAAGGACTCCTCCCAGAGAAACCAGACCGGCGTCAGGTGCGGCCAGCCGTCGGCACGAATCGTGGCCAGCCGGCCGTCGTGGCGGTGAGCGAGGAACCCGTCGAGAGCGTCGGCGCTGAGTGCATTGCCCGCAGTTGCCGTCGTGTAGTCCAGTTGAGACCGCTCTTGCGGTTTCTTTCTGTCAGACATTTTGTCCCCGGACTAGCTAGACGGCGGAATTGGTGCAACGCTATGGGCTAGCAGATGTCGTCTGGGTCCACCCGACCCGGAACCTGGAAGGAGACAAACAGTGAAGCGCGTACTCGTGGCGCTGCTCGCGGTCGGCCTCGTGGCCGCCGCAGCCTGCAGCGGTGATACTGAGGAGGAGGGGCCCGTCAAGATGGGCTTCCTCAACGGGCAGTCCGGGGACTACGGCCCCTGGGGCGGATGGGCCCTGGCCGCGGCCGAGGTGGCCGTCGAGGAGCTGAACGCGGCCGGCGGCGTGCTGGGCCGCGACGTCGAGCTGATCGTCGAGGACAACGGATCCACGCCTGAGGGCGCCGTGTCGGGGTTCGCCGAGCTGACCGAGGTCGACGGGATCCACGCACTGGGCGGAATCGAGTCCGACGGGATGGTCGCCATCTTCGAAACGGTGCACGAGTTGCAGATCCCGACGATCTGCAGCACCTGCGGCACCACCGAGCTCGACAACACCGGCGGCGACATGGTGTTCCGGATCATCCCCTCCGACACCGACAACGGCATCGTCGGCGCCCAGGTGGCCCGCGACGAGGGCTACCGCAGCGTGGCCATGCTGGTGGAGCTGAGCGAGGGCACCGAGAGTCCCGCCAACGTGTTCAAGGCCGTGTTCACCGAGCAGATGGGCGGCACCATCACCGAGGATGTGCGCTTCAACGCAGGCGAGACCACCTACGCGGCCCAGGTCGCCCAGGCCTTCGAGTCGAACCCGGACGCCGTGTACATCGCAGCCGGCTTCGAGACCGGCGTGCCGCTCCTCAACGAGTGGCAGCGACGGGGCTACACCGACATTCCGATGATCTTCACTACCGATCTTCTCAGCCCGGAGATCGCCCAGATCGTCGGCAGCGTCGATGGAGCCAGCGCCATCGTCGGCGCAACCGCCTACGACACCGAGAACAACCCGGCCTGGGACGCATACGTTCCCCGGTTCGCGGAGAAGAACGACGGCGACCCGCCCGAGATCGCCTTCTACGACGCCTGGCAGTACGACCAGTACATCATCCTGGGCCTGGCCATGGCGAAGGCCGGAACCACCGACGGCGCGGCCGTGGCCGCCGCCATCCCGGACATCGCCAACCCGCCCGGCGTGGAGGTCTTCTCATACGCCGACGGACTGGCGCAGCTAGATGCCGGCAATGACATCGACTACCACGGCACCACGTCGAACCTGAACCTCAACAGCGTGGGCAACCTGCTGTCGCCGGTGATGGCCGTCATCAGCGTGCAGGACGGGGACTGGGCCGTGCGCGAGAACATCGAGCTCGACCCGACGCTCGTGAAGCCGTCCTAGTTTGACGAGATCCTGACTTCCGGCGGTCGGCCCGGCTCAGGGCCGGCCGCCGAGGTCCATCTCTGGGAGTCCGCGGTTGCAGAACGTCATCTTCGGGATCGTCACGGGCAGCATCCTGGCCGTGGCGACCCTCGGCTTCGCGCTGGTGCGCCAGACCGAGAACTTCCTCAACATCGCCCACGCCCAGATGATGGCGCTGGGCGCATTCATCGGCGTGGTGCTGGTTGACACCTACGGCATGAACATCTTCCTGGCCGGAGCCATCACCGTGGTCGGGCTGGGCGCCTTGGGCGTTGTGCTGTCGGCGGTCTTCTTCCAGCCGGTACGCCACCAGGGCGGCACCGTGCTGCTGTTCACGTCCATTGGACTGGCGCTGATGATGTATGCCGCGATCCTCGCGCTGTTCGGAACCCAGGCCCGGTTCTACCCGGACGTGAGCGGCAGTCTCTACCGATTCGCGGGCATCAACATCGCCACCAACGAGCTGGTCATCATCGGGCTGGCCTTCGGCAGCATCGCCGCGCTCCAGCTCTTCCTCAACGGAACCGGGCTGGGCCGGGCCGTCCGGGCCGTGGCCAGCAACGACGACCTCGCCCGGGTGCGGGGCGTGCCGGTGCGGACGGTGTCCAACACGATCTGGTTCATCAGCTCCGCCTTCGGAGCCATGGCCGGAGTCATGCTCGGCGTGCTGGGCGCGGTCAACACCGAGATCGGCTGGCACAACATCCTGATAGTCCTGGCCGCCGCGGTGCTGGGCGGCCTGCGCAGCATCACCGGTGTGATCCTGGCCGGGCTGCTGCTGGGGATCATGATGGACGTCTCCGCGCTGTTCATCCCCACCTCCTACCGGCCGGTGGTCGCATTCGGCGTGCTGGTGGCGGTGCTCATCCTGAGGCCCGAGGGGATCCTGTCCATCCAGCGCCGCAAGGACGCGGTGGTGGCATGACCGCCACGATCACTCTCGGGGCAGGAACGCCATGACGAATCCCATCTTCTGGGTGGGCGTGCTGACGCTGGCCATGATCTACTCCAGCCTGGCCATGGCGCTCAACGTCGAGTCCGGCTGGGGCGGCATGTGGGATCTCGGCATCGCGGGGCTGCTGGCCGCGGGCAGCTACTGCTACGTGATCCTCACCTCCGACGCGGATCTCGACATGCGGTTCGCGCCCGAGCTGTCGATGTGGGTGGCCTGGCCGCTGGCGGCCCTGTTCACCGGGCTGGTGGCGTTCGCCATCGGCGCGCCCGCGCTGCGATTACGGCGCGAGTACTTCCTCATCACGACGCTCGCATTCGCGGAGATCATCCGCCAGTTGGTGGTCATCCAGGCCGACCTGACCCGGGGCACGTTGGGGGTGCCCAACATCAACCGCCCCTTCGACAGTTTCGTGACGGGCCGCGATTACAACTACGTGCTGCTCGGCATCGCAGTAGCGGCGGCGGCCGTCATGTACCTGGTCACCCGCCAGGTAGGCGTCTCGCCGTTCGGCCGGACGCTGCGGGCCGCCCGTGACAACGAGGCGGTGGCCCTCGCACTGGGCAAACGGGTCAACCGGATGAGGATCAAGACCTTCATCCTGGCCGGAGTCCTCATCGGGGCCACCGCCCCGGTGTACCTGTTCTACATCCGGGCCGTCTCACCGCAGCTGTTCGCTCCGGGCATCACCTTCACCGTTTGGACGGCGCTGGTCATCGGGGGCATCGGCAGCATCAGGGGCGGTCTCGCCGGAGCCGTGGTGCTGATCGTGTTCACCGAGGCGGTGGGCCTCATCGAGGTCGACCCCGCCCACATCAACATCCTGGTGGCCATCGAGCCGTTCCTGGTGGGACTGCTGCTGGTGCTGGTGCTGCGCTTCCGCCCGGACGGGCTGTTCTCGGAGCGGAGCGCCTTCGGGGCGGGCAACCGCCCATCTCGGGACTCCGCGGGAGACTCGCGCCCGGCCGGCGCCACACAGGGCTCGGGCGGATAGGAACCGGCATGGAGCTGGTGCTCGACACGGTCCGCAAGACCTTCGGGGGCGTGGTCGCGGTCGACGACGTGTCGGCGGTCATGCCCCAGGACAAGATCACCGCGCTGATCGGTCCGAACGGCGCAGGCAAGACCACCCTCTTCAACGCCATTACCGGCTTCGACCCCCCGGACCGGGGGTCGATCAGCTTCGGTGACCGGCGCATCGACGGTCTGCCGCCCTGGCGGGTGGCCGAGCTGGGGCTCATCAGGACCTTCCAGACCCCGGTCGGGTTCACCACCCTCACCGTTCGCGAGAGCATGCTCACCGCAGCCACCCCCCACTTCGCCGAGACACCGGCAGGGGCCCTCGGGCTGAGCCGCAGAGCCCGGGACCACGAACGAACGGCGGAGGCCCGGGCCGAGGAGATCACGGCCGAGTTGGACATGGCAGATCTGCTCGACGTCCGCACCGACGAGCTGTCCGCCGGCGACCGCAAGCTGCTCGAGTTCGCCCGCTCGCTCATGGCCGAACCGAAGATGCTGCTGCTCGACGAGCCGGCCGCCGCGGTCGCGCCGGCCAACATCGGACGGCTGTCCCAGCTCGTGCGGAGGCTCTGCGACGAGCGGGGCCTCGGCAGCCTGATCATCGACCACAACCTCTCGTTCCTCATGCAGATCGCCGACGAGGTGCACGTGCTCGACCGGGGCGCGCTGCTGGCCTCGGGGCCGCCGGCCGAGATCGCCGCCAACCCCGATGTGATGCGGGTCTATCTCGGTGAGGACAAGGAGAGCGACGGGTCGCCTCCGGAGGCGGCCTCGGACACCGTCGAGGGCGCCGGATGAGCGAGACCGTGCTGCGAGTCGAGGCCCTGGAGGCCGGCTACGGGGGGTTCCCGGTGCTGCACGGCGTCGACCTCGAGGTGACCGCGGGCGAGATCGTCGCGGTGGTCGGGCCCAACGGGGCGGGCAAGTCCACGCTGCTGAAGACGATCTTCCGCCTGCTGCCGGCCCAGGGCGGGTCGGTGAGTTTCGAGGGGACCGACCTGCAGCGCCACCCCACTCACAGCCTGGCCGAGATGGGCATGGGCTATGTGCCCCAGGAGAACAACACCTTCCCGGACCTCACCGTGCGCGACAACCTCGCGTTGGCGCTGAGGGGATCCAGCCCCGCGGAGATCCGCCGGCGGGTCGACGACGTCGCCGAGTCGTACCCGGCTCTGCGTGACCGGATGAACCAGAACGCCAGCACGCTGTCGGGAGGCGAGCGCCAGATGCTGGCGCTGGCCAGCGCGATGATCACCGGGCCCCGCTTCCTGGCCCTCGACGAGCCCACCACGGGACTGGCGCCGTCCATCGTGCGGGAGCGCATCGACGACATCCTGCGCATACGCGACTCGGGCACCACCCTCATGTGGGTGATCGAGGAGAGCCCGCTGGTGTGCCTGCCCCACTGCGACCGGGTGTACGTGATGCAGGCCGGCGTGCTGGGCGAGCCCGTGTCGAGCCGGGAGGTGCTGGAGGACGCCGCGCTGCAGTCGCTCTTCTTCGGAGTCGACCACGCCGGCGACGGCACCTAGACCACAGCGGCGCCGGCACTGCCGCTGACGCGGAACGCCGAGACATACACCAGACCAAAGGAGTGAATGGATGCCCATCGTTGTACGCAAGATCCCCTTCGAGTTCGTTTCCGACATGAACGGCCTGCTGGCCGAGATCGAGAACGGCTCGTTCACCGCCGACGAGATCATCGGGGTGATCGGCAAGACGGAGGGCAACGGCGGGGTCAACGACTTCTCCCGGATCCTGGCCGACCGTGTCTTCCGCGACTTCCTCAACACGCACGGGACACGGTCGCCGTCCGAGATCGACCGCATGCCCATCGTGTGGTCCGGCGGCACCGACGGGGTGATCGCGCCCCACATGAACATCTTCGCCCGGGTCGGTGGCGACGGCAGCGCCGGCGACGAGAAGCGGCTGGCGGTGGGCGCATCCATGTCCGAGCCGATCCTGCCCGAGGAGATCGGCCGGCTCCCCATGGTGGAGAAGGTGGCCGAGGGGGTGCGGGCCGCCATGGCCGACGCCGGCATAACCGAGCCCTCCGACGTCCATTTCGTGCAGTCCAAGACCCCGCTGCTGACCCGCGAACGGATCGAGGACGCCCGCAGCCGGGGCAAGGATGTCGTCATGACCGACACCATGGAGTCGATGGCGGTGTCGAACGCCACCGCGGCGCTCGGCATCGGCTACGCGGTGGGCGAGTTCGATCTCCCCCGCCCCGAGCAGATCGCCAACGACCTCGACCTGTACTCGGCGGTGGCGTCCTGCTCGTCGGGCGTCGAGCAGGACCCGGCCCAGATCGTGGTGGTCGGCAACAAGGCCGGGGCGGGCGGCGACTTCCGCATCGGCCACTCGGTGATGCGCGACGCCCTCGACTTCGACGGGATCTACGCCGCCATCCGCTCCGCGGGGCTCGACCTGCCCGAGCGCCCCCATCCCAGCGACCTCGGCGACGCCGTCGTGAACTGCTTCATCAAGTGCGAGACCGACCCGTCGGGACGGCTGCGGGGCCGCCGGCTGGTGTCGATCAACGACTCCGACATCCACCACACCCACCACACCAAGGGCGCCGTCGGCGCGGTCGCGGCCGCCGCCATCGGGGATCCGGCCGTCTACTGTTCGGTCGCGGCCCTCCAGCAGGGCCCGGCCGGTGGCGGCATGGTCGCCGCCATCGTCGACATGTCCAAGGCGCCCTGATGCACACGTAGGAAGGGAATGACGATGCTCGACCAGGCACTCGGGCGCTACTGGCACCCGGTCGCGGTCTCCGACGAGGTCACTGCCGAGCCGCGACAGGCGCGGCTGCTCGGAGAGAACATCGTCCTGTACCGCGACGACGACGGTCTCGTGGCGCTGCGCGACAAGTGCGTGCACCGCGGCGTGGCCCTGTCGACGGGCTGCGTACGAGACGGGCTGTTGATGTGCCCGTACCACGGCTGGCAGTACGACCGCACCGGCAAGGTGGCGTTCATCCCGGCTCTCGGCACCGATGGCGCCATCCCGAGCCAGGCCTGGGTCCACCGCTACAACGTGCGCGAGGGCTACGGCGCAGTGTGGGTCGCACCCGAGACCCCGGTGGCGGACCTGCCGCCGTGGCCCGACGACGACTGGAACAGCGGCGACTGGCACGTGTTCATGGTGGGGACCTGGATATGGCAGTCGTCCGCGGGCCGGATGATGGAGAACGCCATCGACTTCGCCCACTTCAACTTCGTGCACGAGGGCTTCACCGAGTTGGCCGACGGGCCGTTCATCAAGCCCTTCGACATCGCGGTGACCGGCGACGGCATGAGGTACGCCTACGACGACAGCCTGCTGTTGCGCGACTACACGCTGCACCTGCCCTTCACGCTGCACGATCGCAAGTCGGTGGTGGCCGTCAGCGGCGGGGTCACCTGGTCCGAGCAGGGCGATTCCAAGGCCGGCGACGTCACCACCATCACGTTCATCGCGTCGCCCACCGACCGGGCCGAGACCCTCATATTCGTGTGGCTGTCGCGCAACCACTCCTTCGACACCCCCGACTCGGACTTCGGGGCCGGCTTCCACGAGGTGATGGAGCAGGACCGCATGGTGGTCGAGGCCCAGGACCCGGCCGAGCTGCCCCTCGACCCCCGCGAGGAGCTCCACCTCAAGCTGGCCGACTCCGGTTCGATCGTCTACCGCAGGCTCCTGCGAGAACTCTCCGACCGCGCCGCGTCCCCGTGATGGGCCGCAACCCGGCGCCGAGACCGCAGCCCTGCGCCGGCGTCGGCGGGTCGCCGCCCGCGGTCGGGGCCGCGCCGTGAGGAGCGCACCGGACGGTGGCCTGATCGGCGCCTCGCCCGCCAGGCAGAAGAACCGGGCGCTGCTGACCGGGAGCGCGCCCTACGTGTCCGACATCCGGCTCGACGGCCAGGTGCACGCGCGGATCGTGCGGAGCTCCGCGGCACGCGCCCGGATCCTCGACGTCGACTGCGCCGCGGCGTCGCGGGCTCCTGGAGTGGTGGCGGTCATCACCGCGGACGACATCGACGGCATCGGTGACATCCGGATACCGATCCGGCTTCCCTTCGCCGAGTCGCCCGAGGCGAATCTGGCTCTGCAGCCGCCGCTGGCCGACGGTGTCGTCCGCTATGTGGGCGAGCCGATCGCGGTGGTGGTTGCCACCGACCCCTACACGGCCGAGGATGCCGCCGAGCGCGTCGTGGTCGATCTGGAGGCGCTCGACCCGGTGGCCGACATGGCGACCGCGGGGCAGCCCTCGGCACCGCTCGTTCACGAGGCCTGCGGCAGCAACACGATCAAGCGTCTGGTCTACCGCTACGGCGATGTGGACGCCGCCTTCGGATCTGCCGACGTGGTGGTGCACCGCCGGCTCCGCGTCCATCGA
>JAPOQG010000417.1 GCA_026710865.1 Acidimicrobiaceae bacterium
GCCCCTGGCCCGCCACGGCCGCCCCGTCGGCATGGCCTTCCAGCTGCGCGACGACGTTCTCGGCGCCTTCGGGGATCCGGCCGCCACCGGCAAGCCCGTCGGCGACGACCTGCGGGAGGGCAAGCCCACCCTGCTCATGGCGCTGGCGAGGGCAGCCGCCACCCCGGCCCAGATCGGAGTGCTGGAGACGGTCGGCTCGGAGATGGACGACGAAGCCGTGTCGGAGGTCCAGCAGGTGATCGTCGACACCGGAGCGCTGGCCAGCCTGGAGGCGGAGATCGCCGCGATGCTCGACGAAGCCCTCCACGCGCTGGAAGCGCTGCCCGACGTGCCCGCCGCCCAGGAGGCCCTGGCCGCCACCGCCCGCTTCGTGGCCCTCCGCCAGGCCTGAATTCTCCCTCCCAGCCAGCGGTGGGGTAGAACCCGTCCAGGAGTAGGCGATGACGCTGTCAGTGGAGCTTGCCGGGATCGTCGGAGACGCCGGGATAGAGACCGACCCGGCCTCGATCGGGGCCCGGCTACGCGACAACTCGTGGCTGTCGCCGGTGCTGTCGGGCCACATCGACGCCATGGCCGGAGCGTCGGCGGGCGGCTCGCTCGGGGTGGAGGCCGTCGTCGGGCCGGCCGATCTCGACCAGCTCGCGGCTTGCGTAGCCGCGGCCTACCGCCATGACGCACCCATAACCATGCTCGGCGCGGGCACGTCCAACTTCGGCCAGTCCATTCCCATGCGGGGTGGGATCGTGATCGAGTTGAGCCGACTGTGCGAAATGGGCGATCCGGCCACCGCCGCCTCCGAGGGCCGCATCACCGTGGGAGCGGGCGCCCTGCTCGGCCGGGTCGACGCAGCGGTTCGGGCCCACGGCGCCGAAATGCCGGTGATGACGACGACCTATGCCGCCTCCCATGCGGCCGGGTGGGTGGCCGGCGGCCATGTGGGGCTGGGCAGCTCGTCGTGGGGAACGATCTGGGACGCCAACATCGTCGGAGCCACCGTCATGACCTGCGAGGCCGAGCCCCGGCTGCTGACCCTCGACGAGGACTCGGTCGAGCCGGTCCTGCATGCCTCCGGCACGACCGGGATCATCACCGACGTGACGTTCCGCCTGGTGCCGGCCCGATCCTGGGTGGAGATGGTGGTCGCCTTCCCGCGCTTCGACGGCGCAGCCCGCTTCGTGGTCGACCTCTCCGAGCAGACCGACGGCATCCGGGTGGCCGCAGCCCAGGAGCCGATGCTCACCCCGGCCTTCACCGCGCTCGCCGACGACGCGGGCACCAGCGAGGCGCTGGTGATGACCATCGTCGCGGCCGAGGAGGTCGACACGGTGAGCGCGCTGGTTGCGGCTCGCGGGGGCCGAGTCATCCCGTGGCACGGTCTGGGCGCCGACCGCCGGCCCACCCTGGCCTACATGGTGTACGGCCATCGAATGTTGTGGGTGAAGAAGCTCTTCGCGTCCGCCGCCTTCCTGCACTGCTACCTGTCGGAGACGCGGCCCGTCGATCAGCTCCTCGCTATCAAGGCGCGGTTCGGCGACCACTCGCTGGTGGAGTTGAAGTACATCCGGTCCCGCTGGCTGCGCGAGCGCTGGGGGCAGTCGGGCGACGGTGTGATCTTCGCGCCGCTGGTGGGGATGGTGAACGGGCGTGACGACCTGGAGGATCTGCTCGCCTTCTGCGACGACATCGGCGTGGCCTACCAGAATCCCCACACCTTCTTCCTTGACGAGCAGGGCCTGTTCGCCGATCCGCGCCTGCTTCGCCGGTTCAAGCGGGAGGTGGACCCCAAGGGGCTGCTAAACCCGGGCAAGCTGAGCGACGACCCGGCGGCGAGGATGGCAGTGTCGTGATCATCGACCACGTGGCCCTGGAAGTGGACGACATCGACGAGCGCGTCCGGGTGCTGGAGGCCGCGGGTCTCAGGGTGCTGCGCCGCGGCACCCGCTACAGCACCGGTCAGCAGATCGTGATGATGGGCGACGGCACCGGCAGCAAGCTGGAGCTGATCGAAGCTGGGCCGGGCACCGATGGCGCACCTGCCTTCGCCCATCTGGCCCTGCGCACCGACGACGCCGACGGCGCGCACCGCCGCCTGCAGGACGCGGGCTACGAGAGCCGCTCCGAACCCCACGATCTGACCGCGGCCCGGGCCCGGTCGGCACTGCTCGACAGCGGCGGCGGCTTCCGGGTGCAGGTCATCTCCTACGCCGATGACAGCCCGGACGCGGTCACCTGGGAACCGTCCGGGGAGGGATAGCTGCCGTGGATCTGGGATTGGCGGGCCGTGAGGCCCTGGTGGTGGGCGGCTCGGCCGGCATCGGTCTGGCCACCGCCCGCCTGCTCGCAGCCGAGGGTGCTTCGGTGACGATCGCGTCCCGGGACGCCGAAAGGCTCCAGGAAGCCGCGGCCGGCATCGGTCGCGACGTCTCGACCAGTCCCGGCGGCGGGCCGGCCGAGGTCGCATGGTTCCCGGTGGACGTGACCGAGGACGATGCCGAGGCCCGTCTGGCCGCGCAGTACGGCGACGGCAAGGGTCTCGACATCCTGATCGTCACCGTCGGCGGCAGCATCCGGGGCCGGTTCGACTCCTTCGGCGACGACGCCTGGCACGACAACTACAACATGAACGTCATCGGACCGGTCCGCACCGTGCGGGCCCTGCTGCCAAACCTCGAAGCGGGGCGCTCCCCGGCGATCGTGCTACTGGGCGCGGCCGGGGCCAAGATGCCGTACGTGAACCAGGTGGTGTCCAACGTGCACAAGGCCGGGCTGCTGGCCCTGGTGAAGACGCTGTCGCACGAACTGGCTAGCAAGGGC
>JAPOQG010000418.1 GCA_026710865.1 Acidimicrobiaceae bacterium
CGCCCGCCGTCGATGATGGGGTCGATGTCGGCGGCGTTCTGCGCGATGGCCACGTCGGACCGGTGGACGGCTGCGATCTCACGGGCCAGAGCGATGATCTCCAGCGTGCGCCGCAGAGCCCCCTCGCCGACGAACTGCTCCTCGGTGAAGATGGGCAGGACCTGGAGTACCACGCCGCCGGCCCGCAGCCCCGGCAACCAGTCGTCTCCGAACGGATCGGCCGCACCGCGCTCGTGCCGATGCATGCAGGCCAACAACAGGTCATTGTGAGAGTCGGCAATGGGCAGGATCGACCCCGAGGCCGCGCCAGTCATTCCCCCGACACCGCTGAGTGTTGCCGGGGGCCGGCGATTCGCAGCCGCTGCTCAGGCCAGGGGACCAACGGCTTTGACCATGACCCGGCAACCGCCGCCGGGCACGTAGGTCATGGGAACCTCGGTGACCGTGGTTATGCGGATCCGGTCCGGGTGGGCACCGGAGCGCACCGCAGCGTTGGCGGCCAGTTCCTTGGCGTCGTCGAGGCACTCCTCCCGGCTGGAGCGGTCGTAGCTGTAGACCCGGTCGACCATTCCAGAGGCTTCGGCAATGCACGCGCCGTACGCATTGGCCACCGAGTAGCTCCGCGGGCGCAGCACCTCGGAGATACCGGGCACCCGATCCGCGATCAGGTGGGCTCCCCCACCGACGGCCAGCAGCGGGATCTCGGCCCGACTCGACTTCATCCGGTCGCTCATGATCGACACCTGCTCGTCCACCCAGTTCAGCGCGTCGCGCACCAGCCCGGGCTCGAGGTCCTCCACCAGCGTGCTATCGCCGAAGCCGTCGAGGCGTCCCGACGCCAGCGAGATGTCCGACAGTGTGAGCGTGCCGCCTCCGACGCACAACGCCTCGGTCGCCACCGCGTAGCCCACCGAGTCGGGACCGATGGCCAGCTCGGAGCCGTTGCCGGCCCCAGCCTCGCGCACCACGGTGCCTCCTCCCAGTCCGATCGAGATCAGATCGGGCATGCGGAAGTTGGTGCGCACGCCGCCGACCTCCACCGCCGCGGTGGACTCGCGGGGGAACCCGTCCACCAGGATGCCAGCATCGGCCGACGTGCCGCCCACGTCGATCACGACGGCATCGTTCACCCCCGCCAGCGCGCAGGCGCCCCGCATCGAGTTGGTAGGGCCCGATCCGAGGGTCAGCACCGGGAAGCGCCCGGCTTCGGACGCGGTGAGCAGGGTGCCGTCGTTCTGCGTGAGGTAGGCGTCTATGGCCAGTTGGTGGGCGGCGAGCGCGTTCTCGAAACCGTCGACCACGCTGGACGCCACACTCAGCAGCGCGGCGTTGAGGATGGTGGCGTTCTCGCGCTCGAGCAGGCCCAACGATCCGACCTGGTGGCTGAGCGACACCGGGAAGGCGTCGCCCAATTCGGCCGCGAGGACATCTCGGGCCCGTAGCTCATGCTCGCTGGTCGCCGGACTGAAAGCGGCCGACACCGCGACGGCTCGGCATCCCGCGGCGACGGCATCGGATGCGAAGCGGCGCACCGCGCCGGTATCGAGCGGAGCGATCTCGACTCCCGTGTACTCGTTGCCGCCCTCGATGATGGCCGAGACCCCGATGACCGTGTCCCGGATGTCGGAGGGCCAGGCCGCGCCGGGTCTCACGCCCAGCGAGGACGGGGCAGCCAGGCGCAGCACACCCACCGTGTCGAGACCCTGCCGCTGGATGATGGCGTTGGTGGGGTGGGTGGTACCCAGCATGGCCTTCGCCACCCGCGTCTTGTCGGTGCCCTGGAGAACCTCGCTGAGCGACTCGCGGATGCCGTCGATGGGCTCGGGCGTCGTGGCCACCTTGACCGCGCTGATCACCGAGCCCTCGGCGTCGATGACCACCGCGTCGGTGTTGGTGCCCCCGACGTCGATGCCGATGCGGAACTCCCGGTCCTCGCTCATGCCGACAGCTCCACGAAGTCGACGTCGTAGCCGAACGCCCGGGGCCCGACCAGGTCGAGCATCCCCTCCTGATGCCATTCCGGCGCGCAGGGCATCCCGATCACCAGCACCCGGTTGCCGTAGGCGAGGGCCTCGGTGGTGATGGGGTCGAAGGTCTCGCAGTCGAGCAGGCAGATCAGGTTGGGGGTGGTGATGGCGGGCTTGCCGTCGAGGAAGGCGATCAGGTTCTCGTTCTGCACCTCTATGCGCATGGTTGCGTCCAGTCCGTCGAGGTCTTCGAGGATCACCGTCGACCGGGCGAAGCCGTCGGTGGTGCGCCGGTCGAGGTCGACGACCTTGCCGTTGAAGAACCTTCTGGATCCCGACTCGTCGAGGAACCTCTCCCAGGCGCCGACCTCACCGTCCTTCACGGCCTGCAGCAGGCGCCCGACCTCGGTGCAGTAGGTGAGCGAGCCCTGGATGGCGTGCTCGGCGACCTGGGCCGCAGTCAGCGGATAGCAGCTGATGGAGTTGGCCATCCCGAGCTGGATGACCGAGGTGCGGGCCAGCGTCTCCGCCACCTGGTTGGTGGTCGTCTCGAAGACGCACTGGTTGCCCTTCTCGTCGGCGACCGACAGCGGGCCGGCCGGCAGCCCGGCCAGCGTGAACACCGTCATCTCGATCTGGGGGAACGCCCGGCGCATCGAGTCGGCGTTCACTATGGGCAGGCCCATCTCCGCCGCGGTGGCGATGGGCAGCAGCGTGTTGCACCCGCCGACCTCGATCGGCATGATCGCGGCCGGCTCCTTGCCCAGGTACGAGGCCAGGGCCTTGACGCCTGCCACGTACTCGGTCCCGGCGGGGATCTTCTCGAGGATCACGGTGGGCGCCCCGATTACCGCGGTGGTGAGGACCAACGCGTCGGGGCAAAGGTCGGCGGCATTGACCACCGCGACGGGTCCGTAGGTCTCCAGGGCCTGGTGAGCGACGAGCTTGGCGATGTAGGGGTCGCCGCCCCCGCCGGTGCCGAGCAGGGTCGCGCCGAGACACAGGGCTTCGATGTCGTCGGCGGTCAGCGTGTCCATGGCTGCTCCATCTGGGCCGGTCTGGTGGCCCGGGTCAAGGCCGGGGGTCGATGTCGAGCACGGGCTCCAGCATCGGGATCCACTCGAGCTCGCGCGCCGGAACGGAGTCGTAGCCGCCGGTCCGGCTGGTCCGCCAGCCGTGATCGGTGCCGACAGCGGCAAGGAACTCGGCGTAGCGCAGGGGCGCGGTGATGGCATCGATCACCGGGACGCCGATCTTGTCCTGCACCTCCCGGTAGAAGCCGAACTCGATCGTGCAACCCAGCACCACGGCGTCGGCCCGGTCGGCGCGCACCGCCTCCTCAGCTTCGGCGAGGATGCGCTGCTGGGTGGTCTCCGGATCGGCCTGGAACTCGTCGACGCTCATGTCGAGCACCCGGAACGACGCCAGATGGTCGCCGTGGCCGTACTTGACCACGTTCTCGTGCATCTCGGGGATCCACTTGCGCCGCCCCACCAGGATCGAGACCCGCTCGCCGACGGTGGCGGCGATGCGGAGGCAGGCCTCGGCCGGTGCGGTGACGGCCATGGGGCCCGCCAGTTCCCGGGCGCCGCGCAGGAACGGATCGTAGAAGCAGCCGATGACCGCAGCGTCGTAGCCCCGCCGCTCGGCGGCCCAGCGGACCACGCCCATGGTCGGACCGGCCACCACCGCCTCCAGCGCGTTCCATTCAAGATGCTGAGGGCCGGCATCGGGAAGCGAGCACACGTCCACCCGGGTCGCTGGCGCAGCCTCGCGGCGCAACTCGGCGCCTATGGGCGCGTCGTACGCGCTGGTGCCGACGGGGTTGATCCACAGTATCCGGACCATTCGCGCTGTCTCCCGTTCGTGATCCGAGGTCGGTCGGTTCACGGTATTCGAGGCTTGGCGGCCAGGCTCATAGGCATTCGGCATAGCCCTGCGTCGGTAGATGTGCGTCCAGCACTGCCTATTGTCGCGGGAAGCGCTCGGGACTGAGCTCGGCGACGATGCCGCCCAGCGGGGCGGCGGGGGCGTCGCCGCCGATCAGGTCGGCCACCAGCGATGCGATGGCCGGGGACGTCTGGATGCCGGTGCCGCCCTGCCCCGCGCACCAGAAGAACCCCTCGGCGCCGGGATCGAAGCCGACGACCGGCACCCGGTCCGGCGCGAAGGTGCGCAGGCCGGCCCAGGTTGAACGGACCGAGCGGACGTCGAGGATCGTGGCCCGGTTGACGGACTCGATCCCGGCTGCGACGTCGATCTCGTGGGGCTTGACGTCGCAGGCGTCGATCGGATGCTCATCGGCGGGCGAGGCCAGGAACTGGCCGGCGCCCTCGGGCTTGAAGTAGAAGCTCTCGTCCGCGCCGACGACCAGGGGCCAGCCCGCCGACTCGTGGCGGCTCGCGAACGTGAACACGGTGCGCCGGTACGGCTGCAGGCCGACGGGGCGCACTCCGGCCATGAGGGCCAACTCGTCGGCCCATGCGCCGGCCGCGTTGATGACGGTGGCGCAACTCAGGACGCGCTCGCCGACATCCACCTGCCAGCAGCCGTCGCGCCGGTCGAGGGCCCGCACTCCGTGCTCCCGCAGCACCGCCGCTCCCTCGGCGCGGGCACCGTGCAGGAAGGCCTGGTGCAGCCCGGCGACGTCGATGTCGAAGCCGCCGTACTCGATCACCCCGCCGTCCAGCCAGGCCGGGTCGAGGACGGGGCAGAGGCCCAGGGCGCTGGCGGCATCGAGGCGCTCGCACGGTGTGCCCGTGGTCTGGTTGGCCGCGATCCTGGCCGTCAGCTGCTCCTCAAAGCCGGTCGGTGCCACCCACAGCACGTTGCGGGACTCCAGCAGCTCGCTGCCGGCGAGGCCGTCGGCGCCGGATTCCAGGAACGGTCGCGACGCCGCGCTGAGAATCCGGTTGGCCGGCCCGCCGTAGGAGGCCAGGAACTGGGCGGCCGACCGTCCCGTGCTGTGCGCGGCGAGAGACGCCTCCCGCTCGACAACCGCCACCCGGTGGCCACGCCGGGCCAGCGCCCAGGCGGCCGACACCCCGGCGATGCCCCCGCCGACAACGACTGCGTCGACAGAGCGGGGAACGGTTCCGGTCATGGCTGATGCGAACTATACGAATTCCCGTTCACACCGGCGTATGGGCACCCGGCTGCTCCAGGGCTGCGACGGCCAGCGTGTTGCCCTCGACCAGCTCCGCCGACGGGAGCGTCTCCGTAGTGCTGTCCGCTCAGGGGCTGGTTCGCTCCTTGTCGGGCGGTGGCATGTACGTGTTCCGGCTCGGTCGCAGGCCCATCGAGTGCATGGACAGCAGCATTCCGAGCGAGGCGCCCGTCGGATCGACCACCGGCACACGCGCCTGCTCCGACTCCAGCCGGTCTTGGAGAGCGGCCGCCACCCCGAGCATGCCGGTGCACCCCAGCACCAGCACGTCGGCACCGGCGTCGAGTGCCCGGCAGGAGGCCTCGAAGAGGTTCTTGAGCAGGATCTCGCCGTCGTGCAGTTCCAGCACCGGCGTGTCGATCACTTCGATGGAAGCCATACGGCTCAGCACACCCATCCGGGCGGCCAGGGTGGAGATCATGGGCACGACATTCTCCAGCACGGTGACGACAGAGAATCGTTCCCCGAGGTTCAGGGCCGTGGTCACCGCGGGCTCGAACCCGCCCACAACCGGTATGTCGACGAGCTCTCGGGCCGCGGGAACCGCCGGATCGCCGAAGCAGGTGATGAAGACCCCGTCCGCGCCCCGGGCCTCAGCTTCCACAACCTCCGCGACAATCGCGGGCCCGGCAAGGACCTCGTCATAGAACGACTCGATCGACGCGGGACCGTACGGCAGGCAGCTGACCTCCAAGTCGATGCCGTCGCCCACGAAGCTGCGAGCCTCCCGGGTTATCTGGTCGTTGAACGAGTCGGATGTGATCGGAACGACGATGTGGATTCTCATGCCTTGTCCTTTCGAGCAGTCGGGTTGATGAGAACTCGGGTAGGTCGCGACTAGGAGCGACGGGCTCTCGACCAGGCGTCGGCAGCCACGGCGGCGAGGATCACGAGGCCTTGGATGATCCGCTGCCAGATGGGATCGATCTGGTGAAGGTTGAACCCGTTGACCATGAAAGCGATGAAGAAGGCTCCCAGCAGGGTCCTCCATACCGCGCCCGTCCCGCCGGCGATGGAGGTCCCGCCCACGACGATGGCGGCGATCACGCCGAACACGAAGCTGAAGTCGTCGGACGGGGTCGCGCTGATGGTCCGCGACGCGGCGACTACCCCCGCGAGTCCGGCGGCGAGCCCCGACAGCGCGAACACCGCCACCACAATCTGGCGCGTTCGCACGCCGGCGAGCCTCGCCGCCTCGGCATTTCCGCCGGTGGCGTAGACGTGGCGACCGAACCGGGTGCCGGCCAGCGTGATCCATGCCACCAACACCACTGCAAGCGAGATCCATGTAGCAGTGGTGAGCTCCGCGACCCGGGTGCGAGCGATGGCGCGAAAGCTGTCGCTGGAGGGCCGCATGATGCTGCGCCCGCTCACCACGTAGCCGATGCCGAAGACGATGAACGACGTCGCCAGCGTGGTGATGAACGAGTTGATCCGGGCGAACGCCACTATGGCGCCGTTGGTCGCTCCGACGGCCAGGCCGAATGCGCAGCCCGCCAGCAGCGCCACGGCGACCGACCCGGTGGCGTTCTCCACCCGCAGCGCCACCAGCGGTGCCGCCACCGCAACCGCCGAGATCGACACGTCGAAGCCGCCCGCGATCATGGTCAGGGTGGCAACCGAGGCCGCGATCAACAGCGTCGCCTGCTGGTCGAGAACGTTGCGCAGGTTGGGGCCCGTCAGGAAGCCGTCGGTAGTGACGGCGAGCAGCACGAACAGTGCGACGGTTATCCAGACGATTCCGTAGCGAGCCAGCACACCGAGATATCGGCCGGCTCCTGACGGCCGCGACAGCGCGGCAGCATCAGTCATGAGCTTCGGCCGGCCGTGGCCTCCTCGCCGAAGGAGTGCCGGAGGATCTGTGTCTCGTCCAGATCGGGGTGGGCGAACTCCGCGACGAAGCGTCCCTCTCGCATGACAAGCACTCGGTGGCAGAGCCCGACGAGTTCCTCGAGTTCAGAGGAAACGAGCAACACGGCGAGGCCACCGCCGGCCGCGGCCGCGATCAGATCGTAGATCGAGCGTTTGGAGCCCACGTCGACTCCCCTGGTGGGCTCGTCAGCTATGAGCACTCTCAGACCGGGGGTCAGCCAGCGCGCGAACAGGGCCTTCTGTTGGTTGCCTCCCGACAGCAGCCGTACGGGAGTCTCCAGTCCTCCGCCGCGCACTCCGGCGCCTGCCGCGGAAGCGGATACGAGATCGTTCTCGGAGCGACGGGCCACAAGGCCTGCCCTCGTGATCTGTCGCAGGTGCGGGAGAGCAATGTTCTCGCGGAGGCTGCGCTCCATCAATAGCCCTTGCTCCTTGCGAGACTCGGGGATCAGGCCCACGCCGGCGCCGATCGACCCATGAGGTTGAAGGCGACTGGCGCCCCCGCCGGCCACCTGCACGTCACCAGCGACGGGTCTGTCGGCGCCGTAGACACACCGGACGAACTCCGTGCGGCCCGATCCGACCAGCCCCGCGATGCCCACGATTTCGCCAGGGAACACATCCAGGTCAAGCCCTGCGACCAGCGGGGTCTCGGCTGACGCTGACTCCCCGGCGAGGCCGGTGGGCGTCAGCCCGCCAGAACAGGCAGTTACCAGCCCCCGAACGCTGAGGACCGGGTCCTGAGACTGGTCCGGGCGGGGTGGTCTGGACGGGAAACTGCCCTGGAGTTGGCGCCCGATCATCGCCTCGACGAGGGATCCCGTCGTTTCTGACGACGGCCTGGTGTTCCTCACGACGCGCCCGTCGCGCATGACGGTTATGTCGTCGGCAAGGTCGAGGACTTCGTCGAGAAAGTGGGAGATGAAGAGGACGGTGATCTGGTGATCGCGCAGTGACCGCACCAAGAGGTGGAGTTGGTCGCGCTCTTGCGCGGAGAGGCGGGCCGTGGGCTCGTCCATGATCACGAACTCGGATCGGCGAGCCGCGGCCCGAAGGATCTCGACTCTCTGCTGCTCGGCGACGCCGAGACTCCCGACGCTCGCGTCCGGATCGATCGGGATGCCGGTGTGCTCGACCAGTGCCTCGAACCGCCGCCGCGTGTCGCGACGGGCGACGAATCCCCAGCGGGTCGACTCCACTCCCAGGAACACGTTGTCGGCGACGGTGCGATCCGGGACGAGGGCCAGTTCTTGGGTGATGATGGTGATGCCCGCCGCGAAGGCCTGCCTCGGTGACCGGAACCGGCATGGTCGGCCGTTGACGATCACTGCGCCGCTGTCGGCGGTGTGCACCCCAGCGATGATCTTGCCGACGGTGGACTTGCCCGCGCCGTTCTCCCCGACGAGAGCATGGATACAGCCGCGCCGGATGACGATGTCGACGCAATCGACGGCCTGGGTCGAGCCGAACCTCTTGGATACCTCGCGCAGCTCGATGTGAGTCAGCTCGACCTGAGCCGGCTCGCCGGGCCGAGGGGCAGCCATCCCACTCCGCGGTGAACTGGCCCACGTTGGCCGAGGTGACCATGCCCTCGTCGGCGAAGCCGCCGTTGGGGTCCACCCCGCCGGTGTACGTTCCGTTGTCGAGTGCGGCGATCATGGCTTCCATGGCCAGGCGGCCCTCGCTGGCCGGCGCGTAGAACACCGTTGCGAACCACCGGCCGTCGCGGATCCCCTCGATGGCGGGCGATGAGCCTCCGAGGCCGATCAGGGCGACGTCGTCGAGCTTGCCCTCGTCGGTGAGGACCAGCTCGATGCCCTGCAGCGGCTGGTCGGCGCCGACCACCACGTCGAAGTCGGGCTGGGCCTGCAGGATGTCCTGGATGGCGTTGATCCCGCCTTCCGGCCCCAGGTACTGGCCCTCTCCCTCAGCGACGACCTCAATGCTGGACTCGCCTGCGACCACGCTGTCGAACCCCTGGCGCAGAGCCACGTCCAGCGGGAAGCCCCGGATTCCGAAGATGTAGACCACCCGGCACGGATCGAGGCCGGCGCAGGCCTGGATTGTGAGCCGTCCGGCGCGCTGGCCGGTGACGATGGGCGGCGCGAGGACGGATGCGGCTATCCCGCCGACCTGCGGTTCGTTGGTGGACAGGTCGTCACCGACGATCTGGTTGAACAGCACGACCTCGTGCCCGGCATCAAGGGCTGCCTCCACGTCGGGCACGAGTCCGGGACCGTTCAGCGCCACCAGGATGATCCCGTCGTACTGGCCGCTGGCCACCACATCCTGAAGCTGCGTTGTCTGCAGGTCGGCATTGAACTGTGCGTCGAACTCGACCAGCTCGATGTTGTTCTCGTCTGCGAGCCGCTGCATCTCGCCGACCGACGCCAGCAGGAAAGTGTTGGCCGAACTGGCCGACAGGTAGGCGATCTGCCGCGGACCGGCGGGCTCTGTCGTTGCCGGCGCCTCGTCTGCAGGTTCCTCGACCGCCGGATCGGTTGCTTCCTCCTCGTCGGGCACCTCCGGGGCCGCGCCATCGTCGTCAGGCATGGCCTGTTCGCCGTCTGGTTCGTCTTGTGCGTCCTCGGGCGGCTCTTCTCCGCCGGAGGGAGCTTCGGTGCCGGCGGCGCTGTCGGTGGCCTCGCTCACGGGTTCGTCGGATGCCCCGTCGTCACCGCATGCCGCGGCTACCAGAGCCAGCGCCAGGACGACACCCAAGAGCCTCGTTACGTTTCCTATCTTCATCGGATCCCCCTCACGATGGGACATATGAGCCTGGAAGGGGACGGTATGGAGCTGCGAGAACGGGCTCAATGGGCAGACCGCTGCTATTCGAGCGCAATGAAGGGCAGTTCTTGCACTCCTTGGGGCCGGGACGGCCTGCCGTGAGATCTGCTAGGGGCTTGATCGGTCGAGCCGGCGCATCCTCACCACGAGCTGCAGCGCGAGCCGCTGCTCCGGGTCGTGCAGGTTGACGTTGAGCATCTCCGCTATGCGGTCGATCCGCTTCATCACCGTGTTGCGGTGCACGCCGAGAGCGGCGGCCGCGCTGGTCGCGGAGGACAGGCAGTCCAGGTAGACCTGCAGAGTCCGCAGGAGCACTCCGTCGCTGTCCGCGCTGGTCAGCGGCGCGAGGAAGGCAGCCACCACGCGGCCGAAGTCGGCCGATCCGTACCAGCCGAGCATGATCCGCTGGATGCCGAGTTCGTCGATGTGCCTCACCGCTACTCGCCTCGTACCTGCACCCGCCAGGGCCGCGGCCTGACGAGCCTCCGTGAGGCCCGCCCTGAGGCCCGTGAGGCCGGTCGCGGGCTGACCCACCCCGGCGTGAGCGCTCACACCGTCCGAGTCGGCGACGAGGGCTGCAAGTGCGTCCTGAAGGCTCCGCGCCAGCCGCTGATAGTCACCCACGGGAGGCTCGGCCGGCGCACACACCCAGCCTGACCAGCCGTCAGTCCTCTCGATGAGCGGGCCGTCGATCCCAACATCTAGGAGCATCTTGGCAAGCACGTCGGTGTTGACGAGCACCCAGTTGGAGTCCACCGGACCGGACAGCTGAACATGGAAGGCGCTGATCCATCCGGTTGCCGACCAGCCGAAGGTCGCCATCTGGGCGAGGATTGCCTCATCAGGCAGTTCCCCGCTCCCGACAACCTCATTCAGCAGGGCGAGCCGGTGCCGCGCGTCTCGTTCCATGACGAGGCGGTCGCGTACCAGGTTGGCCCCCACTGCCCAGGAGGCGACCCCGAGTAGATCCAGGCCGGCCCGCTGGATGGCGTCGTCGGCGTCGTCCAGCACGCACACGAGCCAGAATCGGACCTGCTCGCCCGGCACGACGACTACCGGGCAGACCATTCCCGGCTCGCCTCCAGCACCGACGTCAGGGGAGTGGAAGGCGTGCTGTCTCAGAGCCTTCGACTGGACCGACACCGGGGGCCCGGCGATGACCGCGCTGCTGGCCTCGACAAGTGAGCACGGCCGCCCGAGGATGTCGGAGACCAGGGACAGGGTTCCCGAGACTGTGGTCGTCCTGGACAGGCCTCGAAGCAGCTTGGACATCATGTCGGCCTGGTGCACTGAGGGCTGCAGAACGAGTTCACGCGCCGCGGCAGCCGCGGAAAGCACATCGGTCGCTTCGGCTTCCACCAGCGCAGTACTGAAGCGATCAGCCAGACGCCGTGTCGCTATGCCGGTGACGGACACCGCATTCGCCGCGACAAGCCCGGAACCCTCACCGTCCCTGACCGTCCGCAGGGCGACATCCAGCGCATACGAGTTCGGCTGAAGCCCGCTGGCGTCCAGTATGACGAGCAGGCCCGGCGAGATGGGAGTGGCCAAGTCGCAGTGAGCCGTCACGAACACGTCAGAAACGATGCGGTCCAAGCCCTCGTCTCCGGCTACAACACGGCAGTCACCCAATGCGCCCGTCGCCAGGAGCTGCCTCACAGTGAGGGGTCTGGGCCGTAGGCGAGTATCGGGCACCGGCAAGCTTTCTACTACTTGCGGCGGGTGCGATGACTCTCCGACGGAAGGACTCGCCCTAGGAGGTCCATCCGGTTGTCGCTTGCCACCTTCCGAGCAGTCTCGACGCCCAGCCGATTCGTCAGCAGGGCTCCGAAGGGTCCCAGATCCGAGGGCTCGCGCATCCCGGCCACGAACGGCAGGTTGCCGGGATCGACCAGACCGGCGCCGAGAATCGGGTCGAGCACCTCCAGCAGGTCCTCC
>JAPOQG010000421.1 GCA_026710865.1 Acidimicrobiaceae bacterium
CTCCGAGCCTCAGGAACCGGCAGCATTTGACCCCCTATAGGTGCACGCCGCTGCCAGTTCGGTCTCACAAGGATTCGGGAGGTCTGAGCGCTCTCTAGGGTTGGGGGTGATGGACCGGTACCTGTGCGACGTTCTCATCACCATGGACGGGCCGGTCGGCGGCGTGCCCGCCCCGGTGCTGGACGGAGCCGTGGACGTGGGCGACGACGGGCGGATCGTCTGGTGCGGTCCGGCCGCAGCCGCGCCCGAGGTCGAACCGGGCGCCGCGGTGCACCGGACCGGGATCCTCATGCCTGGCCTCGTCAACGCCCACTGCCACACCCCGATGGTGCTGCTGCGGGGCGCGGGCGAGGGGCTGCCCGTGGACCGCTGGCTGCACGAGGTGATGTGGCCCCGCGAGTCGAAGCTCACCGACGAAGACGTGCGGGCCGGGATGCGGCTGGGAGCGGCCGAGCTGCTGTCCAACGGCATCACGACCTCCACAGAGATGTACTTCTGGGGCCAGGCCATGGCCGAAGGCGCCACCGACGCCGGGTTGCGCTGCCTGGTGACGCCGGGCGTGATCGAGGACCCAGACTTCAACGTGGCCGGATCATGGCGAGACCAGATCGACGAGATGGTGGCCCTGAGGGACCGCTGGGCCGGCAACGACCTGATCAGGGGAGGGATGTCGGCCCACGCCGCCTACTCGGTGTCGAAGGAGTGCCTCAGCGCCATGGCGGAACGGGCCGCCGAGACTCGGATGCCGGTCCACATCCACCTGGCCGAGCAGCAGTGGGAGGACGCCGCGGTGCGGGAACGCTCCGGGGGGCTGGCCGCGCCCGAGTACCTGGAGTCGCTCGGGCTGCTCGAGGGCGACGTGATCGCGGCCCACGGCGTGTGGCTCGCGGCCGAGGACATCGACGTGCTGGCCCGCAACGACACCACGGTGGTGCACTGCCCGTGCTCCAACGCCAAGCACGCCTCCGGGGTGGCGCCGCTGACCGAGATGCGGGCGGCCGGGCTGCGCGTGGCCATCGGCACCGACGGGCCGGCGTCGCATCACCGCCTCGACCTGTTCGAGGAGATGCGCACGGCCATCCGCACCGCCCGGACCCGCTCCGGCGACGCCCAGACCCTGGCGCCGGCGGAGGCTCTGCGGATGACCACCGCGGGGGCGGCCGAGGTGCTGGGGTGGGACGCCGAGCTGGGCCGGCTGGCCCCAGGATGCTGGGCCGACATGGTGGCGCTGTCGGCGGCCGAGCCCGCGCTGAACCCGGTGATCGCCGATGAGGACGACCCGCTGGCGAGGATCGTGTGGTCGGGCTCGCCCGGCGCGATCAGCGGCGTGTGGGTGGCCGGACGCAAGGTGGTGGAGGACGGCCGGGTGCTGACTGTGGACATGGCCGAGACGGTGGCCGACGCCGAGACCCGAGCCCGCCGCCTAGCCCGATGACCTCGACATGGGCGACCCCGACGAGCTGACCGGCGCCTACCCCGAGGCCGCCGCCGTGAGCATGAACGAACGAGCGGCACCACCGGAGGAGGCCCATATGAATGACCTGTATGAGCGGTTGCAGCGGACTGCTGGGGTGCTGGCTGAGCGGACCGGGTGTGAGCGGCACGACGTGGTCGTGGTGCTGGGGTCGGGGCTGGGGAGCTACCCCGGCCGGATCGTCGACAAGGTGGCGGTGTCGTATGAGGACCTGCCCGGATTCCCGATCCCCACCGCGGTGGGCCATGCCGGCACGGCCTACTCCACGCAGATGGGCGACAACCGGGTGCTGATGCTGTCGGGGCGGGCCCACGCCTACGAGGGCCACGACACCGACGCCATCACGTTCGCGGTGCGGACCGCCATCACGGCCGGATGCCGGGTGGCGGTGCTCACCAACGCCGCCGGAGCCTGCGGCGACGGCATGGCCGCCGGCGACCTGGCCGTCATCACCGACCACGTCAACCTGGCCGGGATCAGCCCGCTGGCCGGACCCAACGACGAGCGCGTAGGCCCCCGCTTCACCGACATGACCGACGTGTACACCCCCGAGCTGCGGGCCAGGGCCCACGCGGCCGCGGCCCGCCTGGGGCAGACGCTTCAGGAGGGCGTGTACTTCTGGTTCCACGGCCCGATGTTCGAGACGCCGGCCGAGATCCGCATGGCCAAGGCACTCGGGGGATCGATGGTGGGCATGTCCACCGTGCCCGAGGCCACCGCGGCCCGCCACATGGGCGCCCAGGTGCTGGGCATCTCGCTGTGCACCAACCTGGCCGCCGGCATCTCGGACCAACCGCTGTCGCACACCGAGGTGATCGAGACCGCAGCCGCGGCCTCCGAACGCTTCAGCGCCCTCTTCGACGAGCTACTACCAACCCTGTAAGTCCTGATCCCGCTCGCCCGCCGGGTTTCTCGGTGCGAGTTGTGTGCACTAGGCACACACAACCAACCCGAGATTCCGGGTCGGCGACCGGGGCCCGACTCAACTACTAATTTGATAGGTATTAGTAGCAAATTAGTATTTCATCAGTGTGATTCCTCGGCGAGGACACGAAGTCGGTCCGAGAGATCGTCGACGGGCCAGAACTCGAACTGCCTGCCCGACTGCACCCTGCGAAGCACTCCGAGATCCTCCAGACACAGCAAGTCCGTGCGCGCGGATTGATACGCCACACGGTGCAGCCGCTTCTGGCCGGCGATGGTGAAGTGCGCGGAGGGATCGCGTAACGCCTTGCCGACAACCTCGAGCTGCCGGTGATTGAAGCCTGGAACGCCCCGAAGCAGCCGCTCGACCGCCGCAATCTCGGTGCCCTTGCGCGTCAGGTACTCCCGAAGGGCGGAGATCGCACGCTCGATGACTTCGAGTTGGTAGTCCACAAAATAGGTCACATCGTTGGAGTCGGTCTCGGCGTGCAAGTACGACCGGGTGTACTTGGCGGGAGCCTTGCGCAGGATGGTCGAGATCGAGATGTACTGGGCCAACCAGTATCCCGAGCGCAGCATCGACCAGTAGAAGAGCGCCCGGGCCGTTCGTCCGTTGCCATCAGCGAACGGATGGTCATGTCCGAGCCAGAAGTGGAGCACCACCGCCTGCACCACCGGGTGCAGGAATCCCTCTCCCGTCTCGCCGTTGGCGAACGCGCACATCCGCTCAAGGCGTTCGGGCAGCCCGTCAGCGGGCGGCGGTCGGTGAAGTACCTGACCATCGTCCCAGATGACTGCGACCCGCTCTTCGCCGGGCTGCTGGAGCCGGCCTGCCTCTGATGGGTCGTCAAGCGTGCCGTCGGCAACGATCCGATGCAGCTCCAAGACGTGATCCGGCTCAAGAGGTTCTCCCGATGTCGCCAACTCCTCGGCACGCAGCATTGCCAGGTAGTTGTTGAGCACCATCTGCTCGCTCCTGTCCCGTGGCCTTCGTCCCGTCCGCAGTAGCTCCTTGGCGGCCGGGCGAGTAGTGGCCGCGCCCTCCAGCAGGCTGGATGCGATGGCCTCCTCCTCCAACGACGAGAC
Source organism: Acidimicrobiaceae bacterium (assembly GCA_026710865.1). Classification (GTDB taxonomy): domain Bacteria; phylum Actinomycetota; class Acidimicrobiia; order Acidimicrobiales; family Aldehydirespiratoraceae; genus Aldehydirespirator. Next base: position 3,485 of record JAPOQG010000421.1, read on the forward strand.
CAGATACCGGTCGCTCGAACCGACAGTTGTGACGATGTCGTCGGTTTGAATTCGTCCGCCAGCCTCCTTGTCGATCCGGTGGACCATCTCCTGGATCCGGTCGATGTTTGTGAACCGGAAGGGATTGCCGTCGGTGCCGGTCAACGGCAGCATGCGGCCGTTCTTGTCCCGACTCGCGGCCGTGCCGAACCACCACTCCTTCAGCGTGAACCCCTCAGGAGGCGTCCGGTGGCGCATCTGATCCCAGTGCAGGTAACGGCCCTTGGCGTCCACCGGCCGGCCTTCCGAGAAGATCTTGTACAGGCGCTGAGGGCTGTCGTTGGTGATCTCAGACCAGAGCTGCGCCATGTCCGGCGGCGGCAACGGCTTCTTCATCGTGTCGCCCTTCGTTCCGTGCCTCCAGTTACTACTAATCTTGTCAGAATTAGTAGTAACTGGCAACCATACGGCCGTCGACCAGTTCCGAGTGGAGAACGGCGCCGCTGGTCGGGGTGGAGTGCAGACGGTCGCGCCGGACTACGGCCAAAGCCGGCCCGCTTACCCGGCTCGATACTACCGATCTCGCGCTCCAGGGCAAGCGCCCGGGTTCGTACACCGGCTCAACGAGACACAACGGGTAGCGTCTGGCGCCGTGAGTGACGGGGGTCCGTTCCAGCGGCGGTGCGGCGAGTATGTGATCTCTGACGACCCGGCCCGCTTCGACGCCGGCGCCATGCACGACTTCCTGGAGCGCGAGGCGGACTGGGCTTCGGGGCGTAGCCGGGAGCAGACCGCGGTCGCGGTGGCCAACAGCGTGGTGCTGGGGGTGTACGGACCCGACGGTGCCATGGTGGGCGGGGCCCGTGTCGTCACCGATCACGCCACGTTCGGTTATCTCACCGACCTGTACGTGCTGGCCGAGCACCGGGGCCTGGGGCTGGGAAA
>JAPOQG010000424.1 GCA_026710865.1 Acidimicrobiaceae bacterium
CCCACCCACACACACCCGCCACGGCACAACGCGCCCCGACACGCCCAACACCCCCCACACGCCCGCCGACACGCCCGCCACCGCACCCAACCCAGCCCCAGAACGCCCCCCAGCCAGGCCTACTGAAAGATCTGGGCTAGCACCCGTGCCGCTAGGCCCAGGAGAAGCCGATGACAGCAGCCGTGCCCGCCCAGCGGGCAGCACCGCAGATGACCCACACCCCCGATCCCACCGCAACCCCGCAGGCTGACGCGGTCGCGCCGCCCGCCGGGGTCGAGTCGACTAGGCCGAGACTGCGGGAGCAGGTCGCCGAGAACCTGCTGCTGAGCCTCCTCGGCGGGCTCTTGCTGGCCCTGTTGACGTTCTTTGGCACCGTGGTTGTGGCGCTGTTCATCTTCAATCTGAACAGCATCAACGATCGCCTCGACAGCATTGAGGGACGTATCGACCACCTCGCGGACCGCATCGACCGCCTCGAGACCAAGATGGACGAGAGATTCGCTGAACTCGATGCACGGTTGACCGCCCAGATCGCCGAACTCGATCGGAAGATGACCGCCTTGACCGCTCATCTCAACGCGACAAAGGCGGTCGACGCCGCGCTCGAACACAGATTGCTGACCCCGGACGCGGGCACCACTGAGCCTGAGGGCAAGTCGCCCGGCTGAACCCCCCGGCCTCTAGGCTCCGGGTGGCGAGGGCTTGATGTGAGGGAAGCAGTGGACCGGGAGTTCGTCGTCGGGGCGACCCGCGACGAGGTGTGGCCCCGGCTGCTGGACGTGCACGCGGTGGCGTCGTGGCTGCCGATCATGCACTCGGTGACCGAGGTTTCCACGGGTCCTTCCGGCATCGACGGCTCCAGCTTCCAGGCCGCCTTCGAGGACAAGGTGGGCCCGTTCTCGCTGCGAGCCGACCTGCACATCGAGGTCGCCGGGGTGCGTGATGGCGAGGAGGTGGCGATCCGGGCCAGGGGAGAGGACCGCCAGATCCGCTCCCGCATCATGATCGACGCCGCCTGCGCGCTGTCCGACGACGGCCCCGGCCAGACCCGGGTCCGCCTGATCGGCTCCTATGAGATCACCGGCCGGGTCGCCACCCTCGGCGCGGGAATCATCCGCTCCAAAGCCACCAAGCTCATAGACACCTTCTGCACCAACGCCACCCACGGCCTCACCGGAACCGCCGGATGACAGCGCTGGCGGAGCGGCCTATTCGGGCACCACGTACCGATCGATGCTGCCGTCATAGCTGATCCGGAGCACGATGTTGCCGTTCACGGCGATGCGCGGCCAGTCGATGGGTGCCCTGTCATGTGCCATCAGCCACTCGACCAGATTCATGCCCTCAGGCAGTTCGATCGGCTGCCAATCGGAGCCGTCGGCAGCGCCGATCCAGTGTCTCGTAGTGCTGGCGAGCGGGTCTTCATCGTAGGCGTTCATGTAGAAGCTTGAGGATATGATCCCACCGTCGACAGCCGAAATAGAGCTTCGCCAACCGTCTCCTGGCGATGGTGTTACGATTCTGGACCAATAGCGACCGTCAGCGGAGAACACCAATTCACCCGGACCCCACCGGCTAGGACCGTGACCAGCGATTTCGGGGTCTGACAGGCCGACATACCCTGAATCGGTCAATATCATGTCGCAGCATTTGTAGATGTCTGGAAGGTCGAATCGTTTTGGACTCTCTCCCCAAGATGCAGTGAAGATCGATCCCGAATAGCGCCAAGGAGGGTGATAGCCCTTGTTCACTATGGCCCCATAGTCATCATAGAGTTCCTCGGTAGTTCCGAGTTCGTCCCAAGAGACGAACCGCGTGTTCAGATCTCCGTACGAGGTCTCATCGGTCCACCATTCGACGGTCATTCCGGACTCGCCGGTGCTCTCATCATGCCAAGGACCGTTCTCCTTGGGTCCTAGGTAGTTGGCTTCTTCTCGAATGTCTGCCGGCATCAGGGAGAACAGATTCATGTATGTCACCGTCTCCAGTGTCACTAGCCACCTATGATCAGCAAGTGACAACCCAACGAGCGTCGGGGCAGTCTGTAGGGAGGCGTGAAGTCCGTCAGGCCGGAGAATCTGTACTTCGATGGTCTCCCAATTGACCAGGTCTCTCGTGATGGACAGAGCGATCGAGGGTGGATTCTCCAGAAGTTGGTCTAGCCATGCTGCGTAATCGGCCCTTACTCCAAACATGTCATACCATGTGTCCAAGTAGTTCGGCCATTGCGAGGCGATGACAAAATGTTCGCCGTATGACGAGAAGTGTGCCGGTGTCCTAAACTCAGTGTAGAAGCACTCGGTGTGTTCGGGGTAATCAAGGCCCAGTTGTGATAGCTGCGATAGCAATGGGGGCCTATTGTGCACGCTTGGAACTTCAAGATCTGAGAACTCAGTCCACTGCACTCCGTCTGTTGAGAACCGTGTCCTGAGTTGCTTAACGCTGCACGGCGTTCCCAACTCATCTGACCACCCGGATGGCAGATAACCCAAGTGCAGGAACCCGTCACGCCACCGAAGAAGCCTCTGGTGCTGTAGCTCAGGCAAGACTGCGGGGCTGACTGGTTCAAAGACGTCTTGACTCTCGGCGGGCACCCGTTCAGGGCTTCCGTCGTTCTCGGGTTCGACGCTGGTGTCGTCGGGCGCGGTTTCCTCGTCTTGGGGTGTCGTGGGTTCTTCGCTGCCGGTGGCATCCTCGGGCTGGGCGCCCGGTTCGGGTTGGGTGGTTGGTGGCGGTTCGGTTGTTGTAGGTGGCGGTTCGGACTGCTTGTGGCGGGCGGTGGTCGGAGGCGGGTTCGGCTGGATGGTTGTGGCGGTTAGGGCGGCCTCGGTGGCGGGTGTCGGCTCATCGATGGCAGGGCTGGCCTCGTCGTCGGGCGAAGTGGAGCAGCCGAGGGTCGCCAGCGTCAGCACCAATAGCCGGGCTGCAGCGGCGCCGACCCGTTCGGGGCGACTTGCCTGCCGCGCTGCAACAGCCTTGAGCAGTTGCCCGGAGCTCTTGTCGGGCCAGATGCTCGTGGCTAGCCGCATCGGCGGAGGCCATGTCCCATCGTCAAGCAACGACGACCGGCACGACCGACCTGTTGCAGCCCGTTCCGCCCCCGGCAGAGGCACGCCCGGGCGTGGCTGAGCCGGTAAGCGTGTAGCGGGTTGTTCGCCTCAATGGTCGGCCGATGATGAAAGTCGACTACCACGTTGACACCATACGTGGCCATGTCCCCCCGGCGCTGCTGGATCGTTTGCTGATGACGGTGTTGCCTGAGCTGGGGCTGGTCCGCTCGGCCGAGTTGGGCGATGTGCTGGCTGCGGTCGACTACGACCATGCGCCCTATGCCGGTGGCACGGAACTGGTGCCGGCCATGGGCTTGGGTCTGCGCCGCCCGGTGGCCATCGTGGACCTCAAACGCGTCGAGGCCCTGAAGGGGATCGAGGTTGACGCGGACGCGGGCACCGTGACCATCGGGGCCGCGGTGACGCATCGGCGGTTGTCCGACCATGGGGCCGTTCGCGAGCACCTGCCCACGCTGGCCGCGGCCGCGTCGCGGGTGGGCAACGCCCGGGTGCGCTCCACCGGCACCGTCGGCGGCAACCTCTGCTTCGCCGAGCCCCGCTCCGACCTAGGCTGCGTACTGGTCGCGCTCGGGGCGACCGCCGAGGTCCGCTCGACCCGCGGCGCCCGCACCCTGCCGATCGACGAACTGATCGTTGGCGCCTTCGAGACGTCGCTCGAGCCTGATGAGATCCTCACCACCGTCACGGTTCCGTTCGAACCGTCCGGCATGTCGTACTGGAAGCTCCAGAGCTACGAGCGGCCCACCCTGGGCGTGGCCCTGGTGGTCACCGAGGCCCAGTGGCAGATCACCGTGGGCGCGGCCACCGAGCGCCCTGCCCGGGCCGCGATCGCCGCGGGGGACACCGCCGGGCTGGACGCCTTCGTGGACGGGCTGGAACTCAGCGACGACATGACCGGCCCGCCCGCCTACAAGCGCTCGGTGCTGCGGGCCTACCTGCATCGCGTCCTGGAGGCAGCCCGATGATGGTGTGCGGTGACGCTTGGGCTGCTGGTGCAGCTCGGGGCTGGATGTGGGTGTGTTGTTTGGCGGGGTGGGGGCGCGTGCGATGATGGTGTGTGGTGACGCTTGGGCTGCTGGTGCGGCACGGGGCCGGATGTTTGCGTGTCGTTCGACCGGCCGGGGGCGCGTCCGATGACCAGTCCAGCGGTCACGTCGACCGCAGTCCGTTGCCGGGTCAACGGCCGAGACGTCGAGATGCTGGTGCCGGTGCGGCTGACCGTGGCCGAGTTGCTGCGGGACCGGCTCGGGCTCACCGGCACCAAGGTGAGCTGCGAGATGCAGGTGTGCGGGGCCTGCACCGTGCTGGTCGACGGCGATCCGGTCAGCTCGTGCGCCACCCTGGCCTGCGACCTCGACGGCACCGGCGTGCTCACCGTCGAGGGTCTGGCCCGAGGCCGGGACCTGCACCCGGTGCAGGAGGCGTTCATGGAGGCCAACGCCCTGCAGTGCGGCTTCTGCACGCCCGGCTTCATCATGATGGCCGTCGCCCTGCTGGACGCCCATCCCGACGCCGACCGGGACGACGTCCGCGAGTGGATGGACGGCAACCTGTGCCGCTGCACCGGCTACGAGCCCATCGAGACCGCAGTTGCGCTCGCCGCCTCCCGGTTGGCGGCTGCAACCGCGGCGGACGGCCAGTGATGGCCCCCACCGGACAGCCCGGACGGCTCACCCTCGGGCTTGGGGCGGCCGGCGACGGCGTGCCTGTGGTTGTCGGCATGCGAGCGGGGCAGCCTGGGCGGTTCGGGCTTGGGGTGGCCGGTGACGGCGTGCCTGTGGTCGTTGGCATGCGAGCGGGGCAGCCTGGGCGGTTCGGGCTTGGGGTGGCCGCCGCGGGTGTGCGCTCCGGGCCGCCGGAGGGCGGGCCGTGACCACCGTGTCCCGGCGCGATGGCTGGGACAAGGTCACCGGCCGGGCCCGTTACGCCGTCGACATGGCCCTGCCCCACATGGCCCACGCCGCCGTGGTCCGCTCCGAGCGGGCCCACGCGTACATCACCGGGATCGACCGGGCCGAGGCCGAGGCCGCGCCCGGCGTGGTCGCGGTGGTCATCGCCGACGATCTCGGCGACCTGGGCCGCCGCTTCGGCCACATCGTGCCCGACCACGCCATCCTGGCCGAGGGCAAGGTCCGCTACTACGGCGAGCCGGTGGCGGTGGTGGTGGCCGAGACCCCCCATCAGGCTGCCGACGCGGCCGAGTTGGTGTGGGTCGACTACGACGACCTGCCCGCCCTCACCGACGCGGCCGGCGCCCTCGCCTCCGACACCCTCATCCACGAGCAGGCCTACGCCGAGCCCGGCCAGGCGTTCCTGGGCGTGGCCCCCGTGCTCTCCGCCGACAACGTCGCCCACCGCGACGAGCTGGCTTGGGGCGATGCCGAGGCCGCCCTGGCCGGAGCCGCCGCCGTCGTCGAGACCACCACCACGTTCCCGATCGTGTACGGCTACGCCATGGAGACCTACAACGCGCTGGCCGACTGGCAGCCCGGCGGCCTGCACGTTGTCTCCACCGCCCAGCACCCGCTGATGGTCCGCAAGGAGCTGTCCCGCATGTTCTCGCTGCCGCTGGCCGCGGTGCGGGTGGAGGTTCCCTACATCGGCGGCGGCTACGGCTCGAAGTCCTACACCAAGCTGGAGCCGCTGGCCGCGGCCGCGTCATGGGCCTCGGGGCGGCCTGTGAAGGTCACCACCGACATCGAGGGGGCCATGAACACCACCCGGGCCGACGGCGCGCTCGTCTCCGTTCGCACCGGTTTCGACGCCGACGCCCGCATCTGTGCCCGTGACATCGAGATCCGCTTCGACACCGGCGCCTACGCCGACAACAGCCCGCTGGTGCTCACTAAGAGCATCAACCGCAGCTTCGGCCCCTACCGGGTGCCCAACCTGCGGGTGCGGGGGACCGCGGTGTACACCAACACCTCCCCGGCGTCGTCGTACCGGGGCTTCGGCGCTCCCCAGGGCGCGTTGGCGGGGGAGCTGAACATGGACATGGCCGCCGACCGGCTCGGGATCGATCCCGTCGAGCTGCGCCGCCGCAACCTGTTGGCCCCCGGCGACACCCTGATCGACGGCAAGCGCCCCCTTGACGCTGACCTGGCCGCCGACCTAGACGCCATCGTCGGCGCCCTCGACAGCCACGCCGCCGCCCGGGATGCCGATGGTCCGCCGGCCGGCAGCAGCCACGCCGACAGTCACGCATCCGGCGCCGACGCTGCCCGGGATGCCGGTGGTCCGCCGGCCGGCAGTGGCGACGCTGACAGTCACGCATCCGGCGCCGACGCTGCTCTGGCCGCTGATGGTCCG
>JAPOQG010000160.1 GCA_026710865.1 Acidimicrobiaceae bacterium
GCCCGGGGCAGCATGCCCGGACCGAACGCGGCCACGGTCGGAATGCCCGCGGTGAGCTGGAAGTAGGGCGCGTCGGTGGCGCCCGGGAAGGCGTCGAGGTCAGGGGCGGTTCCCAGGACCTCCCGACCGGCTTCGACAAGGGCGCCGACCACCGGGTGGTCGGCATCGATCTCGACCGGTGGAACCGTCAGGAACCAGTCGAGCTCCGCTCGCAGGTCCGGATCGTCGGCCCTGGCGTCGTCGAGGAAGCGTCCGATGTCGGCCTTGAGCGACTCCTCGGTCATTCCCGGCAAGGTCCGCACGTCGCAGGCGAACTCGGCGTTCCCGGGGTAGACGCCGTAGAACACGCCGGCCTCAGCCATCACCCCCACGTTGACGGTCGGACCGGTCGGGCACAGCGGGTGCTGGTCGTAGGACAGGTAGGACAGGAGCTCGCGGTCCATTCGATCGATCAGGCGGGCCATTTTCACGGTGGCGTTGATGCCCGGAATGCGGTCCGAGATCGAGGAGTGCATCTGGGTTCCGGTCAGGGCCACCTTGAACAGGGCCGCTCCTCTCGACACCAGGTGGACGGACTGCCACTCAGCGGTGATGCCGCTGGGTTCGCCGATGATGGCGGCGTCGGCCTGAAGGTGGCCGTTCTCGGCCAGCCACTTGGACCCGAACACCGCACCGGCCTCCTCGTCCGCGGTGAACACCAGCAGCAGCTCACCGGCGAATCCCTCATCGGCGCTGCCGCTCTGTTGGGCGTGGTGGAGGGCGGCGGCCGCGTACATCATCCCGGCCACCGCGGCCTTCATGTCGCCTGAGCCCAACCCGATGAGGTGACCGTCGCGCAGCACCGGATCCCAGGGGTCGGTCTCCCAGGCCTCCATGTCCCCGGCGGGCTTGGTGTCGATGTGCCCCGACAGGACCAAGGTCTGGCCCGGCGCGTTGCCCTTCACCCGGGCCAGCACGTTGGGCCGTTCCTCCTGGGCCCCGACACGGGTGATGTCGTCAATGCCGAGTGCCTGCAGCCTCTCGGTGACCAGGTCGGCCACGGCCCGCTCATCGCCGGGAGGGTTGGGTGACGGGGTCCGGATCAGGTCTCGGGCCAGTTCGAGCACCTCGCCGTCGCGCCCGTCGAGATAGGCGCGAGCCCGATCCGCCATCGTTGAGGTCTGCGTCGAACTCATTCCTGCGTACCTCTTCTGTAGTGGTCTGATTGCTTCACCCTTGTTCGGCTCCTGTTTCCACTATTCGTGGAGGGTCTTCGCCAGCCGGCGGACGCCCTCGGCTATCAGATCCTCCTCGGCGGCCAGCGAGATCCGGGCCCAGCCCCTCCCGGCGGGCCCGAAGACCGAGCCCGGCGCCACGCTCACCGAGTGCGAGTTGAGCAGCTCCAATGCGAAGTCGAAGTCGTCGAGGCCCGAGCCGGAGACGTCCAGCAGCATGTAGAGGGTGCCGTCGGACGCCACCGCCCGCACTCCCGTAGAGGCCGCCACGTCGAGGGCCACCTCGCGGCGGCGGCGGTAGGCGGCAAGCATCTGCTCGTACGGGGCGCGGGGCCCGGTCAGGGCGGCCTCGGCCGCCTTCTGGGAGATCGTGCTCGGGCACGACACCAGCGGCTCCTGCAGCTTGCGCAACAGGTCGGCCATGACGACCGGCGCGACCGCGTAGCCGACGCGCCAGCCGGTCATGGCGTAGACCTTCGAGAAGCTGCACACCGTGATCACCCGGCCGTCGGGGTCCAGGGGCGCGGCCGCGGTGTGCACGCAGCCGTCGGACAGCACCATCTCGTCGTAGACCTCGTCACACAGCAGCCACAGGTCGTGGCGAGCAGCGAAATCCACCAGGTCCTGCATGAGCGAAGGCGGGTAGACCGCGCCGGTCGGGTTGGCCGGCGTGTTCACGAACAGGATCTTGGTCCGTTCCGTCGCCCGAGCCTCGAGAGCCTCGATCTCGGGCATGAAGCCTGCTTCGGCCCCGAGGGGGTAGAACACCGGCCGACCCCCCAACAGCGTGACGGTCTCGTCCATGTTCGGGAATCCCGGGGTGGGCAGCAGCACCTCGTCGCCCGGCTCCAGCAGCGCCAGGTACACCGAGTACAGCGCGTTCATGCCCCCGGGCGTCACCACGATCTCGTCGATGGA
>JAPOQG010000399.1 GCA_026710865.1 Acidimicrobiaceae bacterium
AGCCTGACCGCGGATCAGCTGTTCACCAACGAGTTCATCGACGAGGGCATCGGCCACGGCTTCTAGCCGCGGGGTTCGTCGTCTGACGCAACGCTGATCGAAGGGGGCCGGCGCCCAGGCGCCGGCCCCCTCAACGCGCCCGGAGACGGTCCCGGGCACGCACGCGCGCAACGGCTGATAATGTCCGGTGCGGGTACCGGGCGGTTCGGAGGTCTCCAAATCCGGCAGAGGTTCAGGGCTGCCCGCCGTGTCCCAACATCGCAAGTATCCGACCCCGCTCGGATTGATCCCGGAGGAACAATGAGACATAGGAAGCACTTCACTCGCTGGCTGGCGGTACTGCTCGCCTTCGGCCTCCTGGCCGCCGCCTGCGGCGATGAGGACGATGAAGTCGTAGACGAGCCTTCAGTGACTGACGACAGCTCTCTGGGCGTCGTCACGGTTGAGGCGGGCGACGCCATCCAGATCCGCTCGCTCGAGGCGCTCACCGGTGACGTGGCCTTCTTCGGTCTTCCGATCGACCGGGCCACCCAGATCGCAGTGGACGACTACGGCCCGATCCACGGCTTCGACGTGGACCTGGGCACCAGCCTGGACGACCTGTGCTCCAACGACGGCGGCCAGGCCGCGGCCCAGCAGATCGTGGCCGACGAGGATGTCGTCGGCGTGATCGGCACGTCGTGCTCGGGCGCCGCGGTGGCAGCCGCGCCCCTGATCACCGACGCCGGCATGGTGCTCATCTCGGGCGGCAACACGTCGCCTGCCCTGACTTCGGACCTGGCCGGCACTGCGGGCCAGAACTACAGCGTCGGCTACTACCGCACCGCTCACAACGACCTGTACCAGGGTGCGGCCATGGCCAAGTTCGTGTTCGTCGAGCTGGGCATCAGCGAGGCGGCCGCCATCCATGACGGCGACCCCTACACCCAGGGGCTGGCTCAGGCCTTCGCCGATGCGTTCGAGGCCGAGGGCGGCACGGTGACGGGCTTCTCCGCGGTCAACAAGGACGACACCGACATGGTGCCGGTACTGACCGAGATCGCGGCGGGCAGCCCGGGTGCGTTGTTCTTCCCGATCTTCCAGCCCGCCGGTGACTTCGTGGCCGACCAGGCCCCGGGCGTGCCGGGTCTTGAGAACACGGTCCTGCTGGCCGCTGACGGTCTGTTGAACACCAACTACCTGGGACTGCCCCAGACCCGGGGCATGTACTTCTCGGGTCCGGACCAGCGCTTCGGCGAGAACGTCAACGAGAGCACCGGCAAGAGCGCGGTCGACTTCCTGGCCACCTACGAGGACCTCTACGGCGAGGCTCCCGCGGCGCCGTTCTGGGCGCACGGCTACGACGCCACCACGCTGCTGCTCGACGCCATCTCGGCGGCCTCCCATGTCGAGGACGGCAACCTGATGATCGACCGCCAGGGCATCCGCGACCATCTCAACAGCGTGTCGGGCTACCAGGGCCTGATCGGCACCATCAACTGCGACGACTTCGGCGACTGCGGCGCGGCCCGCATCACCGTCGTGCAGAACATCGGCGGCGAGGAGAACGCCGAGACCAGCCTCAACAACGTCGTGTTCTCGTACGCGCCCGGCACCGCCGGAGTCGCATCGCAGGGCCTGCCGTTGGCTGAGGCGGTTGCCACCGGTCTGGCCGGTGTGTGTCCGTCGCCGTTGGTGGTTCAGACGGATTGGTTCCCGGAGTCTGAGCATGGTGCGATGTATGAGTTGTTGGGCGATGATTATGTCGTTGATGTGGACAACAAGGTTGTTCGGGGCTCGATGGTGCTTGGCGGCAGCGATCTGGGCATCGAGTGGGAGGTCCGCACGGGC
>JAPOQG010000030.1 GCA_026710865.1 Acidimicrobiaceae bacterium
GAGGTCTGCTGGCCCGGTTCCGGTGCGGTTGACACCGTTGTCTACGACCGTGCCGGCCTGCCCGACGGGTTCTCCACCGAGGGTCCGGCGTTGATGGAGGACGTCGACACCGTGGTGGCGGTGCCCCCGGACTGGACCTACACGCTCGACGAGCAGCGCACCGGCTGGCTCACCGCACCGGAGGCGGTTGCGTGAGTTCCGGGCCGACCGCGTTGGACCAAGCCCGCTGGATCGCCCGCGATGGCCGGTCCTTCGCGTGGGGCGACGAACTTCCTGGGGTTTTAGGTGACATGTGCCCCTCAACCCCAGGAAGTTCGGCTGGTCGCGACGCGGCTCCGGCTGCGCCGGGAGCGCGGCTGTGACTCTCATGTCGGATCCCCGGCTGCTGGACGTGGCTGCCATGGGCCTCGACGAGCGGATCGCCCGTTTCGGGCGCCCCCTCATGAAGCCCGGCCCCGGACTCGACCCCGAGGTGCTGCACCGGGAGGTGCTGGAGTCCCCCACCGAACTCGAGCTGGCCGGTGCCGACCGCCTCGACCCGGTCGACCTCGAGATCTTCCTGCACAAGCTCGACTCGATCATCGACGACGGCCGCGACGTGTGCAAGTACCTGAGCATGGCCGAGATGCTCCAGGCCGGCGACCTGGGCGTGGGCGTCTTCACCGCCAAGGGCGACCTGGCCGGCATGTCCACCGGCGTGATCCTGCACGCCCTGCTGCACTACGGCCCGGTCAAGTACGTGCTCAAGCACTACGTCGACGACCCCACCGTCGGCCTGGCCGACGGCGACATCTTCTTCTTCAACGACCCCGACGCCGGCGGGGTTCACACCTACGACCACTTCCTGATGATGCCGGTGTTCGCCGGCGGCGAGCTGATCGCCTGGGTGGCCTGCGGGGGCCATCAGGGCGAGACCGGATCGCGCTCGCCGGGCGGCTGGTCTCCCGAGATCGGCACCCGCTACGAGGAGGGCCTGCACATCACCCCGCTGCGGGTGGGCACCGACTCCCGGTTCCACACCGACCATCTCGAGTTCCTGTTGAACTCGGTGCGGACCCCGCGCCAGAACTCGCTGGACATGAAGGCCCGCCTGGCGGTGTGCGTGCGGCTGCGCCAGCAGCTGCTGCGGGAGGTGGAGCGGCGGGGCGCGGCGTTCGTGGCCGCCGGGCTGCGCCAGTCGATCAAGTCGTCGGCCGCCTTGGCCCGCCGCCGCATCGCCGGCTTCAACGACGGCGTCTACCGGTCGGTGGTGTTCCTCGACACCATCGGCATCGAGGACTCCATCATCCGCCTGCCCGTGGAGTTGCACAAGCGAGGCGACGAGCTGGTCATCGACATGGCCGGAGCCTCGCCCGAGCCCCGCATCGGCCCCTTCCATCTGCGCTGGCACCTGGCCCGGGCCGCTTCGGCCGCGGCCCTGTTCCCCACCGTGTTCAGGGGCCTGCGCTGGTCGATCGGCCTGTTCGACCCGATCAAGCTCACCGCCCCGCCCAGCATCGTCAACGCCCCCAGCCGCGACTCGGGCACCGGCTCGGGCAGCCACGCCGGACGGGTGGTGGTGCAGGGCCTGCTGCTGGCCGCCATGCGGATGCTGCACGACAGCCCCCACCGCGCCGGGGTCACCGCGCCCTTCGCCGAGAACCTGCTGCTCATGCAGTTCGGCGGCACCGGCCAGTACGGCAACCAGATCGCGGGCGGGCCCGCCAACGGCAACGCCACCGGCCAGGGCGCCCGCTTCGACCTCGACGGCGAGCACAGCGCCGGGTTCTTCTGGGCCATGGTGGTGGACTGCCCCGGCCCCGAGGAGCAGGAGCGCAAGTTCCCGTGGGTGTACCTGTTCCGCAACCGCTTCGACCAGGACGTGTGCGGGCTGGGCCGGTACCGGGGCGGGGTGGGCCTCACCGACTGCTTCGTGATCCACGGGACGCCGCAGCTGGGCACCAACTCGGTGGGCACCGGCAGCCGGTTCACCAAGAACTACGGGCTGTTCGGGGGCTACTCGGGCGCGGCCCAGCCCCGCATCATCATCCGCGGCTCCGACGCCAAGGAGCTGATGGCCGCAGGCGCCGACGACCTGCCCATGAGCGTGCGGGAGCTGGCCGACCGGCGCCGCATCACCGGCGACTACGCCTTCGGGCACACCAACTCCGAGGGCGAGACGGTGAGCGACGGCGACGTGGTGGTGCTGGCCCGGGGCTGCGGCGGCGGCTACGGCGACGTGCTGGAACGCGACCCCGACGCGGTGCTGGGCGACATCGCCGACGGGATCACCTCGCCTGAGCTGGCCTCCCGGCTGTACGGGGTGGTGCTGGTCGCGAGCGGGGACCGGGTGGACGCCGAGGCCACCGAGGCCCGCCGGGCCGAGATCCGGGCCGCGCGCAAGCGGCAGGGACGGCCCTACGCGGACTTCGTGGCCGACTGGTCCCAGCGCCGGCCCCCGGCCGAGGCGCTGCGCTACTACGGCGAGTTCCCGGCGCCGGTGCAGGTGATCGACGATCGCGAGTACCCGACCGAGCCGCCCGCCGACCACGGATCATGGCATCGATGACCCGAATCCACGTTCTGGGTGCGGTTGTCGGCCTATGCGGCCGGTATCCGCACACAGAACGCTCGGAGAAGCGGCCGTGAGCCGGTTGACGGCCCTGGTGCCGGCCGCGGTGTGTGCGAGGGCCGTGGCCAGGGACTGGCCCGACGATCTCGACGGCCAGGTCCGCTGCATCGACGAGGGAACCAGGGCGTTGGGACTCGCCTACTGCTGTGCCCCCTGGTCCACGGACGCGGAGGACGCCGCGCTGCGAGCCGAGTTGGGCGACCCGGCCGATGCAGGGGCGGGCTGGCCGGAGACGTCGCCGGCGCCGGCCGCGGCCGGCCGCGATCCAAGCCTGGTGAGTCTCGCGCCGCGTACGGGCAGGGCCCGTGCGGGTCCGGACTCCGACGCGGTTGCGGCTGGGCTGGCGCGGGTGCCCGGCGCGTTTCCGGTGGTGGGACTGGTCTCGGGGCCGCTGACATGGAGCATCCGGGTGCGGTCGGCGGCACCGCCGCACGACGCGGTCGATGCCGCCTCGGATCTGGCCTCGGCCCGGATCCGCGACCTGGCCGCATGCGGTGTCAAGCGGGTGGTCGTGATCGAGTCGGCGGACAGCGGGAGCTTCGTGAACGACGAACTTGCGCTTGAAGCCCATCGGCCCATCGTGCGATCGGCGGACCATCTGCGGGTCGAGGTCATTCTGGTATCGACCCATGCCGCCACCCGCATGGCGGCGCGTCTCGCATATGAGCGGTGGGCCGGCCCCGACGGCTGCTCGGATGGTCTTGCGCTCCTGCCTTCAGCCGCCTTCGCCTCTACCACGGCCATGGCCCGCTGCGTCGAGCGCCGAGCGGTCCAGCTGGTGTCGGCGGACACCGTGCTGACCGCCGACCTCGACGCCGACGTCGACCCTGATGTGGTGCGGTACGCCGCTGGACTGGTCGCCACACCGGATGGGGAGAACCCGGCGGGGGAGAACCGGGATGGGGAGGATCCGGCGTGACTCGCCGGCGGCGAGTGGCGGTGCCGCGGCCGCGCCCAGTGCCGGCTGGGCTGGGACCGGGAGGGCGGTCGTGACCTACTCGGTCGGCATCGACATGGGCGGGACCTTCACCGACGGCTACTTCTCCGACGGCGAGCGGGCGGTGGCGACCAAGGTCCCCACCAGCCACTTCGACCTGACCCGCTCGGTGATGTCGTGCCTGGCCGAGGGCGCGGCTGCGTTCGACAGCTCCCTGAAGGACTTCCTGGCCGGGGTCAGCCTGTTCCGTCTGGCCACCACCATCGGAACCAACGCCGTGGTCACCGGCACCGGCGACCCGGTCGGGTTGATGGTGGAGGCCGGGGCCGAGAAATCGCTGTACGGGCCGAGCGAGCCCGCCCCGGCGTTGGGCGTGTTCGTGAGGGCCGACCATGTGGTCGGGGTCTCGCCGGACGCGCCCGAGGACGTGCTGGCCGTGTGCCGCGACCTGGTCCAGCAGGGTGTGCGCCAGACGGTTGTGAGCCTGCGAGGGTCCCACCGCCACGCCGAGGCCGGGCTGCGGGAGCTTGTGCAGGACCGGTATCCCGTCCATTACTTGCGGTCGATGCCGTTGACCCTGGGGTGGGAGACGGCCGATGTCGCCGACGACGCCCTGCGCACCAGCACGGCCGTCCTCAACGCCTACCTGAGCCGGCCGATGGCCAAGCTGCTGTACCGCACCGAGGGCATCCTGCAGCAGACCGGGCTGACGGTGCCGCTGCTGGCCACCCGTTCCGACGGCACGTTCAGCCGCATGCCGCGCACCACCGCCATAAGCACCTACAGCTCGGGACCGGCCGCGGGGCTGGGCCTGGCCGCGGCCGAGGCCCGCGACCGGCGCGACGGGACTGTGCTGGCGTTCGACATGGGTGGCACCACCCTCGATCTCGGCCTGGTGCGCGACGGGTCCTACGAGGTGGACGAGGCGCCCGAGATCCGCGGCGTCCGGGTACGGCTGCCGGTGCCCGGGATCGTGTCTGTCGGACTGGGCGGATCGTCCATAGCGTCGGTGAGCGACTCCGGGACTGTGACGGTGGGGCCGGCCAGTGCCGGGGCGGTGCCCGGGCCGGCCGCGTTCGGTCGGGGCGGCACCGAGCCGACCCTCACCGACGCCGACGTGGTACTGGGACTGCTCGCCGACGGGCAGTCCCTGCCAGGCGACATCGTGCTGGACGCAGACCAGGCTTCGGCCGTGCTGGCTCCATTGGCCGGTGGCGACCCTGCGGCCGCGGCACGCCTCGTGCATGCGGCCGCCCATGAGAAGGCAGCCGCAGCCGTCGGCGAATTGCTGGTCGGCGCGGGTGTCGATCCCGGCGAAGTCAC
>JAPOQG010000121.1 GCA_026710865.1 Acidimicrobiaceae bacterium
ACCGATCCCAGCCCGACGTCTCGGCGCCTTCCGCGGATCGTGCCCCGCCAAACCCATTGTTTGGACCCTCCGGGCGCCACCCGCAGGATCAGACCGTGCTGGTCGTAGTACTTGCCCGGCGTCTTGATGCCCCGGACGCCGTTTGCGGTCAGCTTCCCCATCCCTGAACCCCTCGAGCAGTGCTGTCATCTCAAAATCGTCGCAGGCGCCTCGACGATTGTATGAGGGACAAAGGGAGGGCTCGCATCCGCAGTCTGCAGTTCGGGAGCCGCTTCTCGGGGGCCGAAGAGATGACGAATATGTCATGACTGCTGCGCGGCGCCGCCGCTAGAGTCGCCTCAGTGAACGACATGAACTCTCCGACGGGAGCCTCAACCGCCGTCGTCAGGCCGCGCCGGCGGGAGGGGCCGCTGCGGTCGCGCCCCTACATGGTGGTGGGCGAGCTGCCCGCCGCGATGGCGGTCCCGGGGGGCCGCGGGGCCGGCTACTGGCCGGTGGCCCAGCTGATCAAGGACTGGAACAACCAGCCGGAGTACAGGGAGTTGATGCTGGCCGGCGGGCTGCCCGAGGGCGTCGGAGCCGTCACCGCGGCCAAGATCGCGGCGGTGGTCCACGGCCTGTGCCAGCGCGACGGCCACCCGCTGCCGGAGTGGGTCCTCTCGGCCCGTTCCCCCGTCGACGTGGCGCTGGTGCCCGACGTGGACCTGGCGTCGCCCTACGGGCAGCGGTTGCGAGAGAGCGCCCCGGGGGTCTGCGGCTTCCACCGGGTCTACTTCTCGGTGGTGGACCTCCGCTCGACGTGAGCGACCTCGGGCCCCCGATCCCGCCGGATCGGCAACTCGACGCCGCCGAGATCCGGCGCCTGCTCGACCGCTTGTCATCACACCTGCGGGAGGCCGGCTCGGCCGGCCACCACCTGATGGTCGTCGGCGGCGCCGCGCTGGCGTTGATGTGGGAGGACCGCACCACCCACGACATCGATGTCCTCGCAGACCGTTCCCGGGCCCAGCGGCACCCCGTTCCGGCAGGACGGCGCACTCCCGCGGTCGATCTCATCTCGATGCGCTTCACCCCCGAGATCGCCCGCGCTGCCCGGCTGGTAGCCGAGGCCGAGGGACTGCCGCGCAACTGGCTCAACGGCGCCGTGGCGATATTCGCCCCCGCAGGCGACCTGCAGCCCCAGATCCTGCACCGAAGCGACTGCCTCACCGTCGAGGCGCCCTCCCCGGCCGTGCTGCTGGCCATGAAACTGCACGCGGCCCGCGGCCAGGACCTCGCAGACGCCGCCCGCCTGGCCCGCGAGGCAGGGTTCAGCGACCCCGACGAGATGCTGGCGCTGGTGGCCGACGCCTACGGTGCCGACGCCGCAACCGCTCACACCAGCGACTTCATCGAGAGCGCGTTGGCCCTAGCGTTCCCCCAACACCGCGCCCCGGACGCCTGACAGGCTCGTCTCCACCAGGGGCTATTTCGAGATCAGATCTTGAATTAGCCACTCCGAGGCGGCCAACGCCTGCTGGCCTAGTCCAAGTCACGTAGCAGCAGCTACAGGCCACATCAGCGCTCTTCATTATTCGCCATCGCTTATTGATATTCTCAGTGCCTTCCAGTAGCCTCTGCGGGCGCCGTCGCAAGCCGCGGTCATGGCTCGCCTCAAGCATTCCCGCGGCACGGAGGCACCCGCACGATGGAAGTAGACACAGTCGTCTTGATGATCACGATCGTGGTGTCGGTCCTCGGATCGACTCTCACGGTCGTCACCCTGATGTTCCGCCAGTTCAACCACTTCGACAACAAGCTGGACAAGCTCGACACCCGGGTAACGGGCCTGGAGGCCAGTGTCTCTGCGTTGGACGCCGGGGTCGGCGGACTCGACGCCAAGGTCACTGCATTGGACGCCAAGTTCGATGTGATGGCCCGCGACGTGTCAGACACCCGGGAGAGGCTGGCCCGGGTGGAAGGCCACCTGATGGCACCCGAAGGCTTCACGCTGCGCACGCCCCAGCCGCCGACCACCGAGGATCCGGAACCCGGCCACCGAGAAGCCGGATAGCGATGGTCATCGGGTAGTAGTCGATGCCTCGCTGCTCGAACCGCTGATCCTGTACCGGACAGCCACCTCCTGGCGGCCAACCCGGCGGCGGGAGGCTAGCCGGCTGCGTCGGCTGCGACCGGGGTGACCGGGTCGATCCCTAGGGTCTCGTAGGTGGTCATCGGGTAGTAGCCGATGCCTCGCTGCTCGAACCCTTGCGCCGCCAGGCCGCTGCGGTCCACCAGCGTGACCGCGGCCACCGTTTCGGCGCCGGTCTCGTCGACGATGTCGAGCGCCTTGAAGATCGACCCGCCGGTGGTCACCACGTCGTCCACCAGCAGGATCCGGTCGCCGGGGCCGATCTGGGCGCCCTCCACCCACCGCCGGGTGCCACGCTGCTTGGCCTCCTTGCGCACGAAGAACCACCGGCAGTCGCTCACCGCGGCGATGCCCACGGCCAGGGCGTCGGCCCCCATGGTGAGCCCGCCCACGGCGTCGAAGCTGTGACCGGCCTCGGTGACGGTCTCGACGATGGCCTCGCAGGCGAGGCGCAGATGGCGCCACTCGGCCAGGGCCTCCTTGCCGTCGATGAAGTCCGACGACAACGCCCCCGACGCCAGCCTGATCGGCGCGTCGAGGCGGCGATAGCCCCGTTCCTTGAGGATTCTGAGCAGGTCCTGGCGCAGTTGAGAGGGCAGGATCGGAACCTCCTGGTTCGGGTGTCGGGCCCACGGGCGCCGGCAAGCTGGGACCGGCGAGTCGGCGCCGGGCTGATGCCGCCCACCGGAGACCGCCGCCACCATACATGGCGCGCCCGGCCACGGAGCCGCAACCGGGCCCCGCTCGCCCTGTGCCCCCTGCGGCGCAGGACTCCAGCGGTAGGATCGCCGCGGTTGCCGATGCCGCAGGCGTTCATTGACCTCGCACCGCTCGTTCCCGCCGGGGCGCGCACGGTGATCGTGCACGGGGTGGCTGCCGGCACCCGCCAGCGGCTCGCCGGCCTCCTGCCGGAGGCAACCATCCACGACCTCGCCGACACCACCCCCGCCCACACCTGCGGCGCGGAAATCTCCGGCGCGGCTGGGTCCGTCGCGGCTGGGGCCTCGGTGGCCGACACCTGCGGCGCCGTTGGGTCCGTCGCGGCTGGGTCCTCGGTGGCCGACACCTGCGGCGCCGTTGGGTCCGTCGCGGCTGGGGCCTCGGTGGCCGACACCTGCGGCGCCGTTGGGTCCGTCGCGGCTGGGGCCGATCTGGCGGTCATGGAGGTCGCCTCCCACGTCGGCCAGGCC
>JAPOQG010000079.1 GCA_026710865.1 Acidimicrobiaceae bacterium
GCCGTCGGCTCCGCCTCGGAGTGCCGCGACACGGTGGCCGAGTTCATCGACGCCGGCGTCACCTGCCCGGTGCTCTACCCGCTGATGGACAACATGGAGCCGGTGATAGACGCCTTCGCCCACTGGTCCCCCTGATCGGTGCCTGATGAGGTTTTCGGACATTATCATGTACTGTAGGGGACTAGTGATGATCTAGTGATGATCTAGTGATCATCTAGGAATAGGAGGTATAGCCATGGGGATGCTCACCTGCCGCATGCGGCTCGACCATGTGGACGGGGAGCGCTTCCTGGAGACGGTGGCGCTCGTCGACACCGGTGCTGCCCTCACGGTGGTGCCTTCGGAGAAGCTCGTCGAGATGGGCGTGGAGCCCTTCGACACGGTGTGGCTGTCGCTCGCCGACGGGCACCGCGTGGAGTACCCGCTGGGCAAGGCGGTGGCAACGGTGCAGGGCCGCACCATCGAGACCTTGGTGGTCTTCGGCGAGGACGAAGAGACCGTGCTGCTCGGCGCGTACACGCTGGAGGGCTTGAGATTCGCAGTCGACCCGTTGGAGGGGCGCCTCATCGAGTTCGTGGGCAGACTCTGAGAGCCCGGAGCCCGAGTCCGTGCCTGAGGTTCGCTCGGCGGTGTCGAGCGTGAAGCCGGCTGCTGACATTCTGATTCATGGCGGTGCGGTTGTGACCGTGGACGACCTGGGCACGATCCACGATCCGGGGTGGGTGTACGTGCGCGGCAACCGGGTGGCCGAGGTCGGGGCGGGTGAGCCGCCTGCGAGTCGTCTGCGGCAGGCCGAGGACGTGATCGATGCCGCCGGTTGCGCGGTCATGCCGGGCATGACCAACGCCCACACCCACCTGTTCCAGACGTTCTTCCGGGGGCTGGCCGACGACAAGGCCCTGCTCGACTGGCTGCGCGACTGCATCTGGCCCGCCGCCGTGCATCTGGACGCCGAGACTGCCGGAGCCGCGGCCATGGCCGGCCTGGTCGAGAACCTGCGGGCCGGGGCCACCAGCGTGATCGACCACCAGTACATCCACACCGACGAGGGCATCAACGACGCCGTGTGCCGGGCCGCCGACCAGCTGGGGGTGCGGTTCCTGCTGGCCCACGGCTGGGCCGACCGCAACTACCTCCCGACCCTGGAGCAGACGGCCGAGCAGGCCGTGGCCCGGGCCGACGCCGCCCGCCGCCGCTGGGACGGCCACGAGGACGACCGGATCCGGGTGGAGCTGGCGCCCCTGATCCCGTGGGGATGCTCCGACGAGGCCATGCGCACGACGGTGGCCGCGGCTCGCAGCTGGGGCCGCGGCACCCACATCCACTGCGCGGAGACCGCGGTCGA
This sequence comes from Acidimicrobiaceae bacterium, assembly GCA_026710865.1. Classification (GTDB taxonomy): domain Bacteria; phylum Actinomycetota; class Acidimicrobiia; order Acidimicrobiales; family Aldehydirespiratoraceae; genus Aldehydirespirator. The sequence continues at coordinate 1,346 of JAPOQG010000079.1, forward strand.
GGTGGACATGAGCCTCGAAGAGCGGGCGACGCGCCACGTGACGTGGCTCGACTCGCTGGGCGTCCTCGGCCCCGACATGCAGCTGGCCCACAGTGTCTGGCTCGACGACGACGAGCTCGACCTCATCGCGGCGACCGGCTCGGTGGTGGTGCACTGCCCGGTGTCGAACATGTACCTGGCCTCGGGCGTGGCCCGTGTGCCCGAGATGCGGGCCAGGGGCATCACGGTGGCGCTGGCCAGCGACGGGCCGGGAAGCAACAACCGCCAGGACATGTTCGAGGTGCTCAAGGCGACCGTTCTCCTCCAGAAGGTGCACCACCTGGACGCCCTGGTGCTGCAGCCCGCCGACGTGCTGCAGATGGCCTGCCGGAACGGGTCGGCGGCCTTCGGCATGCCCGATTCGTTCGGGATGGTGGCCGAGGGCCAGCGGGCCGACCTGCTGGTCGTGGACCTGGGCTCGCCGTTCGTCGCGCCGGTGCACCGGGTGCCGAGTGCCCTCGTCTACAACGCCACTCCCAGAGATGTGCGAGACGTCGTGGTGGACGGCCGCGTCCTGCTGCGAGACGGCCAACTCGTCGTGGCCGACGAGCGCCGGATAATGGCCGAAGCCGAAGCCGCCGCCCGCCGCCTCTTCGACCGGGCCGGCATAGCCTCCCGCGTCACCCGGACCTGAGAGAGAGTCTGCGCTCAGGCGTGGCGCTCGGCCCAGTGCGCCAGGGCGGCCAACACCACCTGGCGCTTGGCGTCGTAGGGCAGGTACTCGGCTCGGGACAGCTCGATCTGGACCCAGGGCATCTCGGCTGAGTGCGAGCGGCAGGTGTAGCCGCCCCGGAAGGGGTCGTTGACCCTCACCGGCCCGTCGAGCTGCTGCTGGAAGCCCTCCCGCAGCGTGTCCACCCACTCCTGCGGGCAGGTGCCGTCGGCGTTGCTCACGCACACCCACGGACGCTCGCGGCCGGGGTCCGGCCCGACCGGGGGGCCCACCGCGGCCATGGTGTGGCAGTCCACCCCGAGCGGCCAGCGACCCGCCGTCCCCAGTTCGGTGAGCCGGGCGTGGTAGGGGTCGTAGTACGCGGCCAGGAGGCCCTCGATCTCGGTCTCTGTCAGCGGGCGGTCCCACACGCCCGCCATGTACGAGGTGTGGGTCTTGACGACTCCGTCGAGCCGGCGGTCGTCTCTCGCCCTGTTCATGTCGACCACGGCCCGGGCGACATCGGTGGTCACGAACGCCCCGACCTCCGCCTCGATCGCGTAGATCTCGCCGGCGCCCCCGTCGGAGTCGGCTGCGATCTCTGCCGCCGAGAGCGCGCATGCTGACGCGACCTCTCCGGGAACCCGCAGCCCGGCATGAGGAACTGAGACGACGAGGGGCAGCTTCACTGGACTGGCCGAGAGGCCGAGCGGACAGGCGCGCCGATCGGGTCCATACGGGCGAGGCCGTGGCCCGAGAGGCCCGTGAGCGCAGCGAACAGGAGCGGGAGCGACACCGCCGCGACGCGAGGGGCTCTCACTTATCCGCGCCCGCTCGAAGGCGCCGAGTCCGGACCGTCGGCGGCGCCGTCTCGTCTCGGGTCGGCCACGCCGATCAGCCGGCCCCCGTCGTTCATCACCAGCTGTACACACCCCAGGTAGAACGAGTAGGGATCCCGGCGGTCCACATCGAAGCCGTGCCGCTGGAGGGCGTCCAGCACGTCGGTCGATACCCGGGATGCCTCCACTGACGCCACGCCGTGCAGTGAGCAGTGAAGGCGGGGGGCGTCCACCGCGGCCAGCGGTGACGAGCTCCTGAGCCGGATCAGGACCTGGAGGATCGACGAGGCGATGCGCTCGCTCCCGGGCGAGCCGATCGCCAGCCACGGCGCCCCTTTCCTCAAGACGATCGTGGGGGCCACGCTGGCCCATGGCACTGCGTTCGGCCTCAGGTGGTAGGGGTGCGACGCGTCCTCGTACTCGAAGGCGCTCATGTAGTTGTTGTAGAGGAAACCGAGCTGGGGCGACGCCGCGCACGAGCCGTAGACGTTCTCGATCGACTGCGTGAGCGCCACCGCGTTGCCGTCCGAGTCCATCACGGAGAGGTGGGTGGTCTCGCCGTGGGCGTGGGGCGCTCCGATGCGCGCCGCCACCGTCCGGGCGTACTGGCGGTTCAGCATCTGCTTGTCGGAGACTTGGGAGTACAGGTTGGGATCGAAGGGGCGGTCCCTGCGGTCGATGAGCGCCTGCCGGATCGACTTCGCCAGGCACACCGCGCCGTCGGGGGTGTCGATGTCCTGGAGCCCGCGGGGGAGGCTCTGATGGATGTTGAGCATCTCCACGAGCGTGCGGCCCGCCCCGGGCGGCGGCATCGTGAGGACGTCGTCGCGGCCGAGTCGCCCCGACAGGGGCTCTCGCTCCACGGGACGGGGGATCTGCGCGAGGTCGTCGGCTCGCAGGATCCCCCCGTTGGCCTCCATGTCCTCATGGATCAGGCGGGCGGTCAGACCCAGGTAGAAGTCCTCGTGGCCGCGCTCGGCCAGCCGGCGCAGCGTCGCGGCCAGGACAGGCTGCCGGAACCTCGTTCCGGCCCGGTGCGCCCGCCGTCCGTCCTGCAGGAACAGCGGCCCCGCCGAGCGGGTCTGCAGGTGCTTGCGCTCCCGCCTGGCGAGGCGGTGCTGCAGCAGGCTAATCTCGTATCCCTCCTCGGCGAGCACGATGGCCGGCTCGATGACGGTCGCCCAGCTGAGGCGCCCGTAGCGCTCCAGCACGTGGGCATAGGTGGCGGGCGAGCTGGGGACGGTGGTGGCCAGGTGCCCCCGCCTGCGGTCGGCTGAAAGGTTGGCGAAGGTGTCGATCACCGCCCGGTGCGGAGCCCGCGACGAGCCGTCCACGGCCACAGTGGTGCCGGAGGCTCGGTGATGGACGAGCATCATGGTCTGACCGCCCAAGCCCGACGCCGCGGGCTCGCACACACCGAGGGCCAGTGCGGCCGCGACCGCGGCGTCCACCGCATTGCCGCCCTGCTCGAGCATCCTCGCGCCGGCTGCCGTGGCCGCGTAGTGAGCCGTGCTCACCATCCCCTTCCAGGACGCGGCTACGCGTTGGGGCTCATGGAGGCGGGTGCCGGCCAGTTCCAGTTGGTCGGTGTCGACCTCCCGCCGGCGCCGCGGGCGCGGCCTCTCCGCTTCGGGGTCAGCAGGCCTGGACGGGTGCGGTTGCGCCCCGAGCTCGGTCATCCGGTCAGCGCTCGAGCTGGCCGATCAGGTACTCCGTCAGCAGCAGCGTCCGCTGGACGAGGCTGATGCGCTGGACGGCCTCGTCGGGCGTTCCCCGGTCCCTGGTCACCGGGGCCATCCCGCACACCACCGCCGTGTCGGCGGGAACCAGTCCGGCAACCGACGGCCAGGCGGACGATTCCCGCTCCAGCGGGATCTCCCACCGCACCGCGGCAGCCTCGAGGGCCTCCACCAGCGCTGCGTTGTTGGGTCGGTCCGGCATGGGGGGCCGGTCGTCGAGCCGGTCGAGGTGCCACTTGGGTCCGCCGCGGCCCAGCGCGGCCCGCATGGCCGCCTCGGTCTCGTCCGCCTGCGCGGCCTGCAGGTACGACATCATCAGCGACACCTCCACCCGGTGGGGCACGAACATCGCGTGCCGCTCGGTCCTCAAGTCGAGCGCGGCTATCGAGATGCGCTTCCGGGGGGAGTTCAGCGCGCCGATGGACTGCAGCTTCTCGCAGGTCCAGTCCACGACCGTGCGGCGGCGGCCGATCTGGGCCGGGCTGAGCCGGTCGCCCTCCACGGCCAGCTCGTAGCGGCGGCTTCCCCGTCGCTGGGTGAGGATGCCGTTGCCGACGGTTCCGGGCCGGCACACGAGAACATGGTCGGCTCGCTCAGCGGCCTGCCGTATCAGGGGCCGGCTCTGCACTGCGTCACGGCCCTCGTCGGCGTACAGCATCACGCCCAGCGGCAGCCTGCGCAGGCCGCGGATGCTGCGCAGCGCTCGCAGCGAGTACTCCAGCATCACCAGCGGGCCCCGGGACCGCCCGACCCCCTCGCCGTAGAGCCATTCGGGATCCCGCCGGAACCCCTGGCGCACCCAGTCGGTGACGACGGGCACATCGATGTGGGCCAGCAGCAGGACGCCGCCCTCCAGCCCCCGGACCGTCTCCCATGTGTAGGCCTCGGGTCCATCGGTGAGCTCGGGCACGGACCGCATCCCCACCTCGGTGAAGATCCGGTCGGCCCGTTCCGCGGCCCGCGACAGGCCCAGCGGGTCGTCGGTCCGGCTCGAGACCTGCACCCACCGCTGCAACGAGCGCTCCATGGCGTCGCGGCGCTGGGTTATGTACTGGAAGGCCCGCTCGGACCGGTCCGCGGCCCGGGCGTCGACCGGCGGGGGCTGCGGGGTGCCGAAGTAGCGGGCGCTGGCCACCTCGACCAGCCGGTTCACGAAGGCCCCGAAGTCCAGGCCGACGTGGGCCGCGCCCACCAGGTAGGACCCGTGCTCTCCCAGGCTGGGCAGGCTGTTGGCCTCCAGCACGTAGAGGTTGTCGTCGGCGTCCATGCGCATGTCGACGCGGGCGCAGTCGTAGAGGCCCAGCGCGGTGAACGTGCGCACTGCGATCTCCTGGGCCTGCTCCGTCGACTGTGCGGAGATCGGCGCCGGGCACACCGGCTGGATCTGGCGGCCGCTGCGGCCGGTCTTGTCCTCGTAGGTGTAGATCTGGGGGCCGTCGCCGAAGCTCAGCAGCACCGGCGGGAAGGCCTCCGGGGGGCCGTTGCCCAGCAGGCCGACGTTGATCTCGCGGCCCTCGATGTACTGTTCGGCCAGAACGGGCTGGCCGAACCGGTCGAAGATGACCTTCGCGGACCTGCGCAACTCGTCTTCGTCGCTCACCACGGCCAGACCGAACGACACGGCCTCGTTCTTGGGCTTGACCACCATCGGATAGGGCAGGCCGGCCGGGATCGGCGTCTCGGGCGTGTCCAGCACCGCGAACTCCGGCGTGGGGATGCCGTTCTGGCGCAGGATCATCTTGGTGACGACCTTGTCCAGCGCCAGCGAGTGCCCCAGCGGCCCGGAGGCGACATACGGGATCCCGATCATCTCGAGAATGCTGGGCACGTGGGTGTAGCGGGCCTGGCCCTGCAGGCCGTAGGAGACGTTGAAGACCATTCCGGGACGCTCGCCCTTGACGACTCGGGGCATGAACGACTCCAGCTTGGAGATCAGCTCCTTGTCCGCCTCGAACGCGGTCACCCGGTGGCCGCCCCGACGCAGGGCCTCGGTGAGCCGCTTGATGGTGGCCAGGCCGATCTTCTCCTGGTTGGGCATGCCGAAGAGGTTGATGACGTTCCGGCTGTCCCGGTTGTATACGACGGCGACCCTCACAGGTCTAGACAGTACCGCGTGCCGGAGGAACGGCCGGCTCCAGGACGCGCTCCGCTGCGAGATTCAACCCTGGGGACCGGTAGCGTTTCTCTCCGTGCCTCTCGTGACCGCGTACCACCGGCCCGCGTCCCTGGGCGAGGCGCTCGACCTGCTGAGCTCTCCTCGGCGAGCGGCCCTCGCCGGCGGGACGACACTCAATTCAGACCGTGAGCCCTCCGACCTGGAGGCCGTCGACCTGCAGGCGCTCGGGCTGGACCGGATCGCCGCGGCCGGCGGCGGCCGGGTGAGCCTGGGGGCCACCGCCACCCTCGATGCGGTCCGCCGCGGCGAGCTGCTGCCCGAGTCCTTGAGGGAGCTGGCCCGGGCCGAGCAGCCGTCCACGCTTCGGACGCTGGCCACGGTGGGCGGTCTCGTGGCCAAGGCCTCGGCTGAGAGCCTGCTGCTGGCCGCCCTGCTGGCCCACGAGGCCCGGGTGGAGCTGGCCGGCCCCGGCGACGCCGGTTCCGCGGAGCACGGGCTCGGCGAGCTGCTGGCCGCCGGGCTGACGGCGGGCTCGCTGATAACCGCGGTGACCGTCGATCCGTCCGGGAGCACCGCGGTGTCCCGCACCGGCCGCACCCCTGCCGACGTCCCCATCGTCGGCGCCTACGGGCGGCGCACCGACGGCTTCGTGGCCATGGCCCTCACCGGGGTGGCCGACCATCCGGTGCTGGTGGACGTGCACGACCCGACCGCAGGCCTGGACCCGGCCGGCGACTTCAGGGGCAGCCGCGAGTACCGCCTGCACCTGGCCGTCACGCTCACGGCCCGGGTGATGCAGGAGCTGTACCCATGACCATCGACGTCACGTTCGAACTCAACGGCGCTCCGGCCGCCTTGGCCGTCGAGCCCCATCACACGCTGAGGGAGGCCCTGCGCCGGCTGGGCATGTTCTCGGTCCACTTCGGCTCCGACAGCGGCGAGACCGGCGCGGCCGCAGTGCTCTACGACGGGCGGCTCGCCTCCGCCGACGTGATCCTGGCCGCCTCCGCCGACGGCCACCGGGTCACCACCGTCGAGTCGCTCAACGTCTCGCCGGACCTGCATCCCGTGCAGACTGCCTTCGTGGCCGTCGGAGCCTTCCAGTCCGGCTACTCCGCGGGTGCGATGATCCTCGGCACGCTCGCCCTGCTGGAGGAGAGCCCCGACCCGTCCGAGGACGAGATCCGGGACATGCTCTCGGGCATCCTCGACCGCGAGACCGCCTACGTGAAGCCGGTGGAGGCCGTCAAGCGGGCTGCGGCGGTGCTGCGGGGGGAGGAGACCGAGCCGTTCACACCGCTGGTCATCGAGCCGCTCACCGACGGCTACCGCCCTCCCGCAGAGCCGCCCACCGCCGGCCCGGCGCCCGAAGCGCCCCGCGCCGTGCCCCGGCTGGTGCCGTCGCGGGAGGTGCCCGACATGGCTGTGGTGGGCAAGCCCGAGGTCAAGGTGGACGCGGTGCGGCTGGCCAAGGGCAACCCGGCCTTCACCGACGACATCGAGCCCCGCGGGATGCTGTACGCCAAGGTGCTGCGCAGCCCCCACGCCCACGCCCGCATCCTCAGCATCGACGACTCGGCGGCTCGAGCCGTGCCCGGCGTGCATGCGGTGCTGCACCACGGGAACACGCCCCGGGTGAAGTACGCCTCCGGGGGGCAGAGCTGGCCCAACCCCCACCCCTACGACCAGGTGAGCTTCGACGACCGGGTCCGCCACGTCGGCGACCGGGTGGCTGCGGTGGCGGCCGAGACGATCGAGGCGGCCGAGGAGGCCGTGCGGCTCATCAAGGTCGAGTACGAGGTGCTGCCGGCGGTGTTCGACGAGCGCCTCGCCATGGACCCCGACGCCCCCAAGGTCCACGACGAGGACGACACCACCCACATCTGCGACCCCCAGCGCAACCTGGTGCACCACCTGGCGGCCCAGCGCGGCGACGTCGACGGCAACCTCGCGTCCGCGCCCCACGTGTTCGAGCAGACCTTCAGGGTGCACCAGGTCCAGCAGTGCCCGATCGAGCCCCACATCTCGATGGCGTGGCTCGACTCCGACGAGCGGATGGTGGTCCGCACCGCCACCCAGGTGCCGTTCCACACCCGCCGGATGCTGGCGCCGCTGATCGGCATGGACATCAAGGACATCAGGGTGATCAAGCCCCGCATCGGGGGCGGCTTCGGGGCCAAGCAGGAGATGCTCATCGAGGACATCGTCGCCCACCTCGCCATCGCCACCCGCCGGCCGGTGCGCCTCGAGCTGGACCGGGCCGAGGAGTTCTACGCCAGCCGCACCCGCCATCCCCAGACCATCACGTTCCGCACCGCGGTGGACGACGACGGC
>JAPOQG010000029.1 GCA_026710865.1 Acidimicrobiaceae bacterium
TCGTCGCCGGGACCGGTCCCGGCTCCGGGAACCGTGCCCGGGATGGTGCCCGACGAGTCGGCCACACCGGCTGCGGCCGCCTCGCGGTCGGTGATCATGGCGGGGATCCGCCACCCGGCCCAGAGGCGCTCCACCATGTCAACGTCCCTTGGGCGGGCGAAGGGTCACGGCAAGCTCGCGGCCGGCGGGATCCGTTCGGCGCTCCAACATGTCAGGCCCGGGCCTCGACCTCGGCCGCCAGCCGGGCCGCGAAGGCCTCCAGCGGGACGTCGCGCTCGGGCTTCTTGGTGCCCCTGGCGTTGACCCCGACCGTGCCGTTGGCAGTGTCGTCGTCGCCCACCACCAGAACGTACGGGACCTTGGCCACCTTGGCGTTGCGCACCCGCTTGCCCAGGGGCTCCTCCGCCGGGCTCACCTCGGTGCGGAAGCCTCGGGAACTCAGGGCGCCGGCCACCTCGGCGGCGTAGCCGGCATGGGCCGCAGCCACCGGCAGGACCTGGGCCTGCACCGGTGCGAGCCAGGCGGGGAAGGCCCCGGCGTAGTGCTCGACCAGCAACCCGAAGAAGCGCTCCACCGCACCGAACAGCGCCCGATGGATCATCACGGGACGGGGTCGGGAGCCGTCAGCGGCCACATACTCCAGCCCGAAGCGCTCCGGCAGGTTGAAGTCGAGCTGGATGGTCGACAGCTGCCACGACCGGCCGATGGCGTCGCGCACGTCGACGTCGATCTTGGGGCCGTAGAAGGCGCCGGCGCCCTCGTCGATCGCGTAGGCGAGCCCGTTGGCGTCCAGCGCAGCCCGCAGTCCGGCGGTGGCCTCGTCCCACAACGCCGGCTCCCCCACCGACTTCTCCTCGGGGCGCGTGGAGAGCTTGGCCACGAAGTCCGTGAAGCCGAAGGCCCGCAGCACGCTCAACACGAACTCGAGCAGCGAGGCCAGTTCCGCGGCGATGTCGTCGCGGGTGCAGAAGATGTGGCTGTCGTCCTGGGTGAACCCTCGGCTGCGGAGCAGGCCGTGCACCGCGCCCGACAACTCGTAGCGGTAGACCGTCCCCAGCTCGAACAGCCGCATGGGCAGGTCCCGGTAGCTGCGCTGCGACGACCGGTAGATCATCACGTGGAACGGGCAGTTCATCGGCTTGGGGTAGTAGTCGGTGCCGTCGACCTCCATGGGCGGGTACATGCTCTCGGCGTAGAAGTCGAGGTGCCCGGACGTCTCCCACAGCACCGACTTGGCGATGTGGGGCGAGAAGACGGACTCGTAGCCGCCGTCGGCGTGGCGCCGGCGGGAGTAGTCCTCCATCAGCGTGCGGACCAGGGCTCCCTTGGGATGCCATACCGCCAGGCCCGGCCCCAGCTCGGTCGGCCACGACACCAGGTCGAGCTCGGCGGCCAGGCGGCGGTGGTCGCGCCGCTCGGCCTCGGCCAGTCGGTGCAGGTGGCCGGCGAGGTCCTTGCGGGTGGCCCAGGCCGTGCCGTAGATCCGCTGGAGCATGGGGTTGCGCTCGCTGCCCCGCCAGTAGGCGCCGCTCACCCGCTGCA
>JAPOQG010000028.1 GCA_026710865.1 Acidimicrobiaceae bacterium
CTGTGGCCCGCCCTCTGCGGGTCGAAGCCCAGCACGGTGAGCGATCCCGAAGTGGGGATGCGCAGGCCCAGCATGGCGTTGAGCAGTGTGGTCTTGCCCGCGCCGTTGGCCCCGACGAGGCCGGTCACTCCGGGCTGCATCTGGAGGTCGAGAGCGTCGAGAGCCAGAGTGGAGCCGAAACGCTGTGTCAGCGCTTGCGTCTCGACGATGGTCACCCGCGGAGCATACGGGCGCTCGGTTCCGTTGCTGCCGGCAGGCGATGGCCGCGGAGCTGCCTCATCCACCGGTCCACTGTGCGGCCCGACCCTCACCCGCCCAATCGGGGATGCCCCTGAACTTCCCCCGAGGACCGATTCCGCCGTCGGGGTGGGGCACAGTCCAGAGTGACCGGATCCGGTGGTGGGAGGGCCTCAGACGAGCAGGGGGTCGGTGAGGATCTCTACCAGGGCGGGGCCCTGGTGGTCGAGGGCCGCGGCGACGGCGTCGTCGAGTTGATCCAGCGCGGTGACCCGGAAGCCTCGGGCGCCGCACAGCTCGGCGAAGGCCGCGAAGTCGGGGTTGTGCAGCGAGGTCTGCCACACGTCGAGTTCAGCGGCCCGCTGCTCCTTGGAGATCTTGCCCAGCTCGTTGTTGTTCAGCAGCACATGGGTGATGTCCATGCCGTGTTTGACCGCGGTGGTCAGTTCCACGGCGTACTGGCCGAACCCGCCGTCGCCCGACACCGACACCACCGCCCGGCCGGCGTGCTCGGGGCGGCTTTGGGTGGCGGCCCAGCAGCCCATGGCCGCGGGCAACGAGAAGCCGATGGATCCGAGGTAGCCCGACATCAGCACGGTCTGGCCCCTGGTCTCGAAGTAGCGGCCGAAGGAGTAAGCGTGGTTGCCGACATCCACCGGCACGACGGCGTCGGCGGGCACCAGCCGGCTGAGCGCGTCGAACACCGACGCGGCGTTGAGGCCTTCGCCGCGGTCGTCGGCCCGCCGGCGGGCCTTCTCGTCGCGCCAGATGGCCCAGCGTTCGGCCACTTCGGGTCGCAGGTCCTGGCACCGGCGGTCTGCGGGCATGGCTCCGGCCAGGGCCCGCGCCGCGACGCCGACCTCGGCCAGCACCGGCACGTCCACCGGGTGGAAGCGCCCCAGCGCCATCGGGTCGAAGTCCACCTGCACGATGGGCTTGTAGTCGGCGATACCGGTGTGGTTGGCGAACGACACCCCGAAGGTCAACAGCAGGTCGGACTCGTTCATGAACCAGCTGGCGATGGGGGTGCCCGAGCGGCCCAGCACGCCGCAGGCCAGCGGATGCCGGTCCCCGATCAGTCCCTTGCCTTTGAAGGTGGTGGCCACCGGCGCACCGATCTGCTCGGCCAACTTCACGATGTCGGGCATCCCCGAGCGGGCGCCGTGGCCCACGATGATCAGAGGCCGGGTCGCGCCCGCAACCGCGGAGACCGCGGCCGCCAGCGCCTCTGCGGGCGGTTCAACGGTCCGTAGCCCTGTGCGCCCCTGGGGCGTGCCGGCCGACCTGTCGGGTGCGGGCAGGACCTGCACCTCGTCGGGCAGCACCAAGTGGGCGACGTCGCGCTCGACGATGGCCGTCTTGCAGGCCAGGGTCATCAGCTCGGCGTAGTTGGACCCGGACTGCACCGTCGCCGAGTAGCGGGCCACGTCGGCGAAGGCGGCCGACAGGTCGGTGTCCTGGAAGGCGCCCCGGCCCCGCACCGCCGAGGGCACCTGCCCTGACAGGGCCAGCACCGGGGCCCGGTCCATCTTGGCGTCGTAGAGGCCGGTGAGCAGGTTGGTGGAGCCCGGCCCGGCGATGGCGAAGCAGGCAGCCAGCCCGCCGGTGAGCTTGCCGTAGCCGCAGGCCGCAAAGGATGCCGCCCCCTCGTGGCGGATCCCGACGAAGGTCAGATCTCCCCGTTTCTCAGCCGCTCGCACGGCGTCGGCGAAGCCGAGGTTGGAATGGCCCACCATGCCGAACACGTGGGTCACGCCCCAGGCCACCATGGTCTCGACCAGCACGTCGGAGACGGTGCGGTCACGGGGCTGCTCGACCGGCAGCGCCGCGTACACGCCGTCGTCGCGCACCTCGGTGCGGTAGGCGGGCGGGGCATCGTCGAAGGGCGGCGGGGGCCTGCCGTTCTTGGGCGAGTAGTCGTAGCCGTGCCACGGACAGCGCAGCCAGCCGCCCTCGATCGACCCCTCCCCCAGCGGTCCACCCTGGTGAGGGCAGGCGTTACCGAGGCAGCCGAAGCCGCCGTCGGCGGTGCGGGTCACGCAGAGGCTCTCGTGGCCGACAGTCACCGTCATGACCCGGCCCTCGCCCAGCTCGTCGGGATCGACAAGCTTGTGCCAGGCGAACTCGCCGTCGGGAAGCGCAGGCTGGCTCAGGCTCGGAGTTGGATCATCGGTAGGGACCACTGCGGTGACTCCTAGATGGGTTCGATGGTCGCGCCAACCTACATTGGCCGCCAAGCGCCCATCCTTGCTCTTGTCCTCGGCTCTGCTTTCCTACAACCACCACGTCGCCCCTATCGTTGCCGCAGCCCCCGACGCGATCATCGGAGACGACCATGAGCACACCGGCGTACCAACTGCACCATCTGTGCATCTTCGAGAAGCAGCCCCGCGACGCCATGTGGAACTGGCTGCGCTGGTACCACGCCATCCCGGCCTACTACTGGGAAGGGCTGCCCGACCTGCACCACACCGGCGAGGGTGGCGTGGACTACACGTTCCTGGCCTGCGGCTCGCCTTTCCAGATGCAGATGGAAGCGCCGCCGTACCAGTTCGAGTACGAGCGCAACTGGTTCAAACAGCACGACTCGGGCATCAACCACATCTGCTGGATCGTGCCCAGCGCCTACGACACCGTGGATCACCTCCAGTCCAACGGCGCGACGGTGGCCATGCCCTTCGAGGAGTTCGGCGACACCTACCACGGCTTCGTGGCCATCGACCCCGAGGGCCGGTGGGTGGAGATCATGTCCTATGTCGGCGACTTCAAGACCCCCGACGTGGAGTTCCGCCCCGTCGGCCATCCGGGTCTGCAGACCTTGGGTGTGGTGCAGTTGTGCCGCGATCTGGACAGCCAGGTCGAGTGGTACACCGACGTGCTCGGGCTGCGCATCATCCTCGACGCCCGCAGCGACAACGACGGCCTCGTGTACCTGGCCGACCACACCTACGACGGGCGCCAGTGCGTGAACGTGTTGGCCACGCCCCGCACCGAGGCCGAGCACGCCATGATGGACCACCACGGCCCGGTGATCTCCACCGTGCTGTACCAGGCCGGTGACGTGGACGCCGCGTGGGCCGACGCCGTGGCCGCCGGCTTCGGCGAGGTTGCCGCGCCGGCGCACGACGACCGCATCGGAGCCCGCGCCGGGTACCTGCGGGAGCCCAGCGGCAACCTGGTGCAGGTGCGCGAGCGCCTAGCCGCCTGAGCAGAGGTGAGAATCAGGGGGATCCACCACACGGGGCTGGTGGTTCGCGACCTCGATGCGGCCGTCGCGTTCTACGGTGCGCTGCTCGACATGGAGATCATCGGGCGGGACCGGTGGCGAGCCCCCGACCCCGCCGCCGACAGCGCGGTGGGGCTGGTCGGGTCGTCGGCCGACGGCGTGATGATGCGGGGATCGAACAGCTACCTGGAGCTGTGGCAGTACCACGCCCCTGACCGGGTCGGAGACGACCCCGCCGAGCGGGGAGCCCACGAGCTGGGGTTGCGCCACCTCGCCATCGAGGTAGACGATGTGCACGCCGCCCTCGACCGGTTCGTCGAGTTGGGCGGCACCCGCACCGGCGACCCGCTCCGCTTCGATCACGGCGGCGACGCCGTGTACTGCCGGGACCCCTTCGGCACCATCATCGAGTTCATGTCGGTCGTGGGGACCCAGGACTCGCTCGACGACCTGTAGCCCAACGACCGAACCGGCATGAGCAAGTCGAAACCGTCCGAACCGGCATGAGCCAGTCCGGACCATCCGAAGGAGCCACGATGCTGAAGGAAGATCCCGATTTCCTGGAGCACTGCTACCGGCGGGTGCTGGGCGAGCTGGGGTTCTCGGCCGAGCACGCTGAGGTTGTGGCCCGATGCGTTTCCGACGGCGACCGCAACGGCAAGCTCACCCAGGGTATGGGGGTGTTCGAGATCCCGGTGCTGCTGGCCCGCACCGGCACCATGGATGTGAACGCGGTGCCGGAGATAGTTGACGAGGGGCCGACCTGGCTGGTGATCGACGCCCGCCGTTCCTCGGGCCAGTGGGCAATCACGATGGCCACCGAGGGGGCCATCGCCAAGGCCCGAGACCACGCCATCGCCATCGCCTTCGTGCGCGACTTCAACGACGCGGGCGCCTTCGGCACCTACGTCCGGATGGCGGCCCGTGAGGGCATGATGGCCATCGCCACCAACAACAGCCTGCCATTGGTGTCGCCCTGGGGCGGTATGGAGAACGTGCTCTCGGGGGCGCCGTTCGCGGCCGCCTCGCCCGGCGGCGAACATCCGCCCATCGTCAGCGACATCCAGGCCATCGAAGTTCACGACGGCAACCTCAGCGAGGCCTACTTCCAGGGCAAGCGGCTGCCCGGCCCGTTCCTGGCCGACCCCGATACCGGCAAGCTCACCGACGACCCGGCCCCCTACTTCAAGCAGATGGAGGAGTACGGCCGGATATCCGACTGCGAGGCGCCGTCGGTGTTCGGCTCGCCCCGCCTTTACGCCTTCAACCTGTTCACAGAGATGCTGGCCGGGATCATCAACCCCGGCGCCCGGCTGAGCCCCGAGATCGCCGGGCCGCCCTCCTATTGGCTGGAGCCCCGCGACGAGGCCCTCACCGGCGGAGCGTGCGTGATCGTGATCGACCCGTCTCACTGGATGCCCGCCGGAGAGGCCGGCAACAAGTCGGACAAGCTGGTCGAGGCGGTGAAGGGAGCCAAGCGGCGCCCGGGAGTGGATGAGATCTTCCTTCCCGGTGAGCGGGGCTGGCGGGCCATGGCCTCGACGGAGCCGGTCGAGATCCTTCCCGCCCACTGGGAATCGTTCCTGCAGATCGTCGAGAGCGTCGGCTTGGACATCGACAGCCTGCGAGCCGAGTTCGCCGACTAGCCCCCTCAGGCGCTAGGAAAGTCCGCTGATGACCTTCCGATTCGACCATGTCGGCTTCCTGACATCCGATGTGGACTACAGCTTCGGCGTGTACCGGGCGCTGGGCTGTGACCTGACCGAGCGGACCTATCGCCGCGGCTCCCACGACGTGGCCTACGGCGGCGCGGGGACCGACGTGCTGCTCGAGTTCCAGGGCCCGCCCCTGCTGGCCGAGTCTGAGGAGTACCTGTCCCGCCAGCCCTGGAGCATCGAGCGGGTGGCCCTGGTGTGCGACGACGTCGAGGAGGCCTACGCCCGGCTCATGGCTGCCGGAGTGCCGTCGGCTTGGGCTCCCGAGCCCTTCGTGGTCGACGGGGTGACACTGGCCGTGGCCGCCGGGGTGTGGTCGCCCGAGGGGCTCATGATCGACCTGGTCGAGCACCGCAATGTGGCCGTGCCCCGGCCCGTGCGGGGACCGCGGGAGAATCTGGCCCTTCATCACGTGTGCTGCCTGACCCCGGACCTGGCCCAGGCCGAGGCGTTCTGGGTGGAGCACTTCGGCCTGGTCAAGACCTACGACTTCACCGCGCCGCTGGACGGGGGCGGCATTCAGGGGTTCGTGATGCTGAGCGACCCGTCCTTCGACGCGGCCGGCCACGAGTTCAGCCTGGAGATCATCGGCGGCGCCTTCGACACCATCGACGGGCCGGCGTTCGAGCAGCGGGGTGCCTGCTACGACCACGTCTGCTTCACCACCGGCGACGTGGCCGGGACCTGGCAGCGAGCCGTAGACCAGGGCGTGGAGCCGCTGAGCGAGCCGGCCTACTACGCCGAGTACGACAGCACCATCGCCTGGCTCTACGACGCCGACGGCACCCACATCGAGCTGATGAACCCGGTGCCGGCCGACCTGATGGTCGACGCCCACCGCAGCGGCCGGTGCGCCAACGGGTGGGTGGACGACTGGCAGCGCAACGCGGCGGTGCTCCCCCGCCGGGGCGACACCGCCCTGCAGTTGCACCGCCACGGGGCTCGTCGATGATCGACCGCACCGAACGACCCGAAGGAGACCACATCACATGAGAGCCGCCGTCTACGACGCTCCGGGCCTGCCGCTGCGCATCGCCGAAGTTCCCGATCCCCGACCCGGGCCCGGTCAGGCTGTGATCAAGGTGTCGGCGTGCGGCGTCTGCGGCTCCGACCTGCACGCCACCACCCCCGAGGGCGACCTGGCCCGCCACGGCGCGGTGCTGGGCCACGAGGTGACCGGCGAGATCGCGGAGATCGGCCCCGAGCCGGTGGGTGACTGGACGGTGGGCGACCGGGTGTTCGCCATCCCGCTGGGGTCGTGCGGGCGGTGCCCCCACTGCCGGCTCGACCGACCCGAGGAGTGCCCGCACCAGCTCAGCTTCGGGGCGTTGGGACCTGACGAGCCCGACGGCGCGTACGCCGAATACCTGACCGTGTCGCTGTCGGACCTGCTGGCCGTTCCCGACGGCCTCTCCATGGACGTGGCCGCGCTGTGCGAGCCGCTGGCCACCGGACTGCTGTGCGTACGCCAGGCCTCGCTGGAGATCGGCGATCGGGTGCTGATCCTGGGCGCGGGACCGATCGGGCTGGCCAACACCATCTGGGCCCGGTTCCTGGGGGCCCGACGGGTGGTGGTGGCCGAGCGGGTCGCGCACCGCCGGGACCTGGCACTGCGCCTGGGAGCGACCGACACCATCGACGCCGGATCCGGCACCGATGTGGCCGAGCAGTTCGCAGACTTGACCGGAGCGGAGCCCGATGCCGTCATAGAGGCGGTGGGACGGCCGGGCATGCTCAATGCGGCCATCGCCGCGGTCCGGCCCCAGGGGACGGTGGTGACCGGCGGGGTGTGCATGGAGCCCGACTCTTTCGACCATCTGCTGGCCTACTTCAAGGAGCCACAGATCCGCACCGCCCGCGTCTACACGAAAGCCGAGAACGAGTTCATCATGGAGATGATCGCCTCGGGGCGCATCGACCCGACGCCGATGATCTCGCACCGCATCGGGCTCGACGCCCTGCCCGACACCTTTGAGGCACTGCGGAGGCCCACCGACCAGTGCAAGGTCATGGTGATGCCGTGACGACCCGTCGCGATCACGGGCAGCCGGCGTCGCAGCCGTGACTGTGGAGCGGGGCTCGTCGGAGGGCCAGTGGCTCACCTGGCTGGAGCGGATCACCGCCGAGGGCCCGGCCGCAGACCCTGACGCGCTGGAGATCTGGGGCTACACCGACCAGCCCAGCTACGGCCCCGGCGACACGGTCAGCCTGCACGTCTCCACCACCGCGCCGACCTGGGGCTTGGAGGTGTGGCGCGACGGGCACACCTTCGAGAAGCTGCACGAGCAGCACGGCCTGGACGGTGCCCGCTACCCGATCGGCGACGACGTGGTTGCCTCCGGCTGCGGCTGGCCGTCCGGAGCCTCCTTCGAGATCCCGTCGGGGTGGGCCTCCGGCGGCTACATCGTGGTGCTGCGGGGCGAGCGAGACGGCCAAGAGGTCACCCAGGACGCCTTCTTCGTCCTGCGAGCGGCGCAACCCGGCCAACGCTCGAAGCTGGCCATGGTGGCGGCCACCTACACCTGGCAGGAGTACAACGACTGGGGTGGGGGCTGCGGGTACTTCTCCGACGAGTACGTCGACCACACCGCCGACCCGCTGGAGGTGCGCGAGA
The DNA here is from genome assembly GCA_026710865.1 of Acidimicrobiaceae bacterium. Lineage (GTDB taxonomy): Bacteria > Actinomycetota > Acidimicrobiia > Acidimicrobiales > Aldehydirespiratoraceae > Aldehydirespirator. The sequence continues at coordinate 7,793 of JAPOQG010000028.1, forward strand.
AGAGCTTCAAGGCCCGGCTCAGCTTCCAGCGGCCCTGGTCGAGGGGCCTGATCCGCACCCCGGTGGGCGCGCCCCGGCTGGCCCAACCGCCCCCGCCTGCGGGGACCGCGGTGGGGGTGCCGGCCGCGGACTGGGCCATCAGCCACGGATACTCGGTGTGGACCGTGGCGGCCGGATGGGCCCGCTACGACGCCTTGACCTTCCGCTGGCTGGAGGCCAACGGATACGAGCCCGAGCTGCTGTCGCAGTGGGACCTGGATCGTGACCCCGAGGTGCTCGACAACTACTCCGCAGTGGTCACCACCGGCCACGACGAGTACTGGACGGCGGCGGGCCGGGCCGTGCTCGACCGGTTCATCGCCGGCGGCGGCCGCTACGCCCGCCTAGCGGGGAACATCGTCTGGCAGGTTCGCATGGAGGACGGCCTGCGCACCCAGGTGTGCCACAAGTACGCGGCCCACGCCGACCCGCGGCGCCACAGCGATGACATCGACCAGCGCACCGGCGCGTTCGAGGCCCACTACATCGACCGGCCCCCGGTCACCACCTTCGGAGCCAACGGCTTCCGGGGCGTGTACTCCCGCATGGCCGGCATGTCGCCGAGAGGGGCCGGCGGGTTCATCGTCTACCGGCCCGGCCATTGGGCCTTCACCGGGGCCGACGTGTACTACGGCGATGTCCTGGGCGCTGATGTGCCGCTGGTGGGCTATGAGACCGACGGTGTGGCCTACACGTTCCGCCGGGGCCTCCCCCATCCCACCGGGGAGGACGGCGCCCCCGAAGACTTGGAGATCCTGGCTTTGACTCCAGTGACGCTCGAGGAGGAGGACCACGGCCAGGCCGGGAACCTGATCTCGATCGCCGACGGCGATCTCGCCTTCGCGGCCGAGGCCCTGTTCTCCGAGGACACGCCGGCGAACCGCGACAAGATCCGCTACGGCAGCGCGGTCATCACCGCCATGTCCAAGGGCGCAGGCGAGGTCTTCTGCGCGGGCACCACCGAGTGGTGCCACGCCCTGGCCCAAGGCGAGACCCAGGTCGAGACCATCACCCGAAACGTCCTCGACCGCTTCCTGGACTAGAGCGAGACCGCCCCGGCCTGCGCCGGCTGTTCAGAGCTGGTCGAACAGGGTGAGGTGCTCGACGAGGCCTTCGTCGAAGCTGGTCATCCAGCGGCCGGCGGCGTGAACCCGTGAGAACAGCCACTGGCCGTCGACTCGGCGGTACTCCTCGGTGTAGGTGCCCGAAGCCCACAGCATCTGCTCATCACCGTCGATGCGCTGGATCGACAAGAGCAGCGCCTGCCAGCGCCCGGAGGCAGTGTCACCGTCCACCTCGATCAGCGGGGTCACCGCGTAGTGGCGAGACCACACGCAGGTGCGGGCGTACTCCTCGTTCCACTCGGCGATGGCGTCGCGGCCCTCCAGATGGTCGATGGGCTCCTCGATGAACACCGCGTCGGAGGTGAACAGCTCCGGGAACCGGTGGTACTGGTCGGGGTCGTCGCAGTACCAGCAGTAGCGGGCCTTGAGCGCCTTGATGGCTTCGAGGTCGAGCAGCCGCTGAACGTCGGGATCGGTCATGAGGAACTCACTCGTCGCGTCGCCCGTCACTCGATGATGGCGGATCCGTCGCGGATGGGCCCGCCGATGGCTGCCTCGATCATGTCGATGCTCAGCCCGGCGCCGAGGCCGCCGTCGATGTTGAGGGCGTGGCCGTTGACCATGGCTGCTTCGTCGCTGGCGAGATAGTGGATGGCGGCGGCCACCTCGTCGGCGGGGGCGGGCCGGGCGGGGTGCTGGTGGGGCCGCGCCTGCGCCCGGGCCGCCCCGGGGGCGGGAGCCCCGCCCCCCCGCGGGGCGGTCGCCCCCCCAGCCACCATCTCGCCAGCGACGAAGCGGCCATGGTCAACGGCCCCGCCCTCAACAGCGACGGCGGCCTCGGCGCCGGGTTGAGCATCGACATGATCGAGGCAGCCATCGGCGGGCCCATCCGCGACGGATCCGCCATCATCGAGTGACGGGCGAC
>JAPOQG010000027.1 GCA_026710865.1 Acidimicrobiaceae bacterium
CAGCTCCGGCCCGATCCCGCCGGAGTCGGATTCGACACGCCCAGCGGGGCCTCCAACCGCCAGAGCGAGGTGTACAACCGGCTGCTGCAGGACCGCATCGTCGTGCTCGGCTCCGACGTCAACGACGAGATCGCCAACTTCATCATGGCGCAGCTGCTGTACCTGGAGGGCCAGGACGCCAGCAAGCCCATCTGGCTGTACATCAACAGCCCCGGCGGCTCGGTCACCTCGGGCATGGCCATCTACGACACCATGCAGTTCATCCAGCCCGAGGTGGGCACGATCTGCATCGGGCTGGGCGCGTCGATGGGCCAGTTCCTGCTGTGCGCGGGCGCCCCAGGCAAGCGCTACGCCCTGCCGCACGCCCGGATCATGATGCACCAGCCCCTCGGCGGGGTGCGGGGCCAGGCCACCGACATCGCCATCCAGGCCGAGCAGATGGCCTACACCAAGAAGCTGCTGCAGGAGCGCATCGCCCACCACACCGGCCAGACCGTCGAGCAGATCGAGGCCGACTCCGACCGCGATCGCTGGTTCACGGCCGAAGAGGCCATGGACTACGGCATCATCGACCACGTGATCGTCAAGCGCGGGGAGATGCTCTAGAGGCCGACCGCCGGGAACTGGCAGCGTTTTGCACGGATGGCGTGCGTTCTGCTGCCAGTTCGATCGACGGGCTGGGCGACCGCCGGGAATTGGCAGCGTTTTGCACGGATGGCGTGCGTTCTGCTGCCAGTTCGCCTCAGACGTTGGCCGACAGCTCCTTGATGGCGATGGCCGGGCCCTCGCGGTGGCCGAACACGGCTGACCCCGCGACCAGCACGTTGGCCCCGGCCGCGACCGCCGCAGGAGCGGTGGCCGCGGTGATGCCCCCGTCGACCTCCAGGTCGATGTCGCGCCCGGAGGCGTCGATCATGGCCCGCACCGCCGCGATCTTCGACTCGACGGAGGCGATGTAGCGCTGGCCCCCGAAGCCGGGGTTGACCGTCATCACCAGCACCTCGTCGATCATCCCGACCACCTCGGAGATGCTCGACGCCGGCGTGTGGGGGTTGATCACCACGCCGCAGCGGGCGCCGGCCTCGGAGATTGCGGCCAGGCTGCGGTGCAGGTGCGGGCAGGTCTCGGCGTGGATCAGCACCGTGTCGCAGCCGGCCTCGATGTAGAGGGGGGCGAGCTCGTCGGGCTTCACCACCATCAAGTGGGCCTCGAAGGGCAGGTCGACCGCCGGCCGGCAGGCAGCCACCACATCGGGACCGAAGGTGAGGTTGGGCACGAACACGCCGTCCATCACGTCCCAGTGGACCCGGTGGGCGCCGGCCTCGGCGATGTTCCGGCACTCGTCGCCCAGGCGGGAGGAGTCGGCCGCGAGCATCGAGGGAGCGATCTCCACAACCACAGTTCGCACCCTAGACGAGCCTGGACCCGACGGGGCGGTCAGAGGCCGCGCGGACAGGCGAGCGAATCCGGCACATACGGGCGCGGCCGCGGCCCGAGCAGCCCGTGAGCGCAGCGAGCAAGAGCGGGAAACACCACCCCGGACCGCGGGGTGGCTCACCTACCCGCGCCCGTTCCTGGTCGCTGCGGGTGGCTGGCTGCCGCAGACACATGTGTCCGGGAGGTTGGCCGCTATCGCCGGTGGTGCCGATACCGTCGCGTCGTGGAGTTGCGGGTGACGGCCACGGCGCGCGACGGCGTCGGGGTGGCGAGGGGCTGTGACGGGCGAGTCGTCTTCGTCGAGGGTGCCCTGCCCGGCGAGCTGGTGACCGCCGAGGTGCACACCGTAGATCGGCGCTGGGCTAGAGCCAGGCTGATCGATGTGATCGAGGCGTCGCCGGACCGGGTTCCGGTGGCCTGCGAGCATCATCTCGAGGGTTGCGGCGGATGCGACATGCTCCACGTCGACGCGCGTGCCCAGATGCGCATGAAGGCCTCGATCGTGGTGGATCAGCTGACCCGCCACGGCGTCGACGCACCGGCTCCCCAGCTGAGGATGTTGGATGCCGACCGGGGCCGCACCACGGTGCGGGCCCGGGTCGTGGACGGCCGGGCCGGGTTCATGGCCCGCGCCAGCCACGATGTGGTCGTGCCCGACGACTGCGGGGCGGTGAACGACGCGGCCGAGGAGCTGCTGGTGGAGGGCCGCTACGGGGACGCTGACGGGGTGTTCATCAGGGTGGGGTCCCGCACCGGCGAGCGGATGGTGGTGGTGAACCCCACGGTGGGGGAGGTGTCGGTGCCCGACGATGTGATGGTGGTCGGCACCGATGAGCTCGACTCCAGCCGCCGGGCCTGGATCCACGAGGAGGTTTCGGGCCGTCGCTGGAGGATCTCGGCCCGGTCGTTCTTCCAGAACCGGCCTGCAGGCGCGGAGGCGCTGGTGGCCGAGGTGGACGAGATGGTGGAGGCCCTGGCCACCGACGGCCCGATGGTCGACGCCTACGCCGGAGTCGGGCTGTTCGCGGGCACGGTGGGCGACGGCCGCCGGGTGACCGCCATCGAGCGCGGCGCCGACGCCGCGGCCGACGCCCGCGTCAATCTGGGCAACGGGGCCAAGGTGCTGAAGATCCCGGTGGAGAAGTGGCGGGCGTCGCCGGCCAGCGTCGTGGTGGCCGACCCCTCCCGCTCCGGGCTGGGAGACGGTGCGGTGCGTCCCCTGCTGTCGTGCCGGCCGCAGCTGGTGGTGCTGGTGAGCTGCGACCCGTCGTCGTTCGCCAAGGACGCCCGCAACCTGGTCGACTCCGGGTACGCGCTGGATCGCTGGACCGTGGTCGACCTCTTCCCCCTGACGTCGCACATCGAGACCGTCGCCGCCTTCGTCAACAACACCGCCGGGTAGTCCCGACGCCGCTCAGCGTGCCGTGAGCCTCGACTTCTCGATGCGGCCCGAGTGGGAGCAGCTGCGGGCCCGGGCCCGGGCCGTCGCCGCGCAGGGCGTCGCCGACCACGGCCAGTGGCACGACTCGTGGATCAACGGCCACTCCAAGGAGTTCTCCAGGATCCTGGCGGCCGAGGGCTGGATCGGCATGACGTGGCCGGTCGCCTACGGCGGGGGCGGGCGACCCGGCATCGAGCGCATCATCATGGCCGAGGAGATGATCAGCGCGGGCGCGCCGATCGCGGCGAGCTGGTTCGCGGACCGGCAGATGGGCCCGTCCATCTACACCTACGGCACCGACCGCCAGAAGGCCGAGTTCCTCGGCGGGATGCTGTCGGGCGAGGCCACGTGGTGCATCGGGATGAGCGAGCCCGACGCGGGGTCCGACCTGGCCTCGCTGAAGACCTCCGCAGTGCGCGACGGCGACCACTACGTCGTCAACGGCCAGAAGATCTGGACCAGCGGCGCGGCCAGCGCCGAGTACTGCTACCTGATCTGCCGCACCAGCACCGACGGTCCGCCCCATCGGGGCCTCAGCGAGCTCATCGTGCCCATGGACGTCGACGGCATCGAGGTGCGGCCGGTGCGCGACATGGTGGGCACGTCACACTTCTGCGAGATCTTCCTGACCGACGTGCGGGTGCCGGCGGAGAACCTTGTCGGCACCGAGGGCGGCGCCTTCAAGCAGACCATGGTGCAGCTCGGCTACGAGCGGGGAGGCATCGACCGGCTGGTGTCCAACCGGCCGCTGTACGACCTCGCCCTCGAGCACGCCGACCTCGCCGATCCGCGGACACGCCAGGAGATCGCGGCCATCGAGACCGGCTACCGGCTCGGACGGCTCATGGTCTACCGCGGCGCGCTGGGCGAGGGCAGCGCCGACTTCAGCGCGGGCACCAAGGCGTACTGCACCGAGCACGAGCAGCGGGTGGCCCAGTTCGCGGCCCGGGTGCTGGGCCCGGCCGCCACGGTGGGCGACAGCGTGCCGAACTCCATCTGCTACGCCCCCGCCTACACCATCCAGGGCGGCACGTCCGCCATCCTGCGGAACATCCTCGGCGAGCGAGTCCTCCAGCTTCCCCGCGAACCCCGCTAGCCCCCGGCCCGAGCCCCGGCTCCTGGGCAGCGCCCCTGGGGTCAGTAGCCCAAGGGTGAGCAGTGCCCCGGGGTCAGTAGTGCCAGCTGAAGGATGACCAGTCCGGGGGGCGCTTGTTGAGGAAGGCGTCGCGGCCTTCGGCGGCCTCGTCGGTCATGTAGGCCAGCCGGGTGGCCTCGCCCGCGAACACCTGCTGGCCGATCAGGCCGTCGTCGGCCAGGTTCAGGGCGAACTTGACCATCCGCTGCGCGGTGGGGCTCTTGGCGTTGATCTCCCGGGCCCACTCCAGCGCCACCGCCTCCAGCTCGGCGTGGGGGACCACCGCGTTGACCATGCCCATCTCACGGGCCTCCTGCGCCGAGTAGGTGCGCCCCAGGAAGAAGATCTCCCGGGCCCGCTTCTGGCCGATGAGCTTGGCCAGGTAGGCCGAGCCGAAACCGCCGTCGAAGCTGGCCACGTCGGTGTCGGTCTGCTTGAACAGGGCGTGCTCTTCGCCGGCCAGGGTCAGGTCGGCCACGGCGTGCAGGCTGTGGCCCCCGCCGACGGCCCAGCCCGGCACCACCGCGATCACCACCTTGGGCATCATGCGGACCAGCCGCTGCACCTCGAGGATGTGCAGCCGGCCCGAGCGGCCCGGATCGATGGTGTCGCCGGTCTCGCCGGCGGCGTACCGGTAGCCGTCGCGGCCCCGGATGCGCTGGTCGCCGCCCGAGCAGAAGGCCCAGCCGCCGTCGCGGGGCGACGGCCCGTTGCCGGTCAGCAGCACGCAGCCCACGTCGCTGGTCATGCGGGCGTGGTCCAGGCACCGGTACAGCTCGTCCACGGTGTGGGGCCGGAAGGCGTTGCGGACCTCGGGGCGGTCGAAGGCCACCCGCACCGTGCCCTGGTCGACGGCCCGGTGGTAGGTGACGTCGGTGAGGTCGTCGAAACCGTCCACGGTCCGCCAGGCCTCGGGATCGAAGAGCTCTGAGACCACGACGGCACACTACAGCGGAGACCGGCAGCGACTGCACCCACCCTCGTGGGCTCTACAGTGACAGCGGGCTCTACGGCGACCGCCTCAGAGAGCGATGCTGCTGACTATCGGAGACTTGGTCGAGGAGCTCACCGTCGAGCTCCCCGAAGGGATGCGCCGGGGCCGCACCGCGGAGACCACCACCGTCAGGGTGCGCGGCGGGTCCGCGGCCAACGTCGCGGCCATCACCTGCGAGAGGGGAGGGGCGGCCCGCTTCGTGGGCCAGGTAGGCGCCGACGCGGTGGGCGAGTCGCTGATCTCCGATCTCCGGCGCAGGGGAGTGGATGCCAGGGTGAGGACCCACGGCGTGACCGGCGCGGCGATCAACGTGCTGCAGGCCGGGTACCGCACCACGCTGGTGGACCGCGGCGCCTCGGCCAACCTCGACTCCGTCGACGACGACGTGCTCCACGGTGTGGTGCAGCTGTTCGTGCCGACCCGGTCCCTGCTGTCCGACCCTCTTGCGGCCGTGGTGTACGGCATCGTCGCCACCGCCCAGCAGCGCCGCGTTCCCATAACCCTCACCGGCCTCTCCGCCGACGAGGTAGCCCACTTCGGGGCGGCTGCATTCCTGGAGTTGGTCGCGACCCTGAGGCCCGACGCCGTCATCTTCACGGCGCGCGATCACGCCCGCCTGGAACTCCACCCCGATGAGGGTGTCGAGGGCAGCTCCAGCACCGTCGTGATCGGGCCCGAGCGCACCGCCGTCATGACCGCTGACGGCCTCCAGCACCGCCGGTCGAGCGCGCCGACGACGGTGGTGGACCGCACCGGGGCCACCGACGGGTTCGTGGCCGGCTACCTGATGTCGCGCCGGGCCGGAGCTACCCCGGTCGCGGCCGTCGACGCGGCCCACAGGGTGATGTCGCTGGTGATGGCCAGGGTGGGCCCCACCACGGTGGGCGATCCCTAGAGGCCGAGCGAATGGGCGGGACCACGCGGCCCATGGCGCGAGGCCGGGGCCCGAGCGGCCCGTGAGCGCAGCGAACAAGAGCGGGAATGACACCGCTGCGATGCGAGGGGCTCTCGCCGATTAGCGGACGCCCTTGGGCGTCTAGCGTGAATCGGCAGCCCTGTGAGCCGGTTTGGGAGCCCTGGGCTGCCAATTCGGCTGGAAGCTAGGGTTGGCGTCGCTGTGAGAGCCGCCCTGCTGTCCGACCCGTCGTCACCGCTGGAGCTGGTCGGCGACCTTGAATTGTCCGACCCTCGCCCCGGCGAGGTGTGCGTCGCGGTCAGCCACAGCGGCATCTGCCACAGCGACCTCACCATCATCGAGGGCGGTTACCTGTTCCCTGCGGTGCTGGGCCACGAGGCGGCCGGAGTGGTGGTCGGTGTCGGCGACGGGGTCGACCATGTGTCTGTGGGCGACAAGGTGATGGTCACGCCGCTGGCGCCGTGCGGGCACTGCGACGGTTGTGCCCGCCAGCAGGCCAGCCGGTGCACGCAGGCTATGAGCTTCGTGGCCGGCACCCGGCCCGACGCCTCGTCGCCGTTCTCGCACCGAGGCCGGCTGGTGCACCGGGGCCTGGGAGTGGGCGCTTTCGCTGAGCGCACGGTGGTGCCGGCCTCCGGCGTGGTCCGCCTCGATGACGACGTGCCCCTGGAGGTGGCCTGCCTGATCGGCTGCGCGGTCCAAACCGGGGTGGGTGCAGTGCTCAACACCGCGTCGGTGGAGCGCGGGGCCACGGTGGTGGTCACCGGGCTGGGCGGCGTGGGGATCTCGGCGGTGCAGGGAGCCCGCATCGCGGGCGCGTCGCGCATCGTCGCGTCCGACCCGGTCGAGTCCCGCCGGCAGGCTGCGCTGCGCCTCGGAGCCACCGATGCCGTGGGCGCGGACCCCGCCGAGCTGAAGGCCGCGGTGGCAGACGCCACCGGGGGCCGGGGCGCCGACTACGCCTTCGAGACGGCCGGCGTGCCCGGCCTCGTGAGTCTGGGGTTGGAGCTCACCGGAGCTGGCGGCACCACGGTCGTGGTGGGCGCGCCGTCACCGGAGCACACCACCGACATCGGCTCCACCACCCTGTTCATGATCCAGCAGAAGCGGCTGCTGGGAAGCCTGCTGGGCGATTCCTGGCCCGGCCGCGACATCCCGCTGCTGGTCGGTCTGTGGCAGCGGGGCGAGCTGGATCTCGAGTCCATGATCTCGCATCGCGTGCCCCTGGAAGGCGTCAACGAAGGCTTCGACCGCCTCCGCAACGCCCAAGGCCTGCGCACCGTCGTACAAGTGGCCCCGGCGAAGTAGCTGGTGGGCCGATGCTCCGAGATGCTTGACCCAGCAGAGATCGACGACGTGCCGGACACTCCGAACGGGCTCTACCTATGAACCTATGAGCATCTCCGGTGCGAACACGCCAAAGGACGATCGACCATCGAGTCTGGTGGGCGTTTCCAGGCCCCAGCGACAGTTGGCGGCAACGCTTCCTCGCTCGGCTGGCCCGTCGCGGTTTCGTGTCCGGCGGTCGCCCATCACAACGAGTCGTGTCACACCCGCTCAGTACCGTCGCGGGCAGGCACTGTGCGACCTGCGGCTGGAATCACGCCATGACGGACAACGAGATCGACCAACACTCGGCGGCCAGTGCTCGGGGCGATGAAGTCGTGAGCGACCGCCTCCCAACCGTCGTCGCGACTGACGGCGGATGGAGCGTCTACAGCGAAGGTTGGGCACCGCCGTACGGAACGAGTGCTGACTTCGAGATCGATGCGTCTAAGGATGTCGAGCAAGCCGAACCTGGCGATGGCCATGTCGAGCGCATCGCACCGTCCTCCGCGCCGCTGGCCTTTATCGACGGGACCCGTCGCGCTGAGTTGCTCGTGTGGGCCGAACATGCCGGGAGTGGCACACGCGTTCCTGGCCTCGCCGGTGCTTATGCGGTGGGTGCCGTCACGGTGAGGCCCGACGGCCCGGCATCGTTCTGTGGGATCCGCGTCGGGCGCCTCGCTATCTGGGGAGGAGGTCACACGGGCGACATCATCTCTCAGCGCACGGGCTACTCATGGGCCTCTACGCCGATCACGGATGTCGACCCCGACATGTGTCTTGCGCATCTCCAGGACCGCATGCGCCGTGCCGAAGGCGAGCTCGCCCTCGACGCGGCTGACGCGGGCTGGAACGTGGTGCTCGATGGCCCACTCAACCGCATTCGTGCACTCCACGGGCTTGTGGCCGGGTACGTGAAGTCGCACCACCGCCGGATCCTGCCGGAGGCCGCACACGCCGCCGTTCCGCTGCTCGCGATCGGCGAGCGGACGCGGATGTATACCGCCGGGTCTGATCGATACACGTGCTACACGCGCGTGGGGAGCCGCGGGCCGGGTGCATCTCCCTGGTCGGGAGTCGCGCGGCTTGAGTTTCCATCCGCCGCGGGAATTGTCAGCGTGGCGGAACGCGCATCGGTGCTCGCCACCACCCTTCCCGGCTACGCCGGCGTCCACCACCGTGACGACCGCGCGCCCGTCAACCTGACACCGGTCAAGAACCTCGAGCGCCGCCTCAGTCAGACCCTTGGACGCGCCTCCTATGCCACACGTGTCGCCCGTGACGCCATCATCTCCGGAGCTAACCAATGACCGAGCAGAACACATTCCCTCCCGCTGGCTCTGATGTCTCGCCCGATCCTGTGACGGGTGTAGCCGCCGAGGTCGAGTTCGTTCCGCTCACCAGGGTCGGCGACGTCACCGGTGAGGACCGACGCAACCACCTCGAGGGCCTCGACGGGATCCCGGGCGGCGATCCGGTGGGGCTTGTCGACGCTTCCACCGACGCTTCGACGCAGACCGCCAACGTCATCGTGGACGACGCTGTCGATCTCACCCTCGACACGTTCGTGATGTCGCCCCAGCGCTTGGTCGACGACTCAGTACTGTTCCACTACGGCATCGTCACCGAGGTGTCGGGTCGGATCGAAGGTGCCGAGATGGCGACCGACACCGCCCGCCTGGCTGCGTCGACCCTGCCCGGACAGCGGTTCCGACGGGCGGAGGTGACCTGGATCCGCACCCACCCTGAGCGCTACCTGCCGCCCTCGTCAGGGGCACCAATTTGGGTAGCCGCTGACACTCACCGCCGCCGGGCGCTCTTCCTCGACAAGATGGCCGACGGCGAGGCCATTCCCATTGGCCTCGACATGAACGACGAGCTTGTCTTCCTGCCATACAGCTTCCTTAATGGCGATCGCGGTGCTCACGTGTCGATCTCAGGGAAGTCCGGCGTCGCTACTAAGACCAGCTACGCCCTCTTCCTCCTGTACATGCTGTTCGAGAGCGACTGGGGCACCACGGCCCGCGTTGGGTCGAGCCACGACCGGGCGGTGGTGTTCTCGGTCAAGGGCTCGGACCTCTGTGTGATCGACAAGCCCAACAATCGCTTCCACGCGGATGATGAGATCGGCGCGGACGCAATGGCTCAGTGGGAGTTGCTCGTGGGTCGGGCGAACCCGGGCCCCTTCACCGACGTCGGCGTCTACGCGCCGGCAGAGGAGGCTGCCCCCGGGCATGATCCCGTGGCCGACATCTCTGTCCGCGATCGTGGCGACACTCATCCCTATGGCTGGTCGCCGGCACGTCTTGTCGAGGCCGGGTTGCTGGAGTATGTGTTCGATGACCTTGAGTCAGGGCAGCTTTCATTCATCGAGCAAGTCGTACGACTCCAGCTGCTCCGCTGGGCCTGGCCCCTGGAGGGCGACGACAACGGACGGATCGTGTTCATCAATCCTGAGGGTCAGGTGCCGTCGGTGCCGTCGGTGCCGTCGACGTGGGAGTCGGCCGCGCGACAGTTCCGGACCCACAAGGTCCGGAACCCTCGGTCGGCCGTCGATGGCCTCGTGGTCGAAGACCTCGACGGGCTGGTTGAGTTCGTGTCTGGGAAGGTCACCGAGAGTTCGCGGCGCTTCGCGTTTGAGGTCGGAGTGAGCGGGGTGGGGGTCCGCGGCTGAACGCGAGGGATCCCCCAGAATCGGCGCTGTAAGCCAGCCGAGAACCTGGAGGATCCCTGTGGAGACGAACCCTACGCGCGTGTGTGAGC
>JAPOQG010000285.1 GCA_026710865.1 Acidimicrobiaceae bacterium
AAGCGCGCCGACGGCAACCACACCCTGCACCCCCCGTGCCGAGTGAACCACGGCCCGGCCCACATCCCCGAAGAGCCGTTCGAGCTAAGGGCTGATTCCGAGCCGATTCGCGCAATGACCCCATGGGCGGCTCAACAGCAGAGACCCACCCACCCGGACGGACGGAATGGTGCCGGTCCACCCTCGAGGGCAGGCCCGGCCGCGGCTCGAGCCGCTCTCAGCGGCGCCCGCGCCGGCACATCAGCCGCCTCCGGCGCGCCGACCTGTGGTGGGGACGGCGCCGGCGAGGCTGAGAAGGCACGAGCCCGAACCGGTCTGCCACCACCTGGCAGCGGCGGCAAGGGCAGCGACCAGTTGTTCGCCATCACGTAACAACACGGCGCCGCCGGCGCGGTTCGAGCCGGCGCGGCCCACATGCAGCGACCACTCGTTCGCCATCACGCAACAACACGGCCTGCCGCCAGCGCGGTGCGGGCCGGCGCAGCCGACTTGCAGCCACCAGTTGTTCGCCATCACGCAACAACACGGCGCCGCCGGCGCGGTGCGAGCCGGCGCAGCCCACATGCAGCGACCACTCGTTCGCCATCACGCAACAACACGGCGCCGCCGGCGCGGTTCGAGCCGGCGCGGCCCACATGCAGCGACCACTCGTTCGCCATCACGCAACAACACGGCCTGTCGCCGTCCACCGCCGTGGCCGCGCCGCCGCCGACAACAACCAGTTGCCCGCCCCACGCAGCAACACGGCACCCTGGCAACCAAACAGGGCGCAGCACCGCACGCCACACGGGTTCCCCTCAGGAGGGCTCAGACACACACAGCCCGGTTGCGGCCGAGACGGCTGGACGACAGCTCCGCCGGCTTGCGGAGTCGGCGGGCGGGAGTCGAGCAGCTAGCAGCCGGACACCGGGTCTGGCAGGATTGCGGCCCGCGAGATCTCACGAATCAAGGAGAAGCGACCTATGGGTGACATGGTGGAGTTCGCCGCCAATGGATCGACGGCCCGGGGCTACGTCGCCGCTGCGGCCGGCGGCAGCGGCCCCGGTGTGATCGTGCTGCAGGAATGGTGGGGGCTGGTGCCCCAGATCAAGGGGGTCTGCGACCTGCTCGCCGAGGAGGGTTTCACCGCGCTCGCGCCCGACCTGTACCAGGGCGAGATGGCCACTCACACCGAGATGGACAAGGCCGGGGAGCTGATGACCAGCCTGCCCCCGGAGCGAGCCGCCCGCGACATGTCCGCCGCCATCGACTACCTGCTCGGCCACGACGCCTGCTCGTCGTCCACCGTCGGCGTCACCGGCTTCTGCATGGGCGGGCTGCTCACCCTGCGCATCGCCGCCCTCGCCGGCGACAGGGTGTCGGCCGCGGCCCCGTTCTACGGCGCACCGCTCGGCGACGACTCGCTCGACTGGAGCAACCTCAGTGCCAAGGTCGAGGGCCACATGGCGGGCAGCGACGACTTCTTCCCGCCCGACGCCTGCGAGGCGCTGGCCCAGCAGCTGCGAGACATGGGCAAGGACGTCGTGTTCCACACCTACGACGGCACCGGTCACGGCTTCGGCAACTGGGAGGACCCCCTCGGCACCTACAACGAGGCGGCCTGGAACACCGCCTGGTCCCGCACCCTCGACCTGCTGCGCGCCAACGTCGCGTGAACATCCCAGCGAGCAGGCGCTCCGGGACCGCAACCGGTCGCGCTGTGCAGTCCGATGCCGACGAGGCGGTTCCGTGCCGACGAGGCTGAGAGACTTCAGAGGGCCCCGGCACGAACTCAGTAGACCAGGAACTCAGTAGACCTCGGGAACGAACGTCTGGTCTGAGATCGGCGGCCTCACGTAGCCCACCCCCGACTGGCGCTCGGGCAACTCGACGTCCTCCCAGGGGACCGCCTCGTACGGGATCATCGACAGCAGGTGCGAGATGCAGTTCAGCCGGGCCGCCTTCTTGGAGTCGGCGTCAACCACGTACCACGGAGCCTGCTTGATGTCGGTGTGGGCGAACAGGGTGTCCTTGGCCTTGGAGAAGTCCACCCACCGGGACCTCCCCTCAACGTCCACCGGTGACAGCTTCCAGCGTCTCACAGGGTCCTTGATCCGGTTCTGGAACCGGCGCTCCTGCTCGGCGTCGCTCACCGAGAACCAGTACTTGATCAAGATGATCCCCGACCGCACCAGCATCCGCTCGAACTCCGGGCACGACCGCAGGAACTCGCGGTACTCCTCCTCGGTGCAGAAGCCCATGACCGGCTCCACGAGACCCCGGTTGTACCAACTGCGGTCGAACAGGACCATCTCCCCCGCCGCCGGCAGCTCCGCCACATAGCGCTGGAACCACCATTGGGTCTTCTCACGGTCGCTGGGCGTGCCCAGGGCCACCACCCGCGCCACCCGAGGATTCAACCGCTCGGTGATCCGCTTGATGACCCCTCCCTTGCCGGCCGCGTCCCGGCCCTCGAAGATCACCACCACCTTGAGGCCTTTGTGGCGGATCCAGCGCTGCAGCCGCACCAGCTCCTCCTGCAGGCGAGCCAACTCCCGCTCGTAGTCCTTGGCCTTGATTCGCTTGCGTGCGCGGGGCTCCCGCTCGTCCGCCAGCGAGTCGTACACGGTCGGCTCAATGACGCCATCGCTCATGAACCGACCATAATTGACCCGTGGAGTCTCGACAATCCCTGCCAGCATCCCCGCCCGTTTCCCCGCCAGCATCCCCGCCCGTGTCCCCGCCCGTATCCCCGCCACAATCACCGCCAGCATCCGCGACGACTGCGACACGGCGATCGTTCACGACGATGTCGGGGGTTCCCGTCGACGCTGTCTACGGCGACGGTCCGATGCCCGGGGAGTACCCCTACACCCGGGGCATCTACCCCGAGATGTACCGCAGCCGCCAGTGGACCATGCGGATGTTCGCCGGGTTCGGCACCGCCGTCGACACCAACGGCCGGTTCAAGGACATCCTGCGCAACGGGGGCACCGGGCTGTCCACCGCTTTCGACATGCCCACCCTCATGGGCCGCGACTCCGACGACGAGGTGTGGTCCGCCGGCGAGGTGGGACGGGCCGGAGTGGCCATCGACACCCTCGCCGACATGGAGGACCTGTTCGCCGGCATCGACTTGGGCGCAGTGTCCACCTCGATGACCATCAACGGCCCCGCCATCGCGGCCCTCGCCCAGTACATCGCGGTCGGAGACAAGGCCGGAGTGGACCGGGCCCGCCTGTCGGGAACCATCCAGAACGACATCCTCAAGGAGTACCAGGCCCAGAAGGAGTACATCTTCCCGCCCCGGCCGTCGATGCGCATCGTCACCGACATGATGCGCTTCACCACCGCCGAGATGCCCCGGTGGCATCCGGTGTCGATCTCCGGCTACCACATCCGCGAGGCGGGATCGACCGCCGCGCAGGAGCTGGGCTTCACCCTCGCCAACGGTTTCGCCTACGTGGAGGCGGCCCGGGCCGCGGGGCTCGACGTCGACGACTTCGCCAGCCGGCTCAGCTTCTTCTTCAACAGCCACAGCGACTTCTTCGAGGAGATCGGCAAGTTCCGGGCCGCCCGGCGCATCTGGGCCACCTGGATGAAGGAGCGTTACGGCGCCACCAGCGAGCGCAGCCTCATGTGCCGGTTCCACAGCCAGACCGCGGGGGTGTCGCTCACCGCCCAGCAGCCCGAGATCAACATCGCCCGGGTGGCCATCCAGGCGCTGGCCGCCGTGCTGGGAGGGACCCAGTCCCTGCACACCGACGCTTTCGACGAGGCTCTGGCCCTGCCCACCGAGAAGGCCGCCCGGATCGCCTTGCGCTCCCAGCAGATCGTGGCCCACGAGACCGGGGTGGCCAGCGTGGCCGATCCGCTGGGCGGCTCGGCCTACGTCGAGTGGATGACCGACGAGATGGAGAGGCGGGCCGTCGAGATACTCGACCACCTTCTGGAACTGGGCGACGGGTCCATCCTCGAAGGCGTCTACGAGGGCATCGACAACGGCTGGTTCGTGGGCGGCATCGCCGACTCCGCCTACCGGTTCGAGCGCGAGGTCAACGAGGGCACCCGCACCATCGTCGGGGTCAACGCGTTCTGCGACGGCGACGGCGGCGACGGCGACGGCGAGGGCAACCTGCTGCGCATCGAGCAGGACACCGAGGACCTGCAGCTCAAGCGCCTCGCCTCGGTGAAGCAGGCCCGGGACGACGAGGCGGTACGCCGCTCGCTCGAATCGGTCCGGTCCGCGGCCGCCGACCCGGCTGCCAACCTCATGCCGCCGGTGATCGACGCCGTCAACGCCTACGCCACCGAGGGCGAGATCTGCGACACGCTGGCCGGAGTGTTCGGCCGCTACGTCGAACAGGCCATCGTCTAGCCATGCCGGGCGATCATGTCAGAGGGCCGGGACGTGCCCGAGAGCCAAGACATGCCTGAGTGCCAAGACATGCCTGAGAGCCACGAGCACGCCAGCGCCGGCCGCGAAGCTCCGATCCGGGTGGTGCTGGCCAAGCTCGGTCTCGACGGTCACGACCGGGGCCTCAAGGTGGTGGCCCGGATGCTGCGCGATGCCGGCATGGAGGTGATCTACCTGGGCCTGCGCCAGACCACCGAGTCAGTGATCGCCGCGGTCGAGCAGGAGGACGCCGACGTGATCGGGCTGTCGATGCACAACGCAGGGCACCTGGCTCTGGCCCCCCGGATCCTGCAGGCCCTGGCCGACTCCGAGATGGATGTGCCCGTGGTCATCGGCGGGATCGTGCCCGAGGCAGACGTTGCCGTCCTCGAGGATCTGGGCATCAGCGCGGTGCTGCATCCCGGCTCTTCGGCCCAGGAGGTCGCCGCCGCGGTTCGCCGGTCCGTGGGTCCGTAGCGTGATCGCTGCCAACCCAGCCGCAGCGAAAGCCGCTGTGAAAGCCGCTGGTGCCGCGGGGAGGCTCGCCGACGGAACAGAAGCAGCCGGACGAACAGGGGCAGCCAAACGAGCAGGGGCAGCCGGACGAGCAAGCACCGCCAAACGAGCAAGCACCGCCAAACGAGCAGGGGCAGCCGGACGAGCAAGCACCGCCAAACGAGCA
>JAPOQG010000026.1 GCA_026710865.1 Acidimicrobiaceae bacterium
AACCCCTCTCGGAGTTGCATGACGAGTTCCTGAGCCGGCCCAACGCCAAGGAGATGCTGGTCGAGGCCGAGGAATGCCTCGCAGCGCGAGAGGACAAGCACACCGCCCGGACCGAGCGGTAGCGCCGGACACCCACTCGATCGGCGTCAAGAGCCCCAGAAGCACCTGCGACGAACCGTGTCGCTGCGGGCTGACAGACTGAGGCCGTGCACCGCGAGGCACGGAGTGGCCCTTGACCAATGAACTCAGGGGAAAGCCGCCCGACGGGACGGTCGGGTTCCTCCACGTGGACATGGACGCCTTCTACGCCGCGGTGGAGGTCCGGCGCCGTCCCGAATTGCGGGGCCGGCCGGTGGTGGTCGGCGGCACCGGCGGCCGCGGGGTGGTGGCCGCGGCCAGCTACGAGGCCCGGGTCTTCGGCATCGGTTCGGCCATGCCGTCGGTCCGGGCCCGCCGGTTGTGCCCCCACGCGGTGTTCCTGCCCGGCGACCATCCCCACTACGGGGAGGTGTCCGAGCGGGTGATGTCGGTCCTGCGCGACGTCACGCCCCTTGTCGAGCCCCTGTCGCTGGACGAGGCCTTCATGGATGTGCGAGGCGGGGCCCGACTCCTCGGCCCGCCGTACGAGTTGGCCGCTCAGATCCGCGCCCGCATTCTCGAGCAGGAGCAGCTGACCTGCTCGGTGGGAGTGGCCGCCACCAAGTTCATCGCCAAACTGGCGACCGAGCGGGCCAAGCCCCGAGTCGGACCGGCCGGACCGGTGTGGGGTTCAGGAGTCCATGTCGTCGAGGCCGGTACCGAACTCGACTTCCTGCACCCGCTGCCGGTCACCGCTCTGTTCGGCGTCGGCCCGGCGACCTCCCGCCGGCTGCTCCGCCTCGGCGTCGAGACGGTCGGTGACCTGGCCTCGCTGCCGGAAGCAGCGGTCATCGCCGCGCTGGGCACGGCCTCGGGCCGCCAGCTTCACCAGCTGGCCAACGGCATCGACGACCGGCCGGTGGTGGTGAACCGGCTGGCCCGCTCCATCAGCCATGAAGAGACCTTCGCCCGGGATCTGCACATCGCCGGCGACCTCGAGGCCCAGGCCACCCGGCTGGCCGACGCGGTGGCCCGCCGGTTGAGAGCCTCCAGCCTGCAGGCCCGGACCGTCACGCTGAAGCTGCGCTTCGGAGACTTCAGGACCATCACCCGCTCGGTGACACTGCCCGATCCCACCGACGGAACCCGCGACCTGGTGGCCGCCGCCCGCGAGCTGCTGTCCCAGATCGACGTCGCGCCGGGAGTGCGCCTCCTGGGCGTAGGCGCATCGGGGCTGGTGGAGACCTCCGCCCGGCAGCTGTCGTTCGAGGACGGATCCCAGGTCCACGAGGCAGCCGAGCGGGTGACCGACCAGATAAGGGATCGCTTCGGCGCGTCGGCCATCGGCCCGGCCGCCGCCATCCGAGACGGCAGGGGCATGCGATCGCCGTCGGACGCGGATCAACGCTGGGGACCGCCCGCCGGCGAGTCCGGCCACAGATGACACAAAGTGCCCTCGCCGCCACGCAGTTGCTGCAGATTCCGGCTATCGTCGGGGCGAACACGCGCAGCTGCGAAGCCAAGGTGCCGGAGGTGATGGCGTGCCGTTGTCGGAGGACGAACAGCGGATTCTCGGCGAGATCGAGTCGCATCTATACGAGAGCGACCCGGAATTAGCCCGCGAGGTGGCCGAGACCACGGTCTATACGCACGCCTTCCGCAACATCAAGTGGGCCGCGCTCGGCCTGCTGGCCGGCATCGTGATCATGGTCTGGCTGCTGTCGGTCTCGTTCCTTCTGTCGTTCGGCGGATTCCTGGTGATGCTCGTCTCGCTGCTGTTCCTCGAGCGCAACGCCCGCCGGGTGGGCCGGGCCGGACTGGGCCAGATGACCCAGTCGATGCGGGGTGGGGGATTCCGCGACGTGGTCGGCGGAGCCGGATCCCGGATGCGGGAGCGCTTCGACCGCGACAACCGCAACGGCAACTAGCAGGCCGCGCCGGCAGGCGGGACGACACGGCCCTAGCGGCGGCGGCGGAAGAGCGTTGACGGATCGACCGCGAAGGCCAGCCGGCTGAGCAGGCTTGCCTGCCGGCGGCACGCGCCGACCACGAGCGAGCCCACGACACCGGCCCTGGTCGCCATCAGCGACGGCGTCTCGCCGGCATAGCGCCCGTGGGTGGCGATGACGGCCAACTCCTGTATGGGTCCCACTGCGGGACGGACCGACACAACCCGGCGGGCCAGCTCCTGGGGAGTCTCAGAAGGCCTGGCATCGAGTTGAACCAGCGTTAGAGCCTCGAGAGCGTTGGTCCACCAGAAATCGACCAATCCGGCCGGATCGTCGGCGAGACGGTCCCTGTGCCTGCGCCACTGCAGGCGCTTGAGCAGGGGCACCGATCCGGCGGCCGATCCCAGAGCGACCAGCGCGAGCGCAGCCAGCAGCCCACCGCTGAGCAAGCGGGAGCCCTCGGAGGACTCGGCGCCCGAATCGGCGGAGGGCGCCGGCTGTCGGGCCAGGCCCGAGCCCGCTTCGGGATCGTCGCCTGAGGCACCGGCCACCTCCGGTGCGGCCGGGTCCGGGCTTCCGGGCGCCTCCCCAGTCTCGAGACCCTGATCGGCGCCGGCTGCAGCCGGGTCCGGGCCGGGGCCCGCCTGATCGGCGACCTGGCCGGTGACGGCGAAGTCCCCGGGAGCGCCCCGGCCGGGCGTCGGCTCGAACCGCACCCAGCCGGTGCCCGCGAAGTACACCTCGGGCCAGGCGTGGGCATGCCTGCCCCGCACGACGTAGGCCCCGTCGACGAAGGCCCCGTCTATGTCCCGTTCCGGCTGCCAGTCGCCCCAGGTGAACCCCACCGCGACCCGGGTCGGCAGGCCGACGCTGCGGGCCAGGGCCGCGTAACCCGACGCGAACTGCTGGCAGTAACCGGCCCGGACGTCGAACAGGAAGTCCTCCAGGCTGTCGATTCCCTCCGAATGCACCTCCAGGTCGTAGCGGAAGCCGCCGTCCAGCCGGAAATGGTCCTGCAGCAGCAGCGCCCGGTGGTAGTCGGACCGTGCGTCCGCGGTGATCCGCTCCGCCTCGGCACGGACGAGCGCCCGCACATCGCCGGGCAACTGCGTGTTCGTGGCCAGGAACCCTTCCTCCAGCATCGACGTCTCAGACCGGCGCAGGCGGTCCGGGTCTCCGACGGCGGGCACGGCCGAGCCGACCGCGTAGGTGAATCGTCCCGGTCCTGCGAGCGCGGCGCGGCGCGTCTTGATGAGCGAGCCCGAGAGAGCCTCATACTCCATGTCCACCCCGCCGTCATCGATGACTCGACGGAGCTCGTATGCGGCCGGCAGGTATGAGTTCCCGAGTCCTGTGAGCGTCACCGTCTGCGACAGGAGGGGTCCCGATGCCGCCGACGGGTCGAGGGTGGCCGCGACCGGCCCCGAGATGTCCTCGTACTGCGAACGGGCCCTCCACGCGTCACCGTCGAACTCGTCAAGGGACGTCAGCCTCCAGTACTGGCGCTCATCCTCTGGAACGGCCACCGCGAAGAGCTCCACATCGGACAGATCGATCAGACGGCTTCGAACCTGGACGAGGGGGCTCACAAGAACCCTCGGCCCGCCGTCGGACCCTTCCACCGCAGCGGGCGAGCCATCGCCCGAAGAGGCCAGGTCGAGCCACGGCTCCGGGGTGGGGGGCGGGGCGTCGATCCAGGGAGCGGCGTCGGTGACCTCCAGCCGCTCGAGATCGATCCACGGCTCGGCCCGCGCCCCGGGCAGGGCCGGACCGGCGACCGCGCCGACCGCCACCGCCACCAGCAGCGCGACGCCCGCGGCGCGGGCCATGGCCATCGTCCCCCGACCCGGTCCGGCCTCGATCCAGGCCTCGGCCCGCCGGCTGCGAAGCCACAGCGCCACCAGCGCCAACCCCATGGCCGCGCATGCCAGCGCCCCGTGGAGAGCCGCCCCGTCGCCGGTCCCGACCGCGGCCGTGAAGCCGTAGACGGCGGCTGCCGGGGCGACTGCCCAGCCTCCGGAGCGCGGCTTGAAGGCGGCCGCGTCGGCCAGCAGGGCGCAGAACCCCAGCGCAGTGCCTGCGATCAGGACCAGGCCCGGCACCGGGACGACCGGAGCAGGACTGCCGTTCACCACGTGCCAGGCGTCCACCAGATGATCGTTCGCGGCGGAGACCGTGCCGGGCGTGGGCAGCACGAACCAGGCCGTCTCGGTGTAGAGCAGCACCGTTGCCGTGACGGCGAGGCTGGCGACGCTGACGAGCGCAGCGGCGGCGGCAGCCAACCGCACGCGACGGGTCGCCGCCGCAATCACATGGGATGCGAGTGCCAGGGCCAGCACGTCGCGCAGGAACGAGGTGTCGGTGAACAGCCGCGACATTCCCGCCGCGACCACGACGGTGACCGCGACCAGCGCAGCCTCCACCAGCCAGTCGTAGCCGCCGCCGCGGCCCGAACCCGGCCCTCCGGCCATTCTCACGCCAGGTTGACGACCCCGCGGCCGGCCGACGCGGGCACCCGCCACAGGCTCGGCAACTGGCCAGGGCCGGTCAGGTGTATCCAGCCGCCCTCGTAGTCCACCCCCGGCGCAGCCGTGGATCGATGCCCGGAGCCGTAGGTGACGATCAGCGAGGCCTCCAGACGCTCGGCCAGTTCATGGCGGGCGCTCTCGTCGTCGATGGCGTCCGGCGAGGCCGACACGGCCACCACCACCGACCCCTGGCCGATCGACTGGACATCGATGTCGGGCCGTCCGCCCTCCAACAGGGCAAGGAACTCGAGCGCCACGCCCGCCTCGGAGTAGTGGGACAGCAGCCGGGTCCTGCGGCCGTCGGTAGTGAGGATCTGAGCCTCGTCGCCGGAGCGCAGCACGGCGTCGGCGATGGACGCGGCCACCGAGGTGGTGCGATCCTGCGCGCTCGCGAGGTCCCCCGGGGGACGGGTGTCGATGATCACCGTCATGCGACCCGGGCGCGACGGCTGGAACCGCCTCACCGTGAACTCGTCGAGCCTGGCGGTGGAGCGCCAGTGGATGTGGCGGAGGTCGTCCCCCTCCACGTACGGGCGCAGCACGTCGAATTCGTCGCTCTCGAGCCCGAGCGACCGGCGATGGAAGTCGCTGGGCAGCGACAGGGCCCCGCCGACGGGCAGCCGGGGCGACACCAGCGGCTCGATGGGCGGGTGCACGACCACACGCGTGCGCCGGGCGAAGGTCCGTCGCCGGCGCGCCAGTCCGAGACCGTCGATGTCGCTGACGACCGTCGGGCCTATCTCCAGCACGCCCCGGCGTGCCGGATGAAGCCGGTAGCCGGAGGTCGCGGTCGAGCGGCCGGGCACAGGGGCCAGGCTGAAGCCGGCGTCGGGCTCTCCGCTCACATGCTCGCTGACACGAACCGTCGGGGACCGCAGCCTGGCCAGGTTCGCGACATGCAGCGTCACCTCGACCGGTTCGGCCACCGGCACCATCTCCGACGACACCAGGCGGCGGAGCGACAGGCGGGACGGATGCACCAGCCGCACCGCCAACGCGACGACCACGGCGGAGACGGCCGCGGCCCCGATGACGTAGAACTCGAGGATCGCGAACGCTCGGCCCGCGACAACCGCCAGGACGCCGAGTGCGAGCAGCTTCCAGCCGATCGCGGTGGGCATGTCAGCGCCCCTTGCGGGGCACGGGCACGGAGTCGATTATCTCGGTGACGATGTCGGTCGAGCGCAGGCCCCGCACACGGCTGTCGGGCTTGGCCAGGAGCCGGTGCGGCAGCATCACGGGCGCGAGCGCCTTGATGTCGTCGGGGGTCACGTAGTCGCGGCTCGTCGAGGCCGCCCGGGCCCGGGCCACCCTCAGCAGGGCCAGCACCCCCCGGGGCGACAGGCCCAGTGAGAGGCCCGGATGGCGCCGCGTGGCCCCGGCGACGTCGAGGAGGTAGGAGCGCAGGGGCCCTGACACATGCACCTCTTCGAGCCGCTCGGACATCCATTGGATCACCGTCGCGTCGGCCACGGGCGCGATGAGGTCCACGGGCTCCTGAGCGCCCCTCGACACGAGGATCGAGTCCTCGGCCACGGCGTCCGGGTAACCGACATGGAGGCGCATGAGGAAGCGGTCCATCTGGCTCTCGGGCAGGGGGTAGGTGCCCTCGTACTCCAGCGGATTCTGGGTGGCGATCACCGTGAAGGGGGGCTCCAGGATCCGGGTCACGCCGTCGACGGTGACCTGCTGCTCTCCCATGGCCTCCAGCAGGGCCGACTGTGCTTTGGGCGAGGCCCGGTTGATCTCGTCGGCCAGGACGATGTTGGAGAAGACCGGCCCGGGACGGAACTCGAAGGATCCGGTGGCCCGATCGAACACCGACGTTCCCGTGATGTCCACGGGCAGCAGGTCCGGTGTGAACTGGATCCGGCCGAAGCTGACGTCGATGCTGCGGGCCAGCGCCTTGCCCAGGCTCGTCTTGCCCACGCCCGGCACGTCCTCGATGAGCACATGCCCTCCGCTCACCAGGGCCAGGATGAGATGCTCGATGACCTCGGGCTTGCCCTTGACGGCGAACTCCATGTTCTGATGGATCAGCCTGAACTGCTCTTCGAAGTCAGCCATCGCGGGTCAGCGTACCGCTCCCCGGAACACCCGCGAATCCTGCTCCGGTAGGCTTCGGTCGTGGGCGCGATCTCAGCGGTCAGGCTGGCGCTGCGGTCGGCCCGGGCGGTGGCGGCGCGGCCGCGGCTGTGGCCGACCGCGATGGCTCTGCTCCTGCGCTTCGCCCCGGATCGCTGGTGGGGGCGGCCACCGTTCGCGCCCCTGCCCCCGACGGACCTCCTGCGCTTCAGATCCGAGACGATGTACGGCGACCCTGCCCGGACTCCCTCGCCCGAGGACCTGGCCGTGTGGCTGGAGTGGTGTCGAGCGCAGAGATCACGCCGACTGCATCTGCCACCGGCGGACGGCTAGCCTGCCCCCGATGTCCGGGGTGCTCGTCCTCAACGCCACCTTCGAGCCGCTCGCCGTGGTGAGCGCTCGCCGCGCCGTGTGCCTGGTGCTGGCTGACAAGGTCGAGATGCTCCACGCCACTGGCCGCGCCTTTCGATCCGAGCGGAGATCGGTGGAGGTGCCCTCGGTGGTCCGGCTCAGCCACTACGTCAGCGTGCCCCGCCCCCGGCACCGTTCCCCGAACCGGCGGGCAGTGTTCGCCAGGGACCGCGACGACTGCCAGTACTGCGGGGCGCGGGCCGAGACGATGGACCACATCGTGCCCCGCAGCCGGGGCGGGCAGCACACCTGGGAGAACGTGGTGGCGGCGTGCCGCCGCTGCAATGCCAAGAAGCGGGACCGCCTTCCGAGCGAGAGTGGGATGATGCTGCGCCGCCGGCCGGCGCCGCCGCCGCCGTCGGCCTGGGTCGAGATCGCCGCGGGAGCTGTTCCCGAGGTGTGGGCGCCGTACCTGACACCCGGAAGCGACCTCCGCACCGCGTGAGCCCGAGCGGCGAACCGGCTGGACGTGCACCGGCCGGAGCCCGAGCAACCGGTCGGCCGCTCGACTGGAGAATCGAGCACCGGCGCGGCTCGGTCTCCGACCTCCTCGCGTTGGACGATCCGCCGGGGGGTACGTCCCGACTGGCCAGGATGTGCACCGTCGAGGGGCCGGGCCTGGTGCTGGGCAGCACTCAGAAGGCCGGTGCCGCCGCCGGCGCCGGTGTGGAGGTGCTGCGCCGGCGCAGCGGGGGCGGAGCGGTGCTGTTGCGGCCCGGGCGCCAGGTTTGGGCGGACTTCTTCGTGGCTTCCACCGATCCTCTCTGGCACGACGACGTGACGCTGGCGGCTGACTGGGTCGGCCGGCTCTGGGCGTCGGCGGTGGCCCGCTTCACCACCGCGGTCTGCTCGGTCCACACCGGCCGCCTGGTTGCCGACCGGTGGGGGAGGCTGGTGTGCTTCGCGGGAATGGGTCCGGGCGAGGTGTCCGTGAACGGTCGCAAGGTTGTGGGAGTCAGCCAGCGCCGCAGCCGGGACCGGGTCCGGATACAGACGGCAGCCCGGCTCCAGCCCGCTGACGGGCAGGCCGCACCGAGCTCCGCCGCCGACGGGCTCGACGAACTCGACCTGCTGGACCTCAGCGCGGCCGAGCGGGCCGAGGGTCAGACGGTCCTGGCCAGTCGCAGCACCTCCATCGCAGCGACCGAGGCCGAGTTGACCGAGTCCCTGCTCCGGGGGCTGCAGCACTCGGGCTGATCCCGACCCTGAGCTGAATCCCGCCCGGACTGCCGAGACGGCAAGGCCGGACCTGCGACGCGGCTCGCAGGGAACCCCCTTCACCCGGTCCGACCGATGGGGGAGGGATTGTCGGTGAAGAGACTTGCCTTGTGGGGGGAAAGGGTGTACTGTGGTTGGCTGTGGAGTATATGGGAGTCGAAAGTGGTGCCTCGGAGAGGGCCCTGGCTCGCTGTTGGCGAGCGTGAGCGTCGCCCATGAGCCCCTCTCGCACGTTGTTCGTCGGTGTTCACGAGCACACGATCGACGGCAAGGGCCGGCTGATCCTGCCGGCAGGGTTCCGCAGCCACTTGGCCGACGGCGCCTACATCACGGCCCTGGACTCCTGCGTCGGGATCCTGCCGGTCGACGAGTTCGCGCACACCGCCGAGGAGCTCCGGTCCCAGGTGGGCCAGAAGCAGGTGGACCTCAACGCGCTGCGGAGCTTCGCGGCCCAAGCCGACTTCGTGGTCCCAGACGCACAGGGACGCATGCGGATCCTCCCCCACCTGCGGGCCGGAGCCGGACTCAAGCGCGAGGTGATCGTCACCGGCATGATCCGCCGGATCGAGATCTGGAACCCCGAGCGCTGGACGGAGGTGCAATCCGTCGGCACGGAGCGTCTCGCCGAGGCCATAACCCACGGCCGGGGGATTGCCAGTGCCTGATGTCCGCAACCACCGAAACAACCCGAACCGCAAGGACCACCGCAGCCGTCGAAGGCTCGCCCGGTCATGTGCAGTTCCCCG
Organism: Acidimicrobiaceae bacterium; assembly: GCA_026710865.1. GTDB lineage: Bacteria > Actinomycetota > Acidimicrobiia > Acidimicrobiales > Aldehydirespiratoraceae > Aldehydirespirator. The sequence continues at coordinate 9,016 of JAPOQG010000026.1, forward strand.
ATTGGCAGATGGAAGACCCGTACTCCGCCCGCTTGCCATCAGCTCGATCGGGGGAGAAATCCCGACGTGCGCCGTCGGTCGGGGAACTGCAGATGACCGGGCGTTGCCCCACCCGGGCACTCGGCGCCACGCGAGCCGCCGGGCCCAGCATGCTGTGGCCCAGCCGTCCATGAGCGGCAGGACCGGAGCCGACGAACCCCCGCACCAACACCAGCCGGTGATGTGCCGCGAGGTCGTGGATGTGCTGCGCGAGGTGCCCGAAGGCATCCTCGTGGACGCGACGGTCGGGGACGGCGGCCACACGGACGCGCTCCTGGAGAACCTCCCGCACATACGCGTCGTGGGCCTGGACCGGGATCCTGAGGCCCTGGGGGCGGCGGCCGAGCGCCTCGCCCCCCACCGGCACCGCCTGACGCTGCACCACGCCACCTTCGATGCGCTCGGCGCGGTGCTCGACAGCGTCGGGCAAGCAGAGATCTCGGCGTGCCTGTTCGATCTCGGGGTCAGCTCGCGGCAGCTCGACCGGCCCGAGCGCGGTTTCAGCTACCGGCTCGACGGCCCGCTCGACATGCGTATGGACCCAGCCGGCCCGGTCACCGCCGCCGACATCGTCAACGGAGCCGACGAGGGCACGCTCGCCGGCATCCTTCGCCGCAACGCCGACGAGCGGTTCGCCCGCCGCATTGCGGCCGCCATCGTCGCCCAACGACCGTTCGCCACCACCGCGCAGCTCTCCGGAGCGGTGGCCGCGGCCGTTCCCGCGCCGGCCCGCCGGCGGTCCCATCCGGCCCGGCGCACCTTCCAGGCTCTCAGGATCGAGGTGAACGGAGAGTTGGAGATGCTCGAAGGAGCCCTCGCCGGCGCCATCGAGCGTTTGACCGGTTCCGGCCGCTGTGCCGTGCTGTCGTATCACTCCGGCGAGGACCGGATCGTCAAGTCGGTCTTCAGACGGGCTGCCGGCGAGTTCCCGCCGCCGCGGCCGGGCCTGCCTCCCGCCCCGGGCCCCCCGGCCACCGTCCGGCTCCTCTCTCGGCGCTCCCTGACCCCGACCGACTCGGAGAAGGCCGCCAACCACCGGGCGGGCTCGGCCCGGCTGCGGGCCGTGGAACGCTTGACCCAGAGGCGAGACGACCTCACCGGCCGGCGCGGTCTCACCAGGGATGTTTGATGGCGCCTCGGGCTCAAGGGGGCGCCGCGCAGCCGGCAACGGGCACACCCCCGTCGCGGCCGGAGCGCAAGCCGCGGGACCTGAAGGTTGCCGAAGCCCCCGCGGCCGGGCGCCGGTCCATCACCGATGTCGGCACCCTGCTGGCTCTGGGCATGTTCGCGGTGTGCCTGGCCCTGGCCGCGCTGCACGCCGTCCTCGTCGAGAACCAGGCCTCGCTGGACGATCTCATCGAGCGCAACCAGCAGAGCCGGGAGCGGATCGACCAGCTGCAGGCGCAGATCGCCTTCCTGGACTCACCGGAGGGTCTGGCTGAGCACGCCGACTCGGTCGGTCTCGTGCCGGCCGCGGAGCTGGTCCTGCTGACCCCGGTCGGGCAAGGCCTGCTGCAGCCCCCTGTCTCGGATCCCTTCAGCCTCGAATTCTCGGGCTTCCAGCCGACCACGACCGCTGACACCGCCAGCAGTGGCGGCGACACCCCGGCCCCAGGAGCCCTCGCCCGAGGGAAGCCGTCCGGGTGACGCCACCCGGGCCGCGCTCCGACGCCTCCTCGCGGCATCCGAGCCGGTGGGGCTCGGGCGGGTCGGCTCGCCCCATGACTGGTCGCCAACTGGTGGGCCGGGGCCGAATCGTGACCGTCCTGGTGATTCTGCTGCTCGCGCTGGGCGGCCTCGTCTACCGCATCGTCGATGTCCAGGCCACCCCCGACCCGCGGATCCTCGAAGACGTGATCATCCCCATCGGGGAGTACACCGTGCCCGCTCCGCGCGGCTCGGTGATCGACCGCAACGGCCGGACCATCGCGTTGTCGCTGCCGGCCGCGACGATCGTCTCGAATCCCCGGATCATCGAGGACCCCCGCGGCGCGTCCGCAGCCCTGTCGGAGGTCCTGGGGATGGAACCCTCCGAACTGCTTGAAGAGCTGCAGGGGGGTGGCGCCTTCCGCTACATCGCGCGGCAGATCGATCCGGAGATCGGCGAACAGGTCGACAGCCTGGGGATCGTCGGCATCACGGTCGTCTCCGAACCGCGGCGCGAGCACCCCAACGGCGACTGCTCGGCCCTTGCCGCGGTCGGACGGGTCAACACCGACCATGTGGGTATGAGCGGCATCGAGGAGACCTACGACGAGCACCTGTCGGGCACTCCCGGCCGCGTGGTGAAGGAAGTGGGGGTGGACGGAACAACGATCCCCGGCGGCATGCAGGAGGTGACCGCGCCGACCGTGGGACACGACGTCGCGGTGACCCTGGACCGCAACATCCAGTTCCAGGCCGAGTCGATGCTGTTCGACGTGGTGGCCTCAGCGGGCGCATCGTCGGGGGTGGCCCTGGTCTCGCTCCCCGCCACCGGGGAGATCGTCGCGATGGCCAACGTGGCCCGCGGATCCGACGGCATCGTCGACTGCACCCGCCAGAATCTCGCCGCCACCTGGACCTACGAGCCCGGCTCGGTGTTCAAGCCGGTGACCGCAGCCGCGGCGCTGACGAGCGGGGCGGTGACGGAGCACACGATGATCGAGGTGCCGTCCTACCTCACGATCTGGGGGCATCGCTTCGAGGACACGCCAACCCATCCGGACGTGGAGTGGACTCCCGTCGAGATCGTCACCCGGTCGTCGAACATCGGAACCATCAAGATGGCCCAGATGACGGGGGAGGAGCGGCTCTACCAGACGATCCGCGCCTTCGGCTTCGGTTCCCGGACCGCGCTCGAGTTCAAGGGCGAGTCGAAGGGGATCGTGCCCCCGCAGAGCCGCTGGAACGGGCTCAGCCTGCCCAACATGGCGATCGGCCAGGGGCTGGCGGTCACTCCTCTGCAGATGCTGCAGATGTACAACACGATCGCCAACGACGGGGTGCGGGTGCCGCTGCGACTCGTCGACGACGGTGCTCACCTGTCCGGGGAGGAGCGCCCGGCGCCGGTGCGCATACTCAGCTCGGACATGGCGTCGTCGCTGATGCGGATGCTGGAGTCGGTGGTGCTGGTCGGAACCGGCCGGGAGGCGGTCGTGGAGGGCTTCTCGGTGGCCGGCAAGACCGGCACCGCCTGGCAGCCCTGCGACATCGGCTACAAGTGCGTGAACGAGCGGGACGAGCTGATCGGCCGTCACCACACGGCCACCTTCGCGGGGATCGTCAGCAATGACGAGGGACCTGCCCTCGTCGTGCTCGTGGTCGTCGACGAGCCCAAGGGCGACGTCATCTCGGGCGGGCGGCTGGCGGCGCCGGCCGTCAGCAGGATCGCCGAGTACTCGCTGCGCCAGCTGCGCATCCCGGCTGTGCTCGATGCCGGGACCGGATACCGGCGCAGGGCAGAGCCCGCCACCGCGCCGACGACGACCCTGCCCGACCCGGACGGGACCGACGGGTCGGGAAACACCGGACAGGCCCGGACATGATCAGCCTGGACGAGCTGTCGCGGGCGCTCGGCGCCGACATGGTCCTGCCCAGCAGCCCGAGCCGTCGCCAGGACCGGTCGCAGGCAGCCTCTACTGCAGTGCGCGACGTGGAGCACGACAGCCGGCTGGTGGGACCCGGCTCGCTGTTCGCGTGCATCCCCGGCCAGGCGCACGACGGCCACCGCTTCGCAGGCGACGCCGTGCGTGCCGGCGCGGTCGGGCTGCTCGCGGAGCGCCCGGTGCCCGCGGGCGCGCCCTGTCTGGTCGTCGAGTCCTCACGGGCCGCACTCGGGCCCGCGGCCGCAGCGGTGCACGGGCACCCCAGCCGGCGCCTCGACGTCGCCGGCGTCACCGGCACCAACGGCAAGACCACGACCGTTCGCCTCCTCGCCGGGCTGCTGCGGGCGGCCGGCACCGCCACGGACGAGATCGGCACGCTGACGGGGACGCTCACCACACCGGAGGCCACCGACCTGCAGCGCGCTCTGGCGCGGGCCTTGCGCGAGGGCGCGGGCGCGGCGGCCGTCGAGGTCTCCTCGCACGGGCTGCTGCAGCGCCGCCTGGACGGATGCCGGTTCCGGGTGGCCGCGTTCACCAACCTCGGACGCGACCATCTCGACTACCACCGGTCCATGGAGGACTACTTCGCGGCGAAGGCCCGGCTGTTCACCAGCGAGCTCGCCGATCGGGCCGTCGTGGACACGACCACCGAGTGGGGACGGCGCCTGGCGGGGGTGGCCGCCTCCGAGATCCCCGTCACCGACGTGGACCAGCGCCAGATCGAGGTCATGGAAGCCGACACCCGGTCGAGCACGTTCCGCTGGCGGGGTCACGAGGTGACGCTGCCGCTGGTCGGAGCCTTCAACCGGGCCAACGCGGTGTTGGCCGCGGAGATGGCTGTCGTGCTGGGCATGGAACCGGCCGACGCCGCGGCGGGCCTCGCCTCGGCTGCGCCGGTGCCCGGCCGGTTCGAGTCGGTCCAGGCCGGACAGGACTTCGCGGTCATCGTCGACTACGCCCACACTCCCGACGGGCTCGCGGCCGCGCTGCGAGCCGCTCGCAGCCTCACCGACGGCAGCCTCACGGTCGTGTTCGGCGCGGGCGGCGACCGGGACCGCGGCAAACGCCCCGAGATGGGCGCGGCCGCGGCAAGACTGGCGGACCGAGTGATAGTCACGAGCGACAACCCCCGCTCGGAGGATCCCGAGAAGATCATCTCCGAGATCGTCGCGGGGATGGGACGCGCCCCCGACCGCCGCGACCCCGACCGGCGCCTGGCTCTCCGCCATGCGCTGTCCACCGCCGTCGGCGGCGACACGGTGCTGGTCGCCGGCAAGGGCCACGAGACCAGCCAGACGATCGGCAGCGAGCGGCTGGCGTTCGACGACCGGACCGTGGTCTGTGAGGAGATCGCACGCCTGGCAGCCTGCGGCACGATGGGGGGCGGGCGGTGATCCGCCTGCTGCTGGCCGGCAGCATCGCCATGCTCGTGTCCCTGGTGGGGTGCTGGGTCCTGATCCGCCTGCTGGTGCACTACGGCATCGGCCAGCCCATCCGCGACGACGGCCCGCAGGAGCACCGGATGAAGTCGGGCACGCCCACGATGGGCGGCATCGCGGTGGTGTTCGCGGCCACCGCCGGATACGTCGTCAGCGACCTCTTCGGCGGCATCTACACCTACTCCGGCATCATCGTGATGCTCACCATCGTCGCAGCCGGCGTGGTGGGCCTGCTCGACGACTGGATCAAGGTCAAGGCTGCCCGCAACCTCGGCCTGAACAAGAGGACGAAGATCATCGGCCTGCTGGCCGTCGGCGTCGGGTTCGCCTGGGCCATGACGCAGCTCACGTCGATCCACACCACCGTCTCGTTCACCCGCTTCGACTACCCGGGCCTCGAGTTGGGGCGGTTGGGCTGGTCGGTCTGGGCGATCCTGCTCATCATCGCCACCACCAACGCGGTCAACCTGACCGACGGCCTCGACGGCCTGGCCGCAGGCGCCAGCGGCGTCGGCTACGGCGCGTTCATGATCATCGGCTTCTGGCAGTTCGACCACTACGACTCCTACCAGGTGAAGCACGCGCTCGACCTGGCCATCGTGAGCGCGGCCATGGTGGGGGCGATCATCGGATTCCTGTGGTGGAACGCCGCCCCGGCCCGGATCTTCATGGGCGACACCGGCTCGCTGGCGCTCGGCAGCGGCCTGGCCGCGCTGGCCCTGGCCACCAACACCCAGTTCCTGCTGCCCGTCATCGGCGGCCTCTTCGTCATCGAGACCCTGTCGGTGATCGTTCAGATCGTCTCGTTCCGGGGCTTCGGCCGGCGGGTGTTCCGCATGGCGCCGTTGCACCACCACTTCGAGCTGCGGGGCTGGCCGGAGACCACGGTCATCATCCGCCTGTGGATCCTGTCGGGACTGTGCACCGGGCTGGGACTGGGACTGTTCTACGGCGATGCCGTCAGCTCCGGCATCGTGGACTCGATCTCGAGGCTCACGCCGTGAGGTGCACGGCCGCCGGCGCGATGACCGAGGTGCCCCCGTCGCTGCTGCTCGCCGGATTCGGCGCGACGAACCGGGCAGTGGCCCGGGCCCTGCTGTCGAGGGGCCACGCGGTGACCGCCTTCGACGACGGGCCGGACGAAGCCACGGTGGCCGTCGCGGAGGCCCTGGGGCTGGACCTGCAGATCGCACCCGCCGACCGCCGGCTCGACGAACTGGTGGGGGCCGCGGATGCCATGATCCCCACACCGGGGCTGCCCGAGCGCCACCGGGCCATGGCCGCAGCCGGGGCTCGCGGCGTGCCCACCGCCAGCGAGTTCGACCTGGCCCGAGCCTGGGACTCCCGGCCCATCGCGGCCGTGACCGGGACCAGCGGCAAGACGACCGTCACCGAGATGGTGGTGGCCGCGCTGCGGTGCTCGGGCCTGGAGGCAGCCGCGGCGGGCAACAACGACCTTCCCCTCGTCGCCGCCATCGAGGACACCGCAGCCGAGGTGTTCGTGGTCGAGGCGTCGTCGTTCCGCCTGGCCCACAGTCTCCGTTTCGAGCCCCGGGCCGCGTGCTGGCTCAACTTCGCGGCCGACCATCTCGACATCCACCGCGACCTGGACTCCTACGAGGCGGCCAAGGCCCGGCTGTGGCGATGGCTGCCGCCGGGCGCCACCGCGGTGGCCAACCGGCTGGACCCGACCGTCATGGCCCATGTGCGCAAGGACCGGGCCACCTGGACGTTCGCGCCGCATGGACCGGCCGACTGGCGACGCCGCGGCGACGTGCTGGCCGGACCCTCGGGGCCGGTGGTGAGCGTTCGGGAGCTGCGCCGGGCCATGCCCCACGACGTCGCCAACGCCCTGGCCGCGGCGGCCACCGCCGTCGCGGCCGGCGCCACGGCGGAGGGAGTGGGCCAGGCCCTCCGCTCGTTCGAGCCGGGCGCTCACCGTGTCCAGAAGGTGGCCTCGATCGACGGCGTCACCTTCTACGACGACTCCAAGGCGACGACCCCCCACGCCACCGTCGCAGCCCTGCGGGGATTCGACGAGGCGGTGCTCATCGCGGGCGGGCGCAACAAGGGCCTCGACCTCGGCGGGCTGCTCGACGCCGTCGACCGTGTGAGCAGCGTCGTCGCCTTCGGCGAGGCTGCGGACGAGGTGGCCGGGGTCTTCGCGTCCGATCGGCCGGTGCGGGTCGCGGCCGACATGGGCGAGGCCGTCGAGCTGGCCGCCTCCGCCGCCGGACCGGGATCCGCGGTGCTGCTGTCTCCCGCCTGCGCCTCCTTCGACCTGTACCCGAGCTACGCAGCCCGCGGCGACGACTTCGCCCGCCTGGTCAAGGACCTGGCTCGCCGGTCCGGCCGCGAGGCGGCGCCGTCATGACCGCGGCCAGATACTCCCAAACCCGCCCGGCGGCGCGGCAGGAGGCCCGCCGCAGCCACCCGACCGCGAGAGTGGCCCCGGACGGCCGCGGCCCCCGTCCCCCGATAGGGCGCCGGACGGGGCCGTTCCTGGTGCTGTTCCTGGCCGTGGCCGCGCTGGTGCTGCTCGGCCTGGTGATGGCGCTGTCGGCCACGGCCGCCCCGAGCCTCTCCGGCACCGACTCGGCGTGGTCGCTGTTCAAGAGCCAGGCCATGTGGCTCGGGGTCGGGACGGTGGCGGTGCTGGTGCTGCTGCGGCTGGACTACCACCGCTGGCGGCGGCCCGCCGCGCTGGGCATGGGCGCCTGCCTGCTGCTGCTGGCCCTGACCGCTCTGCCCAGCGTGGGGCTGAGCGCCAACGGGGCCCGCCGCTGGCTCGGGACGGGCCCGGTCGTCTTCCAGCCGTCGGAGTTGACCAAGCTCGCCTTCATCGTCTTCGTGGCCGAGCTGCTGTCCCGGCCCGAGCGCCACATGGAGGACACCCGCGCCACGCTGCAGCCGGTACTCCTCATGACGGGGGTCGTCAGCGCCCTGCTGATGATGCAGCCCCATCTGGGAGCCTGCCTGCTGATCGCGGGCGTGGCCGCCACCATGCTGTACTTCGCGGGCGCGCGGCTGTCCCACCTGGCGCTGGCCGGCGGTGCCGGGGCCACGCTCACCGCCCTGATGATCGCCTACTCTCCCTGGCGCAGAGCCCGCGTGCTGGGCTTCCTCGACCCGTGGGAGGATCCCCTCGGCAACGGCTACCAGACCCTGCAGTCACTGCATGCCCTGGCTGCCGGCGGCGTCGACGGGCTCGGGCTCGGCTCGGGCCGGGCCAAGTGGGGCTTCCTGCCGTACGCCCACACCGACTTCATCTTCGCGGTGATAGGCGAGGAACTGGGCCTGGCGGGCTCGCTGTTCGTCGTGACGCTGTTCGTGGTGATCGCAGCGACCGGCCTCACCGTGGCGTTGCGGGCGCCGGACCGCTTCGGGATGCTCCTCGCGGTGGGCATCACGTCGTGGATCATCATGCAGGCCGTGCTGAACATCGGCGCCGCGGTCGCCGTCTTCCCGGTCGTCGGGATCACGCTGCCACTGCTCTCGTTCGGCGGGACCTCGCTGGTGACGACCATGGCCGCGGTGGGGGTTCTGCTGAACGTGGCGAGGCAGATCCGATGAGCGCGCCCGCGCCCCGGGGGCGGGGAGGGCCGGGCGAGCGCCCCGGCTCGTCCTGGGCCGTGATCGCCGGCGGCGGGACGGCCGGCCACGTGCTGCCGGGAATCAGCATCGCCGAGCAGATCGTCGCCGGGGGCGCGCCCCGCGAGGCCGTGCACTTCGTCGGCAGCGCCCGCGGCGTCGAGACCCGCCTGGTGACCGAGGCCGGGTTCGGGCTGACGGCCCTGCCCGGGCGGGGCCTGCAGCGGCGGCTGGCGCTGTCCAATGCAACCGCAACGATCGGGCTCCTACGGGCCTTCGCCGAGGCCCTGGTCGTGCTGCGGCGCCGCAGGCCCGCGGTCGTGCTGGGCCTGGGCGGCTATGCGTCGGCGGCCTGCGGAGCGGCTGCGGCGCTGCTGCGGGTTCCGCTGGTGATAACCGAGCAGAACGCGGTTCCCGGCCTGGCCAACCGGCTGTTGAGCCGGTTCGCGGCCGGCGCGGCCACTGCCTTCGAGGCAACCGACCTGCCCCGTGCCACCTGGACCGGCAACCCGGTGCGGACCGAGGTGCTGGCCGCGGACCGGACCTCCGGACGGGCGGCGGCCAGGGCCGCATTGGGGGTCGGCTCCGGGCGCCGGCTGGTGGCCGTCTTCGGAGGCTCGCTCGGCTCCCGCAGCATCAACGAGGCCGTAGCCGCCGCGTCGGAGATCTGGCACGACCGGGGCGACCTTCACATTCGCCACATCGCAGGGCGGCGCGACTACGACGATCTGGCCGGTCGGGCCGCACCCGATCGCGAGCGCGCGCTGGGCTACGACCTGGTCGCCTACGAGGACGACATGGCGACGGTCTACGCGGCCGCCGACATCGTGGTGAGCCGCTCCGGCGCCACCACCGTCGCCGAGCTGGCGGCGGCAGGCGTGCCGGCGGTGCTCGTTCCGCTGCCGGGAGCGCCCGGCGACCATCAGACGGCCAACGCCCGCCGGCTCGCCGAGGCGGGTGGGGCGGTCATCGTCAGCGACGCCGAACTCGACGGGACCCGGCTCGCGGCAGAGGTCGACGCACTGCTGGATGATCCCGACCGCCTCAGTGCCATGGCCGGCGCGGCCACGGCGCTGGCCCGGCCCGATGCAGCCCGCGCCGTCGTGGATCTCATCGAGCGCTGCGCCCTTCGCCCGCAGCCCCGCGAGCAGGAGGCCGCTCCGTGAGAGCCGTCGACCTCTCCACCCCCCGGGCCATCCACGTGGTCGGTGCGGGCGGGGCGGGCATGGGGGCCATCGCGTCGGTGCTGCGGTCGATGGGCCACCGGGTGTCGGGATCGGACCTGCGCGACGGGCCTGTCGTGGCCCGGCTGCGGGCGGAGGGAGTGCCGGTCGCCATCGGCCACGACCCCGCCAACCTCGGCGACGCCGGCCTGGTCGCCATCTCCTCGGCCATCCACGACAGCAATCCCGAGGTTCGGGCGGCCGAGGCACGCGGCGTTCCCGTCGTGCGGCGCAGCGACATCCTGCCCGCCATCGCCTCGCACCGCCGAACGATCGCGGTGGCGGGCACCCACGGCAAGACCACCACAAGCTCGATGCTGGCGCTGGTGCTGCGCGACGCCGGGCTCAACCCCTCGTTCATCATCGGCGGAGACGTCAACGAGATCGGCACCGGGGCGATGTGGGACGCCGGCGAGTGGTTCGTGCTGGAGGCCGACGAGAGCGACCGGACGTTCCTGGCCATCGACGCCGAGGTGGCCGTGGTGACCAGCATCGAACCCGACCACCTCGAGGCCTACGACGGCCGGCCTTCGGCTCTCGTCGATGCCTTCGGCGAGTTCCTGGCCGCGGCCCGCCACCGGGTGGTGTGCGCCGACGACCCGGTGGCCGCTCGGGTCGGCGCAGCCACCGGAGCCACGACCTACGGCACCAGCCCGGACGCCGACTACCGCATGAGCGACGTGTCGCTGCGGATGCCGGAGTCGGCTTTCGACCTGTGCGAGGGTCAGACACCGCTGGGGCGCCTCACGCTGCCGACGCCGGGCCTGCACAACGCCCGCAACGCGGCCGCCGCGGCGGTGGCCGCGATGGTGGCGGGTGCCCCGTTCGAGGACGCGGCCCGCGCGCTGGCCCGCTTCGGGGGCGTGGCCAGGCGCTTCGAGTTCCGCGGCGACTCTTCCGGCGTGACCTTCGTCGATGACTACGCCCACCTTCCCAGCGAGGTCGCGGCGGCCCTCGACGCGGCCCGCACCGGGGCATGGCGCCGGGTGGTGTGCGTCTTCCAGCCGCACCGTTACAGCCGGGTGTCGTCCATCGGCGCCGACTTCGCGCACTCCTTCACCGGCGCAGACCACCTGGTGCTGACCGGGATCTACCCGTCGGGCGAAGCCCCGCGGCCCGGTGTGACCTCCAAGATCGTGCTCGACGCCGTGCTCGACGCCCATCCGTGGTCCTCGGTGACGTGGCTGCCCCGGCTCGACGAGGTCGCCGACTGGCTGGTGGGCCGGCTGCGTCCCGGCGACCTCTGCCTGACGCTCGGCGCCGGGGACCTGACCTCGGTGCCCGACGTCGTGATCGAGCGCCTCGAGTCTGCCCGCACCACCGGCCGCGAGCCCGAGCCCGCGGGGGCGCAGCGTTGACCGCCGCCGTCGCAGACCTGCTCGCCGACGTGGACCGGCGGCTGACCGGCTCGCAACTCGCGCCGTCGGTGAGGCGGGACTACCCCCTGGCGGCCCACACCACCTACCGGGTGGGCGGGCCGGCCCGGCTCTTCGTGACCGTCGATGATGGTGCCGGACTCGCCACGCTGGCATCGATCGTGGCCGACTCGTCCGCGGCGGGCGGGCCACCTCCGGTGCTGGTCGTGGGACGGGGCTCCAACCTGCTGGTCGCCGACCGCGGCTTCGACGGCCTCGCGGTGGCCCTCGGCAGCGGGCTGGCAACCTTCGAGATCGACGCCGCCACGGTCACCGCATCCGGCGGGGCCCTGCTGCCGGTGCTGGCCCGAGCCTCGGCCGACGCCGGCCTGACCGGCTTCGAATGGGCTGTCGGCGTGCCCGGGACCGCCGGGGGCGCAGTGCGGATGAACGCGGGCGGTCACGGCTCGGACATGTCCGAGTCGCTCGTGGAGGCGGTCGTGGTCGACCTGCACCGCGGGGGCTCCACGGCGCTGGGCGTCGAGGAGCTGGACCTCGGCTACCGCTCGAGCAGCATCGCCGAGCACCAGGTGGTGACGTCCATCAAGCTCCAGTTGAAGTTCGGGGACCGGCAGGCCGCTCGAGCCGAGTTGGCTGAGATCGTGCAGTGGCGGAGAGCCAACCAGCCCGGAGGCCGCAATGCAGGGTCGGTGTTCACGAACCCCGAGAACGCCGCGGCGGGCGCCCTGATCGAGTCTGCGGGCGCCAAGGGACTCCGGATCGGTTCTGCGGAGGTCTCGCCCAAGCACGCGAACTTCATCCAGTCCGACGAGGGAGGGCGCGCAGCCGACATCGTCGAGGTGATGAGAGAGGTGCGCAGGCTGGTGACGGCCGAGCACGGTGTGGACCTGGCGATGGAGACCCACCTCGTGGGCTTCGAGCCCTGGGAGTTGCCGTGAGCAGCGCAACCGTGGCCGTGGACCCGCGCATGAAGGCGCGCCGCACCGCAGTGCTGCGGGCGCAAGGGCGCCGGCGCCTCCATATCCTCACCGCCCTGGCCGCCGTAGCGCTGGTGGCCGGGCTCTCCTTCGGCATCAGCCGCACGCCTCTGATGGACGTGGACCGGATCTCCATCGACGGAGGCGGAGCCCGATCCGCCGAGATCCTGGAGAGATCGGGCTTCTCCACAGAGGTGCCGATGCTCTCGTTGGACCTGGACGGGGCCGAGAGGTCCATCACCTCGCTGCCGTGGGTGAGGTCCGCCCGGGTCTGGCGGGACTGGCCGGGCACGGTGCGCGTCACGGTCGAGCCCCGCGTGCCGGTGGCCGAGGTTCCCGCGGTCGGGGGCCGCACCGTGCTGATCGACGCCCACGGGTATGCCGTCGACTGGGCGCCGGCCTCGGCTGAGCCGGGCGGGCTTCCCCGCGTCGCCGTGCCGTTCACCGGCCGGCTCGGCGACATCCACACCGCCGCGGACGGGCCCCTGGCCGTGGTCGCGGCGATGCCCGACGATCTGCGTGCCTGGGTCAGCGCGGTGACCCTCGATCCCGGCAACGGGCAGATGGGGCTGCAACTGATCGGCGGAGCCAGGGTGGTGCTCGGCGAGCAGAACCTCCTGGACGACAAGATCAGCGCAGTGCGAGCCGTGCTCGCGGGCAGCGAACTCGATTGCATCACCGAAATCGACGTGATCATGCCCGACATCTCCACCGTGACCCGCCACCAGCCGTGCCTACCCCGCGGGTGAGGCTGAGGCTTACCCGCGGGTGAGGTTGAGGCTCAGCGGCGCCGCCGTGACCCGTCATCGGGCATGCGGGCTCTAAGATGCAGTGATCGCGAGCCAGGGAGGTTCAACACGGTGATGGCCGACTCTCACAACTACATCGCCGTCATCCGGGTGGTCGGAGTCGGAGGCGGGGGCGTCAACGCCGTCAACCGGATGATCGACGCGGGCCTGCGGGGCGTGGAGTTCATCGCGGCCAACACCGACGCCCAAGCCCTCAGCATGAGCGACGCGGACCTGAGGATCGACATCGGGAAGAACCTGACCCGCGGCCTGGGCGCGGGCAGCGATCCCGAGATCGGAAGGCAGGCGGCCGAGGAGCACGTCGACGAGATACGGGAGGCCCTCAACGGATCCGACATGGTGTTCATCACCGCCGGCAAGGGCGGCGGGACGGGCACCGGTGCCGCTCCGGTGGTGGCCGAGGTGGCCAAGAGCCTGGGCGCGCTCACCATCGGCGTAGTCACCCGGCCGTTCAGCTTCGAGGGATCCCGTCGCTCGGTTCAGGCCGAGGAGGGGATACAGCGTCTCAAGGAGAAGGTCGACACCTTGATCGTCATCCCCAACGACCGGCTCATCGCCATCGCCGACGAGAAGACCTCCATGCTCAACGCGTTCCGCATGGCCGACGAGGTGCTGATGCAGGGGGTCGGGGGCATCACCAACCTGATCACCACGCCGGGGCTCATCAACGTCGACTTCGCCGATGTTCGCACGGTGCTGACCGAGGCCGGCAGCGCCCTGATGGGCGTGGGGTCGGCCAGCGGCGAGGGGCGGGCGGTGGCCGCGGCCCGCGGCGCCATATCGAGCCCGCTGCTCGAGTCGTCGATCGACCGGTCCCAGGGCCTCCTGCTCAACATCTCGGGCTCGCCGAGCCTGGGCCTGATGGAGGTGAACGAGGCAGCCGAGGTGGTGCACTCGGTCGCGCACCAGGACGCCAACATCATCTTCGGGACGGTGATCGACGACGCGCTCGGAGACGAGGTGCGGGTGACCGTCATCGCCGCGGGGTTCGAGAGCGACCGGCAGAGCTACACCGGCAGGGACCGCCGCGTCCGCCGGGACCGCAGGCAGACCGCGAGGACGGCCGAGGAGGACATGCAGATCGCCGACGTGTTCGCCACGGCCGAGCATCCCGACGCGCTCGGCGGGCTCGACCTCAACGACGAGTTCGATGTGCCCGACTTCCTGAGATGACCGCGCCGCCGGCCCAGCCCCCCTCGGCCCGTCCAGCTGCGTGATCGAGAGGGTGGTGCCGGCGGGCGACGGACGGCTCGCCAGGGTGCGCTGCTCACAGGCATTCGAGGGCGACTTCCGCTGCGATCACGACGGCGGGGCCGGCGCCGGGGGCGCCGATTCTCTCGAGCGGCGGCGCCAGAGGCTGATGAGCGGTCGCTGGACCTGGCTCGAACAGGTGCACGGCGCCGACGTGGCATTCATCACCGAGCCCGGTGGCTGTGCGGGGGCGGTGGCCGACGGAGCGGTCACGGCTGTGCCCGAGGCGGTACTCGCCGTGCACACCGCCGACTGCGCTCCGGTGGTCGTCGTCGGAGGCGGCGCGCTGGGCGTGGCCCATGCCGGCTGGCGGGGCATCGTGGCCGGAGTGATCGGCCAAGTCGTCGACGGAGTGCGCCGGGCCTCGGGCGCCGGGGCGGCGACGCAGCTGCGCGCCGTGATCGGCCCGGTCATCAGGCCCTCGAGCTACGAGTTCGGTGTCGACGATCTGGCCGCGGTGGCCGCGTCCGCCGGTCGCGATGTCTCCGGCGCCACCTCCTGGGGCACCCCAGCCCTCGACCTGTGCGCCGCAGTGCTCGGAGCACTGGACGCGGCCGGCGTCAGCGACGTGGAGGACCTGGGGCTCGACACCGCCCGGAGCGGCTTCTTCTCACACCGGGCCCGCGGCGACCGGGGCCGCCAGGCGACCGCAGCCCGGCTGGAGAGACGGTGAGCGTCCCGCCGGCGGCGTCCGCCACCCTGGCCGGACGGTACGAGGCCCTGCAGGCCCGCATCACCGGCGCGGGCGGCCAGGGTGTCACCGTCATCGCGGTCACCAAGGCGTTGGGGGCATGGGCCGTCGACGCGGCCGCCGCCTGCGGCATCGGCGACATCGGCGAGAACTATGCCCAGGAGTGTGTGGCCAAGGTCGCCGAAGCGGCCGCGGCGCCCATGCCCCGGGTCCACTTCGTCGGCCGGCTGCAGCGCAACAAGGTCAGGATGCTCGCCGGTTGCGTCGACGTCTGGCAGACCGTCGACCGGGTCGAGCTGGCCCGCGAGATCGGCCGGCGCGCCCCGGGCGCGGATGTGATGATCCAAGTCAACATCTCGCACGAGGAGACCAAGGCAGGCTGCGCTCCCGCCGACACCGAGTCGCTGGCCTCGGCAACCTACGACGCCGGCCTCAGTCTGGTGGGCCTGATGGGCATCGGTCCGCTCGGGCCGCCCGAGGAGGCCCGCGCCGGCTTCAGGCAGCTCAGGCGGCTGGTCGACTCGCTGGGACTGCGCCACTGCTCGATGGGCATGACCGACGACCTCGAAGTGGCCGTGGCCGAAGGCGCGACGATGGTCCGGGTGGGAAGAAGCCTCTTCGGGGCACGTCCCCGCCAGGGGTTGCGCGGCGTGGCACAATATGACGCACCGCCAGGGGATCGGTGAGGCGCGCAAGCACGCTAGGGTTTTCGCAAGGAGCGACGTATCGATGCTGAAGAAGGCGATGATCTATCTCGGGCTCGGTCCGGACGAGCACTACGAGAGCTACGACGACCCGATCCGCCCGACACCGTCGCACGGTGCACAGCCAGGCCGGTACGGGCCCGAGGCCGCGCAGCCAGGGGTCTCGGTCGCGTCGGGCAGCGCTCCCGGCGACCCGGTTCTGGGCCGGACAGTGCGGCCGGTGCAGCTCGCGCCGACCGCGGGCGAGGCGGGCCCGGAAACGGGCTACGACAACCCGGTGCGGCCGGTGCATTCCATGCCCGCCAAGAACATGAAGCCCCACGCTGTCTCTCCTGACGCCTTCAACGACGCCCAGGAGATCGGGGACCGGTTCAAGTCGGGCCAGCCCGTGATCGTGAACCTTCAGGCAGTCGATCGGGACCTGCAGCGGCGCCTCGTGGACTTCGCGAGCGGCCTCTGTTACGCCATGGGCGGCAAGATGGACCGAGTCGCTGACCAAGTCTACCTGCTCACCCCCTCCGACGTGGAGGTGGCGAAGGAGACCGCCAGGCCCAAGCGCTCCTGACTCTGGTTCTCTGGACATAAGTGCTCTCGTTCGTCTGCCTGCTGCTGAACCTCTACCTGTTCGCGATCTTCGGTCGCGTCCTGTTGAGCTGGTTCCCCCTCAACCCGCACGGGGCGATGGCCACGGTCGCCGGGTTCCTGATCACCGTCACCGACCCCGTCATGAAGCGGGTCCGGCGGATGCTTCCGGCGGCGCGGTTCGGCGGCATGGCGCTCGACTTCTCCCCGGTGATAGTGATCTTCGGGATCGTCATCCTCCTGAGGCTCCTCAGGGCGGCCGGCGTCTGCTGACCGGCCGGGTCCGGGCTGCTCCCCGAGCTGCTCGCAGCCGGGGCGACCGGCGGCCCGAGACCGCCGAGCATCCACCAAATGCGGGCCTGACCGTGGCATCATCCCCCGCATGAATGCTCTCAATGATCTCAGCACCGAGGTCCGGTTTCGCGAGCGCATGCGCGGCTACGACTTCGAGGAGGTCGACAGCTACGTCAAGGCGGTGAGCCGGGCGGTGGCCAACGGCAAGGATCAGATCTCGGATCTGCAGCAGCGACTGGCTCAGACCGAGACCCACAGTGGCAACGGCGACGGGCTGAACGAGACCCGCGAGATGCTGCTGCGCACCCTCGTGCTGGCCCAGCGCACCGCCGACACCGCGATCTCGGAGGCCCGGACCGAGGCGAGGTCGATCACCGACTCGGCGCGGGAGCGGGCAGCCAAGACAGTCGCCGAGGCTGAGGCGGCCGCCAACGAGCGGCTGCGCTCCTCCGAGGAGCGGGCAGTCCGGACCGTCGCCGAGGCCGAGGAGAACTGCCAGTTGATTCTCAGCGAGGCGAAGCGGACAGCAGCCGCGGAGCTGGCTGTCGAGCGCTCCCGCAAGATCCAGGAGATCGAGGCTCTCGAGGCAGCCCGCGCCGACCTCGAGGCGGCCACCGCCGCCATCGGGGCCAGGCTCGACAGCGAGCGGTCGCAGTTGCGCAGTCTGGCGGCCTCGTTCCAGTCCTTCGTCGAGCAGTTCGAGCCCGTCACCGATCCCGGCGATTCCACCGGAGGGCCCGCCGGGCCCGGCGGCTCGGACCAGGGCATGGAGATTGACGGCAGCGCGATGCCCGGCGCTGGTCAGCTCCTCGCGGAGCCCGAGGACGAGGCTGGTCATGGCTCTCAGGTACCGGCGATCGGGTTCTCTTTGGATCCCGGCGACGAGGCCGCAGCCGCCGAGCACGATCCCGGCAACGAGGCCGCTGCCGCCGAACAGGCCGGGGGCACTGCCTCCGCCGAGCAGGCCGCGCTGACCGACGACACTGCCTCCGCCGAGCAGGCCGCAAAGACCGACGACGCTGCCGCCGAGCACGATCCCGGCAACGAGGCCGCAGCCTCCGCCGAGCAGGCCACCGACGACGCTGCCGTCGAGGAGGCTCTCGCGGGCACGCTCGCCACGGACACGCTGCCCGGTCTCCCGCCGGTGGAATGGGCCGGAGAGGACGCCGGCCCGGCCGGCGCTGCCTCCCCCAGCGCCTACCCGGCCGGGCCCGTCGGCGCCGGGCAGGCCCACCAGGCCTCAGCGGACCCTCATCGGTGCGCCGACACTGTGGCCGCGCCGGCGACGCACTCGGCGGACACCCGCAGCCCTGAGCTGTTCGACATCGAGGCCGAAGAGGACGACGAGTTCATCGAGCAACTCCGGCAGGTCGTCAGCAGCGACGCTCCCTTGCCTCGTGCTGACGCCGCTATGGCTGCCTTCTTCGACCACGATGAGGGCACCGGACGTGGCGGTAGGCTCGGCCCGCGGGCCTGAGCGCCGCAGACGTTTGAACCGCTGATATAACCGGGGGTCCGTCGTCTGACGGCAGGACGGGAGCTTGACATGGCCAAGTCCGAGAGCGCACAAGCCGGCAAGACCACGAACACCAAGCCGACCGGCTCCAAAGCGTCGGCTAGGAAGTCCGGCGCGAAGGCGTCCAAGGCGAAGCCCGAGTCCAAGCCCCGCTTCGATGCCAAGTTCCTCGAGGACATGAGGCGGAAGCTGCTCAAGGAGCGGGCCAAGTACCTGCACTCGGCCGAGGAGTACCAGGCCGAGGCAGAGTCGCTGCTGGCCACCCGAGAGCCCGGCGACGTCCAGTTCGACGAGGAGGGCGGCGAGGGCACCACCGTGGCGGTGGAACGCGAACGCGCCCTCGCCCTGTCCAGCCAGGCCCGCCACACGGTGAGCCAGATCGACGCCGCGCTCGAGCGCATAGAGAACGGCACCTACGGCGACTGCGTCACATCGGGAGCGCCGATTCCCATCGCCCGCCTCCGAGCCATCCCCTGGGCCGCCGAGCGTGTCGAGGTCAAGGCGGGCGGCCTAGGCCGCCGGTAGGTGGACAACACCGGCAGACACGCGGCCGGGCCTGCCGGCCACCATCGTGCCGCTGCCCTGGTCTCGGCCGCGGTCGTGGTGGTCGTCGACCAGCTCACCAAGTGGTGGGCCCTGGAGACGCTCGACAATGGCCGCGTCATCGACCTCGTGTGGACGCTGCGACTGCGCCTCGTGTTCAACACCGGGGCCGCCTTCAGCAGCTTCCAGGGCCTCGGGCC
Source organism: Acidimicrobiaceae bacterium (assembly GCA_026710865.1). Classification (GTDB taxonomy): domain Bacteria; phylum Actinomycetota; class Acidimicrobiia; order Acidimicrobiales; family Aldehydirespiratoraceae; genus Aldehydirespirator. The sequence continues at coordinate 27,838 of JAPOQG010000026.1, forward strand.
CCTCCTCGGCGTGGCGGCCGTGGCGGTGGCCGCAGTCCTGCTGCTCAACCGGCGGCTGGTGTCGGGCCGGTTGTCGGCCGTCGCGACCGGATCCATCGCCGGGGGAGCGCTCGGCAACCTCGCCGACCGCCTCTTCCGATCAGACGACGGCTTCCTCGGCGGGGCAGTGGTCGATTTCATCGACGTGCAGTGGTGGCCGGTTTGGAACGTGGCCGACATGGGGGTCGTGCTCGGCGGCGCCACCCTGGTGTGGACCGCCTACCGCCGGCAGAGATGAGCCACCCGGGCGAAGTCGTCGGCTCGGCCCTCGACGGTCTGAGGCTCGACCGCGCCGTGGCCCTCGTGGCCGATGTGAGCCGCTCGGTCGCAGCCCGGCTGGTAGCCGGCGGCGGCGTGCGCCTCGACGGTGCCGTGGTCACGTCGGGCACCAGGCGGGTCGCGGCGGGCGAGTCGCTGGCTGTCATCGTCGATCGGCGCGACGATCCGAGGCCGGCGGCCGACCCGGACGTGGCCTTCGACACAGTCCTAGAGGACGCCCACCTGGTCGTGGTGGACAAGCCGGCCGGCCTGGTGGTCCACCCCGGCGCGGGGCACGAAGGCGGCACGCTGGTCAACGGCCTGCTGGCTCGCTATCCCGACATCGCCGGCGTCGGCGACGCCTACCGGCCCGGGATAGTGCACCGGCTAGATCGCGGCACTTCGGGGCTGATGGTGGTGGCCCGCACGCAGCAGGCGTACCAGGGGCTGGTCGAGCAGTTGCGCTCCCATCGGCCGCAGCGGACCTACTGCGCCCTGGTGCGAGGACAGCCGGAGGCGGCCTCGGGCTTGATCGATGCCCCGATCGGTCGATCGAGCCGGAATCCGCAGCGCATGACCGTCACCGGCCGGGGACGGGTGGCCCGGACCGGCTACACGGTGGAGCAGCGCTATTCCGAGCCGGCGAGATCCGCTCAGCTGTCGTGCCGGCTAGAGACCGGCCGCACCCACCAGATCAGGGTCCACCTTCGGGCCATCGGCCATCCGGTGGTCGGTGACCCGACCTACGGCTCAGGCCGACTCGACGACGTCTTCGGGCTCTCCCGGCCGTTCCTGCACGCCCGCAGCCTGTCCTTCACGCACCCGCTCAGCGGCGACACGGTCCAGGCCGAGTCGCCGCTCCCGTCTGACCTGGCCACCGTGCTGGCCGCCTGCAGCTAGTTCTCGGAGTCCACGGGCCAGGGCGCCTGACCCTGGGCCATCTCGGTGATCTGGGCCAGGCTGAAGGAGTCCAGGAACCGCCGCATGTGCGAGCCCGACGCCGACCAGATCGCGAGCAGCACGCACTGGCCCTCGTGATCGCAGGCGCCGTCGGTGTGGGGCTCCCCGAAGTCGCCGGCCGATATGGGCCCGTCCACCGCCCGCACGATGTCCGACAGCTTGATGTCGGACGGGTCGCGGGCCAGGACGTACCCCCCGCCCACGCCCCGCTTCGAGCGAACCAGGCCGGCTCCCTTCAGCGCCAGGAGTATCTGCTCCAGGTAGGGCTGCGGCAGCGCGGTGCGCTCGGCGATCTCCCGCACCGAGGTCGGAGCGTCGTCGCTGTGCAGCGCGAGGGACAGCAGGGCCCGGGACGCGTAGTCGCCCCGTGTCGAGACCCTCATCGGCAGGCGGCCGCGGCAGGCGGGGCGTGACAGCTCCCGCGTGTAGACACCCTCATGATGGCATCCTAGATGCCGTGGCCGGCCCGGAACCTGTACCCGAGCGGCGAGAGCCGGTCCTGCCCGCCTACGGCGGGGGGTGCGTGGCCGACATAGTGCCCGCAATCCTGGAGCCCGCCAGGGCCGGGGCGGCGAGCCCGCTGCCCGCGGAGGTGCTCGACGCCCGTGCCGTGGTGGTGCTGGTCCTCGACGGTCTGGGCGCGGAACAGCTAACGGCGCGGCCGCGGGTCGCACCCACGCTCAACGAGATGCACGCAGCCACCATCACCACCGTGGCCCCGAGCACGACGGCCTCCGCCCTCACCTCCATCGCCACCGGGGTCGGGGTCGGCGAGCACGGCATCGTCGGCTACCGGATCCCGACCCATGACGGCAACCTCAACGTCTTGAGGTGGAGGACGCCGGTGGGCGACGGGCTGGACCGCCACCCGCCCGAGCGGCTCCAGCCGGTGGCGTCCTTCGGCGGGCAGCGCCCGCCCGCACTCCAGAAGGCCGAGTACCGGAAGTCGGGATTCAGCCGCGCCTACCTGCGCGACGCCCGGCGCTTCGGCTACAAGATGCTGTCGAGCCTCGTCGTGGAGGTTCGCCGGCTCCTGGCCGCGGGGGAGTCCTTCGTCTACGCCTACTACGAGGGCCTCGACATCGTTGCCCACGAGCACGCCTTCGGAGAGCACTACGAGGCCGAGCTGAGGGCCTGCGACCGGCTGATGGCCGACCTGCTCACAGTCCTGCCCCGGGGTACGGCGGTGGTGGCGATGTCCGACCACGGCCTGGTCGACTGCTCCGGGGGCATGGTCAGGATCGACCGCTCGGTCCTCGACTGCTCCCAGGCCGAGTCGGGCGAGGCCCGCTTCCGCTGGCTGCACGCCCGGCCGGGCCGGGGCCGCGATCTCTACGAGGCCGCAGTCGACTCCCACGGGCAGCAGGCCTGGGTGCGCACCGCCTCCGAGATCATCGACGGGGGCTGGCTCGGCCCCGTCGTGACCGACGCCTCCCGGTCACGGCTGGGGGACGTGGCCCTGGTGGCCCGGGACCGCTGGGCCTTCGGCCACCCCGACGACGGCGGCTCGAAGATCATCGGCCGGCACGGCTCGCTCACATCGGCCGAGATGCTGGTGCCGCTCCTCGTCCACGTGTCGTAGGGTTGCAGCAATGGACGCCAACGAGCACGGAGGGAGCATGCCTGAGACCGGATCCCCCGAGGTGCTGGCTCCGGACATGATCGACGTTGCCGGCGGCGACGGCGACGGCGACGAGATCAACGAGACCATCGACCATCCGGCCAAGGTCATGCGCATCGGCACGATGCTCAAGCAGCTTCTGGCCGAGGTCCGCGAGACCGACCTCGACGAGGCCAGCAGGCGGCGGCTGCGCGAGGTCTACGAGACGTCGGTGAGCGAGGTCGGCTCGGCCCTGTCGCCGGACCTGCGCGACGAGTTGGCCCGTCTCGCCTCGCCGTTCGACCAGCCGGAGCCCCCCTCAGCGGTGGAGCTCCAGATCGCCAAGGCCCAGCTGGTGGGATGGCTCGAAGGACTCATCCAGGGCATGAAGGCCATGCTGCTGGCCCAGCAGATGACCGCTCACCAGCAACTCCAAGCCATGCGAGGGGAGTTGCCACCGGGAGCCGACCCGAGAGCGCCCCACGCCCCCGACACCAGCCCCCGCCACGGCACCTACCTGTAGAGCCTTGCGCCTGTAGAGGCCTGCCCGGTCCCGGCAGAATGCCAGGTCCGGGAGGCGAGCCCCGCCGTCGGGGTCTGCGCTTGGTGGCCGTGGTGGTCGGTCTGGCTGTCGCGAGCGCGGTGTCCCCTCCGTCAGTCACGCACACTCTCGCAGCATGAGCAGGCCGTGCCACCACCACGCCTGCCACGGCAGCGAACACCAGGCGACGGCTATGACGGTGCGCAGTCCGATCAGGTGGGCGAACTGCATCGACACGGCGATGCACACCACCGCTGCTGTGAAACTCCACGGCGTGTTGAACCAGAGATCCCAGCTGGGGAGGCTGTCATACAGCGTCGAGAATGTCTCGCCGGGGTGTTCGCAGGCTAAGGCGTCGGTCCCCAGGGCTCCGGCTCCGACGGTGGCCGCGAACGCGGCGGTGGCGAAACTCCAGACGCACAATCCGATGAGGGTGGCTGTGACCCAGCCATAATCATGCAGCCGTGTCCGCAGTTCACGGATCGTCGATCCGGCCGCGGACACCGCAGCGCGGATTCTCACCAGTCGCATCCCGTCGTGGCCCAAGTATAGGGGTTGTCGGTGCACGCGGGGGCGACTTCGCAGAATGCGCCGACCTCGTCGGATGAGACGGCTCTAGCCGGGGGCTCCCCAACATGGATGGCCGGGACACTCCGATTCCCATGGAGCTTGCGCGCGCCTCACCGCTCCCGGCTATGGTGCGAATCACACTGGTGTGCTTTGTCCCCAGGGTGTTCCACAGCTCGTCCAGCCAGTCCACAGGAGCCGATTGTGCCTGACTCCTTCGTCCACCTCCACACCCACACCGAGTACTCGATCCTCGACGGGGCGTCCCGGCTCGACGACCTGATCGCGGCGGCCCTCGCCGACGGCCAGCCGGCGCTGGGCATCACCGACCACGGCAACATGTACGGCGTCCTCGACTTCTACCGCGGCTGCAAGAAGGCCGGGATCAAGCCGATCATCGGCACCGAGGCCTACATGGCCCGCGACTCCCGCCACGAGCGTCCCTCTCGCCGCGGCCGGGTCGACGACTCGGGCGGCGACACCGACGGCGGCGGCAAGCTCTACTACCACCTCACGCTGCTGGCCGCAGAGGACGCCGGCTACAAGAACCTGATCAAGGTGGCCAGCCGGGCGTTCATGGAGGGCTACTACTACAAGCCCCGCTGCGACTGGGAGACCCTGGCCGACCACAGCAAGGGGCTGATCGCCACCACCGGCTGCCTCGGTGGCCACGTGCCCCAGGCACTGCTACGGGGCAACACCGACGAGGCCCTCTCCAAGGCGGCCCGCTTCCAGGACATCTTCGGCCGCGACAGCTACTTCATCGAGTTGCAGGACCACGGCATTCCCGAGCAGCGGCAGATCCTCCCGCAGCTGCTCGAGATCGCCCGCAAGCTCGACGCCCCGCTGCTGGCCACCAACGACAGCCACTACACGCACCGCAGCGACGCAGAGGCCCACGACGCGCTGCTGTGCGTGCAGACCGGGTCGCTGCTGGCGGACACCGACCGCCTCAAGTTCCACGGCGACGAGCACTACATGAAGACCGCGGCAGAGATGCGCCACGTGTTCGCCGAGCTCCCCGAGGCCTGCGACAACACCCTGCTGATCGCGGAGCGCGCCGATGTGACCATCGAGTTCGGCACGCCCCGCCTGCCGCACTTCGAGGTGCCCGAGGGCTTCGAGGACGACCGGGCCTACCTGGACCACCTCACCTACCGGGGAGCGCTCCAGCGTTGGGGCGACCCGCTGCCCGAGGATGTGGCCAAGAGGCTCGCCTACGAGCTCGAGGTCATCAACAGCATGGGGTTCGCCTCCTACTTCCTCATCACCTGGGACCTGATCGCCTACGCCCGGCGCAGGGGCATACGGGTCGGTCCGGGCCGCGGCTCGGCCGCGGGGTGCGCGGTGGCCTACAGCCTGCGCATCACCGACCTCGACCCGATCCGCTACGACCTGCTGTTCGAGCGGTTCCTCAACCCGTCGAGGGTGTCGATGCCCGACATCGACATGGACTTCGACTCGCGCCACCGCGACGAGCTGATCAACTACGCGGCCGAGCGCTACGGGCGCGAGCACGTGGCCCAGATCATCACCTTCGGACGGATCAAGGCTCGGGCCGCGGTGCGCGACGCCGCCCGCGTCCTGGGCTATCCCCACTCGCTGGGCGACAAGATCGCGAAGGCCATGCCTCCGCTGGTGCTGGGCCGCGCCACGCCGCTGCGGTACTGCTTCGAGGAGTCGGACAGCCACCGGGACGGCTACATGGCCGCAACCGAGCTGCGCCAGATGTACGACACCGACACCGACGTGGCCAAGGTGGTCGACGTTGCCCGGGGCCTCGAGGGCATGAGGCGCCAGGACGGCATCCACGCCGCCGCGGTGGTCATCACCCCGGAGCCGCTCACCGAGTACATGCCCATCCAGCGCAAGCCGGAGTCGGGCGGGGACCCGAGCGAGGCGCCCATCGTCACCCAGTACGAGATGCACGGCGTGGAGGACCTGGGCCTGCTCAAGATGGACTTCCTGGGGTTGCGCAACCTCGACGTGATCAGCGACACCGTCGAGCTGATCGAGCGCACCCGGGGCCTGACCGTCGACATCGACGCCGTCCCGCTGGACGACGAGGCCACCTACAAGATGCTGCAGGAGGGCGACACCATCGGGGTCTTCCAGCTCGAGAACCCGCAGGTGCGCTCGCTGGTGCGCTCCCTGGCGCCCACCGCCTTCGACGACGTCTGCGCGCTGGTGGCGCTGTACCGGCCCGGGCCGATGGCGGCCAACATGCACCACGACTACGCGGACCGCAAGAACGGCCGGCGGCCGGTGGAGTACTTCCACGACGACGCGGAGGAGATCCTGGCCGACACCTACGGGCTGATGATCTACCAGGAGAGCGTCATGCGGGTCGCCCAGCGCTTCGCGGGCTACTCGCTGGCCGAGGCCGACTCGCTGCGCAAGGCCATGGGCAAGAAGATCCGCGAGGCCATGGCCGCCGAGGAGGAGAAGTTCGTGGCGGGCGTGGTGGCCACCGGCTACGAGGAGGGCCTCGGCGCCCAGCTGTTCAAGATCATCGAGCAGTTCGCCGACTACGCCTTCAACAAGAGCCACAGCTACGGCTACGGCCTGGTCGCGTACCAGACCGCCTTCCTGAAGGCCAACTACCCGGTCGAGTACCTGGCGGCGTTGCTCACCAGCGTGAAGGGCAAGCTCGAGAACGCCTCCGTCTACCTCAATGAGTGCCGGCTGCGGGGCATCGACGTGCAGGTCCCCGACGTCAACCGGTCGGCGTCGGACTTCACGCCGGTCCCCACCGACGACGGGACGGGCCCGGGCCGCGTCGTGTACGGGCTGTCCGCGGTGCGCAACGTGGGGGAGGGCGTGGTCGAGAAGGTGATCGCCGAACGCGACGAGGGCGGCCCCTTCACGTCGTTCGTCGACTTCGTCGAGCGGGTGCACATCGACGTGCTGAACAAGCGGACGGTCGAGTCGCTGATCAAGGCGGGGGCCTTCGACTCGCTCGGGCACCCCCGCAAGGGACTGCTGCAGGTGCACGACTCCATAATCGACATGACGGTGCGCAAGCGGCGTGAGCACGACGCCGGCGTGATGTCGCTGTTCGGCGAGCAGAGCGAGGGGCCGTCCTTCGACGACCGGCCGGAGGTGCCCGACGTCGAGTACGAGCGCATGCCGAAGCTGGCCCACGAGAAGGAGATGCTCGGCCTCTACATCTCCGACCACCCCATGAAGGGGATGGAGGCCAGGGTGCGCCGCCTCGCCGACTGCACGATCGGCGATCTGGCGGCCGGAGCGGGCGCCAGCGACGACTCGGGCTTCTGGTCGGTGGGGGGAGTGGTCACCGGCCTGCAGCGGCGCTGGACCCGCAGGGGCGAGCTGATGGCGACGTTCGCGCTCGAGGACCTCCAGGACAAGATCGAGGTTCTGGTGTTTCCCAGGGTGATGGCCGAGCAGGGATCGAAGCTGGCCGACGACGCGGTGGTCGTGGTGCGGGGGCGGCTCGACTCGAGGGAGGAGACCCTGAGGTTCTTCGCCAACGAGGTGCAGCCGGTGACCAGCACCGAGCCCGACCCTCCGCTGCGGGTCAATCTGGGTCTCGAGCACCAGACCGACCGGCTCATCCACGAGCTCAGGTCGCTGCTGGTGGCCCATCCCGGCGGGTCGCCGGTCGAGTTGCTGCTGGGCGAGCGCCGGGTGGCGCGCCTGGCCGAGGACTTCGCGGTGGACACAGCCAACGGGTTGCCGGCCGAGCTCCGTGAGCTGCTGGGGGCCGGGGCGATCGCCGGAGTCTGATCGGACCGGTCCGCGGCCGGCCGGGCAGGCGGGCGAACCCGATCGAAACGGGCCCCAAGGGTTGCGAAATGTCCCCGTATCCCTGAGACTGGAGCGGACGGCACGGGCGATCGATAGGGGTGTAAGTCACCATGGCAATCGCGATCGAGACCAGGGATTGCACCGCACTGGGGGACTCCGATCTGGCTGAGATGGCCGATCTCTGCGCCGTCTCGTCCGACATCTACGAGGTTGGCTCCCTCTCCAAGCAGGCCGAGGCCTGGGTGCTGGTGACCGAGGCCCGCGACAACGGCAAGCTTCGCGGCTTCTCGTTCTGCACCCTGGAGCGCATCGGTGGAACGCCGTGCGTGCTGGTCGGCGCCGGCCACAGCTGCCGCACGACCCGCCGTGACACCGTCCTGCGGGGCATAGTGACGGACCAGCTGCGCCGGGCCGCCCTGTCCTTCCCCGACGAGGACGTGCTCGTCGGCATGCAGATCAACGACCCGGGCGCCTTCGAGGCGTTCAAGAACCTCCACGATGTGGTGCCGCGGCCGGGCCACAAGGCCACCGGCGAGGAGCGGGCCTGGGGACGCCGGCTCGCCAAGCGCTTCGGGATCGGCTCGCTCAGCTACGAGGACCGCATCTTCACCACCCGGGGCAAGGGAGGCCCGCCGGTGGTGCTCGACCATGCGAGCCTCAAGCCCGAGAAGATCCAGCCCGAGGCGGCGGCCCTGCTCGACGGACTGGTCCCAGCGGACGGCGACACGTTGATCGTGCACGGCTGGGTGTTGGCCGAGGAACTCGAGAAGCTGCTCTAGCGAGACGGTCGCGCCTGCGGCCGGCGCGGCGCAGCCATGGAGTTCGAGCAGGCAGTCCGGCGAAGTTGCCGGCGCGCCCACAGATGAGAGGGGCCGGCACAGCCATGGAGTTCGAGCGGGCAGTCCGGCGAAGTTGCCGGCGCGCCCACAGATGAGGGGGGCCGGCGCAGCCATGGAGTTCGAGCAGGCAGTCCGACGGCGCCGGATGGTGCGCTCGTTCACGAGCGTGCCGGTGGAACCGCAGACGGTGGACGACATCTGCGATCTGGCCCGCAGAGCGCCCACCGCGGGCAACACCGCAGCGATGGAGTTCCTGGTGCTGGAGGGCGGCGACACCGCGGCCTACTGGGATGTGACCCTCCCGGCGGAGCGGCGCGACGGCTTCGCCTGGCCCGGCCTGCTGGACGCCCCGGTGCTGGTGGTGGTGTGGGCCGATCTGGGCCGGTACCTGCGCCGTTACCGGGAGTCCGACAAGGACCACACCGGCCTCGGAGCCGGCGCGACGGCCTGGCCGGTGCCGTACTGGTTCGTCGACGGCGGGGCCGCGGTGATGACCCTGCTTCTGGCCGCGCAGGACCGGGGGCTCGGCGCCGCCTTCTTCGGCATGTTCGACCATGAGCGGGCGGTGCGCAAGCGCTTCGGAGTTCCCCCCGACCGGCGGGGCGTGGGAACGGTGGCCATCGGCCATCCGGCCGGCGACGACCGGCCCAGCAGCTCGGCTCGGCGGGGCAGGCCCGCTCTCGACGAGGTGCTCCACCGTTCCCGCTGGCAGGGGCCGGCCGGGTAGGCGCACGAGCCGGCCCATACGGGCGAGGCCGTGGCCCGAGCGGCCCTCATGCCGCAGCGAACCCGTCGTACCTTCGGCCGCATATTCCGGCGGTCAGGGTCGATAGTCGCCCAAAACCACCGGAAATTGGGAGAGTGAGGGCGGCGAGGCGATTTGTGGCATCGCCGAGCAGGCCGACTGAGAGATCTGGGTTAGCCTCCGTGGCGATGGCCCCGGCGCGAGTTCCGCTCGTCGATTACCTGCACCTCGAGCCCGAACCGCATCTGGTGGCCAATGAGTGCCGCGGCTGCGGGGCCCGGTTCTTCGACCGGCGCAACGCCTGCGCACGCTGCGGCCTGACCGATTTCGCGCCGGCTGAGGTCGCGGGCGCAGGCGAGCTCAGGGCCTACACGATCGTCCACCGGGCGGCGCCGGGCATCCCGGTGCCGTTCGTGTCGGCCATCGTCTGCACCGACGACGGCACCTGGGTGCGCTCCAACGTGGTGAACTGCGACCCGACGCCCGATGCGGTCGGGCTCGGCATGAGAGTGCAGCTCACCACCTACCCGATTGGCGCCGACGACGACGGCACCGAAGCCGTCGCCTTCGGCTACGAGCCGGTCTGAGGCCGGGACCGGCCGGCGGCGTCACCGACCCAGCAGGGAGGCATTCCTACGATGGCAGCCCGGATCTCTCCAGACAGCGTGTGGGTGCTCGGCGCCCACATGACCCGCTTCGCCCGCTACCCGGACCGCGACCTGATCGACCTCGCCTCGGAGAGCGCCATGGGCGCGCTGGCCGACGGCGAGGTCGCGGTGGGCGACATCGACGTGCTGGCCTGCGGGGCGCTGTTCCAGGCTTCGGGCGCGGTGGGCCAGCGCATCCAGAAGCAGATCGGCCAGACCGGCGTGCCCGTCTACAACGTGGCCAACGCCTGCGCCACCGGGGCCACCGCCATCCGCACCGTGATCATGGCCATCAAGGCGGGCGAGGCCCGGATGGGGCTGGCTGTCGGGGCCGAGCAGATGGGCAAGATGGGACTGCTGGGCGGCGGTGCTGCCAAGAAGGAGAAGAAGGTCTTCGAACCGTCGGGCCGCTACGGCGCGGTGACCGGGGTGGACGGCCGTCTGGGCACCGAGACGATGCCGGGCGTGTTCGCCCAGGCCGGAATGGCCTACGCCCACGATCACGACGGGGTCGGCTTCGAGCAGTTCGCCCGGGTCGCCTACAAGAACCATCTCCACTCGACGTTGAATCCGCTGGCCCAGTACCAGAAGGAGTTCTCCCTCGACGAGATCATGGAGTCTCCGATGATGAGCTACCCCAACACGCTGCTGATGTGCTGCCCGACCGGCGACGGCGCCGCCGCGGTGGTGCTGGTTTCGGGGGAGCGGCTGGCGTCGATGCCGGCCCACGTCCGCAAGCGGGCGGTGAAGGTCTCGGCGTCGGTGCTGACCTCGGACCCGTTCACCGAGGACTGCCACGTGCAGCCTGACGTCAACACGCTCACCCGCAACGCCGCCGACCAGGCCTACGAGGCGGCCGGGGTGGGTCCCGACGACCTGGACCTGGTGGAGCTGCACGACTGCTTCGCCACCGCCGAGCTGATCCACTACGACAATCTGGGCCTGTGCGAGCCGGGCGGCGCGGGGGAGTTCATCGACTCGGGCGGCCCGTTCCGGGACGGCGCCACGCCGGTCAACGTCTCCGGCGGGCTCATCTCCAAGGGCCACCCGATCGGCGCCACCGGCGTGGCCAACGTCTTCGAGGTCACCACCCACCTGCGAGGGGAGGCCGGCGACCGCCAGGTCGAGGGGGCTTCTGTCGGCCTGGCCCACGTCATCGGCCTGGCCTCGGCCTGCGGGGTCCACATCCTGGAGAAGGCCGCCGCCTGAGAGGCCGGCGCTCTGCCCGGAACGAGCCCCGACTTCCGCGCGGATGGCCACGACAGCCGACAGTCGGTGACGACCGAGCCCGGCTCGCCCAGCACCGACCGCACGCCGAGCGGCCACCCCGGACGGCGGAAGACCCCATCGCTCGCGCCGTCGCGGTTCAGCGCCTCGACATGAAGCTCTCACGGTGCTGCTCGATCGACCTCGAGGTCTCCCCGTCCACCGATGAGATTCACGCCCTCGCGGGCGTGCGCTACGACACGGAAGCGACCTACCACGCTTCGCAGGCCGGGCCGAGGCTGCGAACACACCTGCTGGCCCTCGACACCCTGGCAGAGGGCGCCGACTTCCTGATCGGGCACAATCTGATCAACTTCGACCTGCCGTATCTGCGCGCCGCCCAACCCGGCCTGCGTCTGCTCGAACTACCCGTCATCGACACGTTGTGGCTGAACCCCCTCGCGTTCCCCCGATTCCCCTACCACCGCCTGGTCAAGCACTACCGGCAAGGGGATCTCAAGCGCCACACCCGCAACGATCCCGAACTGGACGCCCGCCTCGCCCTACTGGCGTTTCAGAACCAGCAGGAGGCGCTGCTCGACGCAGAGCCCAGTCTGCTGGCCGCATGGCACTGGCTGTGCGCCGGTCCGGACGAACCGGGATTCAACCTCTTCTTCGAAGCCCTGCGCCGCTCGCCGAGACCCTCGGAGGCGGAGGGGCGCAATGCCGTCGAGGAACGGCTTGAAGACGTTGCCTGCGTCACGCACGCACGTCGAGTCATCGGGTCCGGCACTGGGCGCGGCTGGCCGCTGGCTTACGCCCTGGCATGGCTGTCGGTGTGTGGCGACAACTCGGTGATGCCGCCGTGGGTCCGTCACCAGTTCCCGGAGGCCGGGAAGCTGGTCCGGCTCCTGCGCGACACCGCCTGCACCGATCCGGCTTGTCGTTGGTGCCGGCAACGCCACGATGCCCGCGGCGAACTCAAGCGCTTCTTCAACTTCGATGGCTACCGGCGTGAGCCCGCCGACGAGCACGGACATCCGCTGCAACAGGCCATCGTCGAGGCCGCGATGGCCGGTGAGCATGGGCTTGGCATCCTGCCCACCAGCACGGGCAAGTCGATCTGCTACCAGGTGCCCGCATTGTCTCGGTACGACAAGACGGGAGCACTCACCGTGGTGATCTCACCGCTGGTTGCGCTCATGGCCGATCAGGTCGCCGGGCTCGAGGACAAGGGGATCACGTCTTGTGTGGCGATCAGCGGCATGCTCTCGATGCCCGAGCGCGCCAAGGCCCTCGAACGGATCAGGCTCGGCGACGCCGCCATCGTGCTGTGCTCCCCGGAGCAGCTGCGCAGCGTGTCGCTGCTCCGTGCGCTCGACCAGCGCGAGATCGGCGCCTGGGTGCTCGACGAGGCCCATTGCCTCTCGAAGTGGGGCCATGACTTCCGGCCCGACTACCGGTATGTGGGACGCTTCATCCGCGAGAGGGCCCAGGACGGCGCGACACCGCCCGTCCTTTGCCTCACCGCCACCGCGAAGCCGGATGTCAAGTCCGAGATCGTCGAATACTTCCGCGAGCGGCTCGGTGTCGAGTTGCGGGTGTTCGACGGCGGCAGCAAGCGGACGAACCTCGAGTTCGAGGTGGTGCCGACGACCGAGGCAACCAAGCTCCAGGCCGTCCATCTGCTCTTGGAGCAGCACCTCTCATCCGAAGAGGAGGGTGGGGCGATCGTCTACTGCGCGACGAGGCGCCGCACGGAGGTGGTGGCGGGCTTCCTGGCTGAGAAGGGCCTGAGCGCTGACCGCTTCCACGCCGGCCTCCAGCCGGAGGAGAAGAAGAACATCCAGCGGATGTTCATCGTCGGCGAGTTGCGGGTGATCGCCGCCACCAACGCCTTCGGGATGGGAATCGACAAGCCTGACGTGCGGCTCGTGGTCCATGCCGACATTCCGTCGTCGCTGGAGAACTACCTGCAGGAGGCCGGACGCGCCGGGCGGGACCAGCAGAGCGCTCACTGCGTGCTGCTCTACACCAAGGATGACATCGACCGCCAGTTCACGATGTCGGCGCGCTCGCGACTGACCCGCCGGGAGATCCACAGCGTGCTGCGGGCACTGCGCCGTCTCCGCAGGCGCAACAAGGGTGGCGGCGAGGAGCTCGCGGCCAGCGTCGGGGAGATCCTCGCCGAGGACGAGGAACATGAGTTCCGGCAGGACTCCACCACCGACGACACGCGCGCCCGCACCGCCGTGATGTGGCTCGAGGA
>JAPOQG010000089.1 GCA_026710865.1 Acidimicrobiaceae bacterium
GGCCAACAGCGTGGTGCTGGGGGTGTACGGACCCGACGGTGCCATGGTGGGCGGGGCCCGTGTCGTCACCGATCACGCCACGTTCGGTTATCTCACCGACCTGTACGTGCTGGCCGAGCACCGGGGCCTGGGGCTGGGAAAGGCGGTGGCGGCTGCAGTCTGCGAGCACCCTGCGGTTGCCGGGATCAAACGGCTGATGCTCATCACCGCCGACGCCCACGAGCTGTACCGGCCGCTGGGCTTCAACGAACTCGGTCAAATCGAAGGCTGGATGGAGCTTCGCCCCGTGCCGGGCGGTCCCGCGGGCGAGCCCGGCACGGCGGGCGTCGCACCCGACGGCACGGAAGCGGCGGACGGTCCCCCAGGCGCAGGCAGTGAACCGGGTGGCGCCACGGGCGGAGGCGGCGAGCTTCCCAGCCCGGGGTTCGACTTGGCGGCCGGGCCGCGGCGGTACGCCGTGTGGCAGGGCGGCGGGCTGCCCGACCCTCGCACCACCCCCGTCGCCCAGGTGGTAGCCCACCTGCTGGAGATCGTGACCGCGGAGGGGCCGGTCACCGCAGATCGGGCCTACCGGCTCTACATCCGGGGGGCGGGGTCGTCGAAGGTGACCCAGCGGGCGAAGGCCCCGATGGAGCAGGCGCTCGGCCGGCTCACGCTGCGACGCCAGGTGGAGATCGACGAGTTCGACAACGCCGGCGAGGTCCAGCACGTGCTGCGCCTGGCCGGCACGCCGGCGGTGGTGGTGCGCGAGCTGGGCGAGCGGTCGCTGTACGACGTGCCCCTCAACGAGATCGCCGAGCTGATGAGCCACAAGCGACGCGAGTTGATGGGCCGGGCCGGTGCCGGCGACCAGCCCGCACACGCGGTGGCCGACCTGATCAGGGAGGCTGCGCTGCGCCGGGCCAGTCCCGACCGGATCAAGCGGGCCGTGCTCGACACCTACGGTCTGATCCGCATGACCCAGGCCGCCGAGCAGTACCTGTCCGCCGCGCTGGCCCTGCTGGAGGGCGACGGCTAGCGGTCTTCTAGGAATCTCGGTGCGAGTTCTGTGGACACACTGCACACAACCAACCCGAGATTCTGGGGCCGGAGTGCTAGCGAGCCTCGGTGGCGGCTTGCTGGAGGAGGGACCAGACCCTTGGCGGGGTCAGGGGCAACTCGGTGGGCCAGACGCCCACGGCCCGGCCCACCGCGGCGGCCACCGCGGCCGGGACCGGGTTGAGGGCGCCCTCGCCGGCACCCTTGGCTCCGTAGGGGCCGGCGCCGTCGCCGCGCTCGGCCAGCACCGACGTGATCCGGCGGGGGGTGTCGCGCAGGCGGGGCACCCGGTACTCGATGAGGTTGGGGTTGGTGAGCTGCTCGCCGTCGTAGACCATCTCCTCCCACAGGGCGATGCCCAGACCCTGGGTGGCCGCCCCGAGGTCCTGGCCCTTGACCAGGTCGGGGTTCACGGCGTGGCCCACGTCGCCCACGGTGACCAGATGCTCGACGACGACCTCGCCGGTGGCGGTGTCGACGGCCACCTCCACCCCGACCGCGCCGATCTCCCAGAACGGCGGAAGCATCTTGGTGGCGCCGTCGCGGCGGATCACCCCGACGCCCACGACCTCCCCGGCGTCGGCGCCGAACCACTGGCGGATCACCTCGGCCGGCATCAAGGCCGAGACGGAACTCGACGCCGCGCCGGAACTGCCGGCGCCGGCAGGGGACTCCGAACCGGGACCGGCGGTCCCGCGCGCGCCAGTACCGGCAACCGCACCAGTACCCGCATCCAGGTCCGCGCCTGCACCGGCGCCGTCCCCACCAGCGTCGCCCGACATCACTCGGATCAAGCCGTCGTGGACCTTGGCCCGCTCGACAGCAACGCCGGCGGAGTCGGCTGCCTTGGCTCGCAGGTTGTCCCAGAGGTCGGCGCAGGCGGCCTGGACGGCCAGGCCGACCACGGTGGTGGTGCGGCTGGCCCCGGTGGTCCACTCGAAGGGCGTGAACCGGGTGTCGCTCTGGCCCACGGCCACGGCTTCGAGCGGCACGCACAACTCCCGGGCCGCGATCTGGGCCAGTGCGGTGCGGCTGCCCTGCCCCATCTCGGTGCTGCTCACCAGCAGGGTCACCGACCCGTCGGCGTGCATGCGCACCTGGGCGGTCGAGATGGGCGAGGCGCCGGCGTCGCTGGCGGTGACGGCGACCGCCCGGCCCCGCAGCACACCGGGGGCGGGCGCGGCGGCGCCGGATGCGTGACGGTCGGCGGGGCTGCTGCCCGCGGACGGAC
>JAPOQG010000025.1 GCA_026710865.1 Acidimicrobiaceae bacterium
CGGGTCGGCTGCAGCCGGGCGGTCACCAACAACGGCTGGCGACCTCACTCGGACCAGGTCGGCCAGACCGGCACCCGCATCGCCCCGGAGATCTACATCGCTTCGGGCATCTCCGGCGCCATCCAGCACTGGGTGGGCGCCATGGGCTCCAAGCACATCCTGGCCATCAACATCGACCCGGAGGCCAACATGGTGGTCAAGGCGGACTGGGCGGTGATCGGCGACCTGCACCAGGTCGTCCCAGCCATCAGCGAGGAGATCCGCCGCCGCTGGTCCTGACCGGCGACTCGTCCTCTTAGGCTCCTTTCGTGACCGTCCAGTCGATCAAGCGATCGTTCGCGCTGTTGCGGGCGCTGGCTCTGGGCCCGGTGGGCGTCACCGAGTTGGCCGAGCGGGTCGACCTGCCCAAGAGCACGGTGGCGCGGCTGCTGGCCTCCCTGGAGGAGGAGCAGGCCGTCGAGCAGACCGAGGCCGGCGGCGAGTACAGGCTGGGTCCCGGCCTGATCGACCTCGCCGGATCGGCCCCCCGGGGCCGGAACCTGGTGGCCACGGCCCGGCCCCACCTGCTGGAGCTGGCCGAGAGCATCGACGAGGTCGCGGGGCTCTCGATCATCGACGGCGGGCAGGTCTACTACCTCGACCAGACCGAGTCCTCCTCGAACATCCAGGTTCGGGACTGGACCGGCGAGTACGCCCCCTTGCACGCCGTGCCGTCGGGGCTGGTGGTCCTGGCCCACCAGCCCGAGCGCTTCATCGAGGGGTACCTGGCCGTGCCGCTGACGCAGTGCACGGCGTGGACGGTGACCGACCCCGACGAGCTCCGGGAGCGCCTGGAGCACGTGCGCAGCATCGGCTACGCCTGGGTGTACGAGGAGTTCGCTGAGGGGATCAACTCGGTGGCTGCCCCCGTCTTCGAGAGCGACGGCAGCGTGGAGGCGGCCCTGCACGTTCACGGTCCCGCGTACCGGTTCCCCAATCCAGACGACACCCATGACCATGGGATGGCGGTGATCGAGGCGGCCAGCCGCCTCTCGATGCAGCTGTCCGACTGAGCAGACCGCCGGGCACCCGGCGAAGGCGCAGGACCCAGACGGAATCTTCGCGATTTCGCGCCGCATTTGCCGATCATCGCGAGGATCTCGGCGAGCGCTGTTCGACAGCGAGCGTCCCGGTCGGCGCTCCTATTCTTATAAGGATCGGGCGTCGGCCACGAGCGTGGCCAGGTGGGCGGCCGCGTGCTCGATCCCGATCCGCTGGGTGTCGCCCGCGGCCCGCTCGGTCAGTTCGACCTCGCCGTCGGCCACGGCGCGGCCCGCGGTTATCCGCCAGGGGATGCCGACCAGCTCGGCATCGGCGAACTTCACCCCGGCCCGGGCGTCGCGGTCGTCCAGCAGCACCTCGACGCCCCGGCCCCCAAGCTCGACGTAGAGCTGCTCGGCCGCGGCCACCGCCGCCTCGTCGCGCATGCTGGCCACGGTTATCACCGTCTCGTACGGCGCCACCGCCACCGGCCAGATGAGGCCGCGGTCGTCATGGTGCACCTCGGCCACTGCGGCCATCGCCCGGCCGACGCCGATGCCGTAGGAGCCCATGGTGATGGGCCGCTCCACTCCGTCGGCGTCGAGCACGGCGGCCCCCATGGCCTCGGCGTAGCGCCGGCCCAGCTTGAAGATGTGGCCGGTCTCGATGCAGCGGATCACTTCCAGGGGGCGCCCGCAGTTCCCGCACGGCTCCCCGGCGGACCCCTCCCGCAGGTCCAGCCACTCGTCCACCGCGATGTCCCGGTCGATGTCCACGCCCGAGTAGTGCCAGTCGTCGGTGTTGGCGCCGGTGGCGAGGTTGCGCCTCCCCCGCAGAGCGTGGTCGGCCACGATTCGCAGGTCCTTCACTCCCACCGCTCCGAGCGAGCCGGGATGAGCGCCCAGGCGTTCCAGCGTCTCGGCCGGCTCGGCCGGGCGGAGGTCGACGGCTCCAGTGCCGTCGGCGAGCTTCTGGAGGTTGAGCTGGTGGTCGCCCCGCACCAGCGCCAGCGTCACCGAACCGTCCAGCACCATCACCATGGTCTTGATCTGGCGGTTGGCGGGCGCGCCGCCCTCGACCGTCTCCAGAGCGGCGATGGTGCGCACTCCCGGAGTCGGGAACCGGGTGAGCTCGCCGCCGGACTCGCCATCGTCCACCGGCGCCAGCGCCGCGACGGCCCGTTCCACGTTGGCCGCGTA
>JAPOQG010000024.1 GCA_026710865.1 Acidimicrobiaceae bacterium
GGCGGGAGCGGCACCGGTCCCACCGCTGCTCGGCTACGAGCCCGATCCTGACGTGCTGGGCGCGCCCTTCTTCGTGATGGGGTTCGTTCGTGGACGCGTTCCGGCGGACGTGCCCCGCTACACCGAGGCGGGGTTCGTGGTGGACGAGGCGACGCCGGCACAGCGGCGGCGCATGGTGCTGTCGGCCATCGACGTCATCGCCGGCATACACCGTCTGGACTGGCGCAATGCCGGCTTGGCGTGGCTCGATCCGAGCGGAACCGGCGAGCCGACGACGGCCATGCAGGTCAAGCTCTACCGGGACCACGTGCATTCCGAGCTTGCCGGCAGGGAGCATCCCGTGCTGCACGCCGCACTCGACTGGCTTGACGCCAACGACCCGGGCGATGAGCGGGTCGGGCTGACGTGGGGCGACGCCCGGCTCGGCAACATCATCCTGCAGGACTACCGGACCGCGGCCGTTCTCGACTGGGAGGTGTGCGCGCTGAGCCCGACCGAGGCCGACATGGGATGGTGGCTGATGTTCGATCGGATGTCGTTCGATGACATGGGCATCGACCGGCTCGACGGCTACCCGACGCGAGAGGAGGTGATCTCCCACTACGAGCAGGTCTCGGGGCGCACGGTCCGGGACCCGCACTACTGGGAGGTGTTCGGCGCCATGCGCTTCTGCACCATCTTCATCCGGCTGGGCGACCGCCTGACCGCCGCCGGCTTCGTGCCGCCGGAGCGGAACCCGGCCGTGGGCAACCAGGTGACGGTTGCGCTGGCCGCGCTGCTCGGCGTGGACAACCCCACCCCCGACCGGCTGGCCCGATGACCGGGCCGACGACCGCCGATGGCCGCCCGGGGGTGCCGGCCGCGGGCGGGGCCATCGCTTGCGTCACCGGCGAAGACGGGTGGATGGTGCCCGGCCTCACCGCGGAGGAACTGGTTGCCTCAGTGCCGGAATTGGAGGGGGTCGCGTTGATCCGGACCGAGACTCGGCGCAATGTGTCCGGCTTCGACATGGGCCCGGAGCGGATGGTGGAGGAGACCGGTCTCAAACCGGCTGGGCTGGGCCAGCGGATCAGCCCTCAAGTCCCGCTCCCGCCGATGCCTGGCAATTCTCGCTGAGCGAGCGTCTCGTAGGGATCGTTCTCTGCTCTCGGTGGACGGCTCGACCGGACGTCGGCCCACAGGCCGCGCAAGTCCTGCGAGCCGTGGTACACGCGACCCCTCCCTGCGCCAGCGGCATTGAGCAGGCCGGCGTCGGTGAGGGCCCTGAGGTCGCGACTTGCGCTGAGGTCGGAGATCGGATCGCCGTCGGTGACCTCGACGAGCTTCGCGTAGATGGACCGTTGAAGCCTCCGGCCTCGGGATGCATCGGCGAGCGCTCCGATGGACCGTGGGGGCACCCCGCGGGCGGCGATTGCTTGCGTAAGGCCGTCGTACAACTGCTCAGTCTCGTAGACGCGCCGCTGCAGTGTCCAGGCCTGCCGATAGTGCGCTCGCAGCATGAACCGGGTCCACGGACGTGCCGAGTTGTGCGGATGCCAACCGCCCTGCCCGACTTCGGAGAGCACCGCGTAGTAATCGTTGGTGTTTCGCCCGAGGTACTCCTCGACCGAGGAGAACACGGGTGAGACTATGCCCTCCCCGGCGAGGACCATGGTCTGCAGAGCCCTTGCCATCCGTCCGTTGCCGTCCCGGAAGGGGTGGATCATCACCAGATTGAGATGGGCCATGGCCGCGCGGAACATGACGGGCCAGGAGTCGCTGCTGTCGAGCGATTCCACGAGCGAGCCCATGAGGCCGTCGACCAGTCGTGCATCGGGTGCCTGGTAGACGCGCGTGCCGTTCTCGTCCTCCACCCAGACATCGCCACTCCGGTAGCGACCGGGCCGGATCCGCAGTTCGTGCTTGGTCATCATGTAGTGGAGCGACCTCAGCAGTGACTCATCGATGGCGATTCGATCCTCGGCGAGTTCAAGGACGTACGTCATCGCATCGCGGTAGCCGGTCAGAGCAGAACGCGTCTGTGCGGCGGCATCAATCGGTTCCTCATCCTCGATGACATCGAGCACATCGTCGAGCGACGCCCGGTAGCCCTCGATCCAGTTCGAGCCTCGTACGGCTCGTGCGAAGTTCATCCGCCGAAGGTGCCCCGCCCACCGTCGCGGCCGGTGCCTCACGTACTGGGCGAGGTCGTGTCGGAGCCGGCCGATCTCCTCGATGACGATCAGGTCGGTATCGTCCGGCTCAGGGGTGCTGTAGATCCTTAGATCCATATGTTCATCTTATCACATGATGATAAGATGAACATATCATCATGTCAAGGCACTCGTTCCGGAGGCAAGCAGCCGCTGCCCATCAGGTCCCGAAGTCGTCGGGCACGTGGATGGGCATGTCGGTCTTGGCCCATTGCTTCACGGTGTCGGCCGCCTTGGAGGCCTCCCCGGCCGGCAGGGCGGCCACTATGGAGCGGCCCAGCGCCTCGAAGGTCGGGATCTGATCGTCGGCGAGAGCCGGCATCGGCACCTTGCGGGCCATGGCCGCGTCCATGGCCGGGGCCAGACGCTGGAGCTTGGCCCGGTCCCGCTCGGGCTCGCCCTCGGCGAACTCGGCCATCACATCGGCCGCGAACAGCTCGAGAGTCTCGCAGATGTGGTCGTGGCGGTTGTTGCCGCCCTGCTGGATGAACACCACCTGATCGACGCCGGCGTCGGCGAAGCCGCGGAGGTGGGCCCGGACCTGCTCGGGAGTGCCGATGCCGCTCCGGGCGCCCCGGTCCTCGATCGTGGGCCTGGCCTCGAGGTAGTCGGCCCAGATGTCGGTGCGGCCCGGCTTGTGCCGGCCGAAGATGTAGTGGTGGCCCAGCCCGTAGCCGAAGAACTGGAAGCCGTCCAGGCCCCGGCGCCGGGCCTCGGCGGCGTCGGGATGCACCGACAGGCCGGTCACCATGGCGATGTTGGGGTTGATCGCATGGCCGATGGGCACGCACTCGGTCTCCAGGATCCGGTAGTAGTCCTGCACCCACGCGGCCGCGTCGGCCGGATCGACGAACGAGAAGGTGAGCGCGCCCATGCCCAGCCGGGCCGCCAGCTTGATGGTCTCCCGGTTCGAGCAGGCCACCCACAGCGGTGGATGGGGCTTCTGCACCGGCTTGGGCACCACGTTGCGGCACGGCATCGAGAAGAACTCGCCGTCGTAGCCCGGGTAGGGGTCCATGGCCATCATGTTGCAGCACTGCTCGACGGCCTCCCGCCAGGCCGGCCGCTTGTCGTCGACCGGGACTCCGAAGCCGCCGAGCTCGAGGATGGACGAGGACTCGCCGGTCCCGAAGTCCACCCGGCCGCCCGACACCAGGTCGAGGGTGGAGATCCGCTCGGCGACCCGGGCCGGGTGGTTGTAGCCGGGCGGCATCAGCACGATGCCGTGCCCGAGCCTGATCCTGGTGGTGCGCTGGCTGCACGCGGCCAGGAACACCTCGGGCGCGGACGAGTGCGAGTACTCCTCCAGGAAGTGGTGCTCCACCTCCCAGGCGTAGTCGAAGCCGAGCCGGTCGGCCAGCTCCACCTGCTCGAGCGCCTCGTCGAACAGCCGCTGCTCGTCGCCGTCATGCCAGGGCCGGGGCAGCTGGTGCTCGTAGAAGATCCCGAACTTCACGGCTGCGACTCTATGGCCCGGCGCGCCGGCCGGCGCAGAGTGATCCGGCGGCGGGGGTAGACGATGCCGAACAGCACGAGATTGCAGGCGTAGGCCGCGCCACAGAGGATCCACACGATCTTGTAGGCGTCCAACTCGGCGTCGGGGCCGGCCGGCCGGCCGATGAGGGTGAATGCCAAGGCGATGGCGAGGGCCACCGACAGCTGGAAGAACGTGGTGCGTCCGGCGGTGGCCATGGCGTAGCGCTCAGCGGGCACATCGACCAGGGCTGCGCCCACCAGCTGCGAGAACCCGGTGCCCGCCGAGAATCCCACCAGCACGGTCGCGACGAGCAGGTTGGCCAATGACGGTTGGGTGGTCGTGGTGAACAGCAGCCACAGCAGCCCGGCGACACCGCAGGCGGATCCTGCGGTCAGCAGGGGGGCATTGCCGATGCGGTCGGCCAGACGGCCGGCCTGCGGTGCGACCAGGAACGACACGACGGGCCCGACCGCGTAGGCGAGACCGGTCTCGACGACCGACCACCCCCACACTCCCTGGATGAACGAGGGCAGCGGCACCAGCAGCGCGAAGAAGCCCACCGAGAAGAACAGCGATCCGAGGTTGCCCAGGACGAAGGAGCGGATCCGCATGAGCCCCAAGTCGAACAGCGGAGCCGGATGGCGCCTGCTGCGGACCGCGAAGACCGCGATCATGGCGGCGCCGGCCGCGAAAGCGCCGGCCGTGGAGAGCGACCACCATCCCCAGGCGTCACCCTGCACGATCCCGAGAATGATGGTTCCCACCCCGAAGGACGCCAGCGGCACTCCGATCACGTCGACTCTTCCGCCGGAGCGATCACCCCGGCTCTCGGGGAGGACGCGGGCACCGAGCAGCAGCGACGCCAGCGCGATGGGCACGTTGACGTAGAACACCGCCCGCCAGCCGAACGCCACGATGAGCAGCGCGCCCAGCGTCGGCCCGAGGGCGGCCGCCAGCCCTCCCATGGCGCCCCAGGTTCCGATGGCCATCTGATGCCTGCTGCGCGGGAAGGCGGTCAGCAGCAGGGCGAGCCCGGCGGGGAGCTGCATGGCCCCGCCCACCGCTTGCAGGGCGCGGGCCGCGATCAGCATTCCAATGCTGGTGGAGGCGCCGGCGGCCACCGACCCCGCCGCGAACACGATCAGGCCGAGGCGGAATATGCGGCGCCGGCCGTAGCGGTCGGCCAGCCAGCCCGACAGCAGCAGCAGGGCGGCCACCACGATCGAGTAGGCGTTCACCACCCAGGAGAGGGCGGCCGGAGTGGCACCCGACAGATCGGCGCGGATCTCGGGCAGGGCCAGCGCGATGATCGTCAGCTCCATCGCCACCATGAACACGGCCACCGAGACCACGGAGAGCGTGAGCCAGGCCGAGCGCGGCACTGGTTCCATCGCGGCCCACTCTATGGACCGGCCTGCAATCGACCAGCAGCAGACCGGCGAAACTCTACTGTCAGGAAAGCGTCGCTACTGTGATTAGACATCAAGCGCCGTCGTGTGGTATCGTCGACTGCGACCGGAGGCACGTTGGCGAGGCTCGCGCTCCGAGCGCTACGGTTTCGCCGCACACGCAAGCTCACCCGTAGGGGGAACAATGGCCACTGACCTTGAGAGGTTCGTCGAGGCGGACGGGCGCGAGGAGCAGATCCGAGAGGTGGAGGCCCGCATCGACGCCGACGACATCCGGTACCTGTACTGCCAGTTCGTCTCGGTGACGGGACGGATCATGGGCAAGGGCATACCGGCCAAGCACTTCGGCATGATCGCCCGCAAAGGCTTCCAGCTGGTCTACGGCTCCACCGCCAACCTCTTCATCGACCGCCATGGCAACTACATCGGCTACGGCCCCGAGGCCCGCGAGCTCGTCGGCATCGGCGAGCCCGAGACGTTCATGCCCCTGCCGTGGGACACCAGAACCGCCCGGGTGTGGTGCACCCTGTTCAGGGGCCGCGAGGAGGAGGTCGACGGGGGCGCCTATCTGACCTCGGACTGCCGGGGCAACCTCAGGCGGCAACATGCCGGCTTCGAGGCCAAGCACGGGCTGCACCTGCGGGCCGGCTGCGAGCCCGAGATGATGTGGCTCAAGGCCGACGCCGACGGCAAGCCCACCGTGGAGGGCATGACCAAGCCCAACTGCTACCACATCGACCAGTTCGCCGAGCTCCAGCCGCTCATCCACAGGGTGATCGAGTACTGCGAGGCCATGGGCCTCGACATGATCCAGGGCGACCACGAGGACGCCCCCGGCCAGCTCGAGCTGAACTTCAACTTCGACCGGGCCGAGCTCACCGCCGACCGGCTCACCACCTACCGCCAGGTGTGCAAGCAGGTGGGCCGCGAGCTGGGGGCCTTCCCGTGCTTCATGCCCAAGCCGTTCATGGGCGTGTCGGCCAACGGCTGCCACCACAACATCTCGCTGTGGGACGCCGACGGCAACAACAAGTTCATGCCCGAGGGCGACAATCCGCAGCTGCCCGGTCCCGTCGGCATGAAGGCCATCGGCGGCATCCTCGAGCATGTTCAGGCGCTGACCTGCCTCACGTCGCCGACGGTCAACTCCTACCGCCGGCTGTGGGACACCGGCTTCTGGGCGCCGGTGTTCGCTGACTGGGGCTTCCAGAACCGCACCACCGCCCTGCGGGTGAGCGCGCCCGGCCGCTTCGAGTACCGCTCGGTGGACAGCGCGGTCAACCCGCACCTGTCGTTCGCGGGCCTCCTGCAGGCCATGGACGACGGCTTGGACCGCGGTCTCGATCCGGGCGAGCCCGAGGAGCGCAACATCTACGAGGCCATGGAGGCGGGCAAGGACGTCAAGAAGATCCCGCTCACCCTGGGCGATGCCCTGGAGGCCCTGCGCAGCGACGAGGTTGTCATGCGTGCGCTGCCGGGCGAGATGAGCAAGGTGTTCTTCCACTACAAGAACGACGAGTGGGAGCGGTTCCTGGCCACCGTGACCGATTGGGACGTGGAGGAGTACCTGGACGTCCTTCCCTAACGGCACAGAACCCAAGCAAGAGGACTCGAGACAACTTCCACAAGGGGGTAGAACCATGTGCGGCATAGCCGGCGTGATCCACCGTGACGGCACCGCCGACATCGGCGCAGAGCTCACAGCCATGCTCCAGTCGATGAAGCACCGCGGGCCGGACTCCACCGGCTACGCGGTGTACGGCCCGGCCGACGACCTGGTCGTGATCCGTTTCGTGCTCGCCGAGCCCAACAGGAGCACCGGCTTCGGGATGGAGGAGCGCCTGGAGCGCAACCGGGCCGAGGTCGAGAGCCGCCTGGCCAAGATCGGCGCCGAGGTGGCCACCGTCACCAGCGACACCGGCTACGCGTTCCGGGCCACCATCCGCTACGGCGGCGACCTCAAGGCCCTGGCCGACTACCTCGAGGACGTGCCCGGCTGCGAGGTGCTGTCGCTGGGCAGCTCGCTGGAGATCATCAAGGATCTCGGCGACGCCGAGACCGTCAGCGGCCAGTACCGCCTGGGCTCGTTCCGGGGGACCCACGGCATCGGCCATGTGCGCATGGCCACCGAGTCGGAGGTCGACCTGGCCAGCGCCCATCCCTACTGGGCCTACCCCTTCGCCGACGTGGCCGTGGTCCACAACGGCCAGCTCACCAACTACCACCAGTGGCGCCGCCGCCTGGAGCAGCACGGGCACCGCTTCCAGAGCGAGTGCGACTCCGAGATCATCGCGGTGTACCTGGCCGAGTACATGTCACGGGGCCTGTCGCTGGAGACGGCCATGAAGCACAGCCTCGACGACCTCGACGGCGTGTTCACCTACGTGTGCGTGACCGGCAACGAACTGGGCATCGCCAAGGACGAGATGGCGGCCAAGCCGCTGGTCCTGTTCGAGTCCGAGCCCCTGGTGGCGGTGGCCACCGAGGAGGTCGCCATCCGGGCCGTGGTCAAGCGCGAGGTCGAGACGCGCGATCCCTACGAGCGCGAGGTGCTGGTATGGCAGGTGTAGTCATCCACGGGTCGATTCTCGGGGGCGTCGGGTGATGCCGGGCTCAGGTTCACGCAGCGGCGTCAGCTACGACGCCCGGGGGCTGGTGGAACCCCATGCCGAGCTGCCCGAGAACATCGAGGTCGACGGGGGTCGGGCCCGCTTCGACGCGGCCGACTTGACGATCCGCCAGATCAACATGGCGCTGCGCAAGCTGATCTACAACGACGGCATCAGCGACGTGACCGTGCTGAACCCGGCGTCCAAGCACTCGCTGGCGGTGGGGATCCTCAAGCGCTGCCGGATCCACTTCGAGGGCAGCCCCGGCTGGTTCGCGTGCGGGCTCATCGACGGCCCCGAGGTGACCATCAACGGCCGGGTGGGCTGGTCGGTGGCCGAGAACATGATGTCGGGCGTGGTGACCATCGAGCGCAGCGCGGGCTCGCTCACCGGCGCGGCCATCCGCGGCGGCGACCTGATCGTCAAGGGCGATGTTGGGGCCCGCACCGGCATCGACCAGAAGGGCGGCACCATCATCGTGACCGGCGACGTCGGCATCAACACCGGGTTCATGATGCAGAGGGGCCGGCAGATCATCTGCGGCAACGCCGGCATGAACCTGGGCGACTCCATGTACGACGGCGCCATCTACGTGGCCGGCAAGGTTAGATCCCTCGGGGTGGACTGCGTGCCCGGCGAGTGGGACGACGACGACACCGAGCTGATCGACCGCAAGTTCCGCATCCACGGCCTCGGCGACCCGCCCGAGTTCCAGAAGTTCGTGTGCGGCAAGCAGCTGCACAACTACGACGCGCTCGAGCCCTCCGAGCGCAAGCTCGTCATCCACTAGAGGCCGAGCGGAAGGGGCAAGCCATGGCAGAAGTCAACAAGAGCACCGACGTCCTGGGCCAGAGCCGGATCTTCACGCGCGAGGTCATCAACGACATCCATGTGAAGTCCGAACTGGGCCGCTACCGGATGAGGGGATTCTCGATATTCAAGAAGATCCCCCACTGGGACGAGCTGGTGTTCCTGCCCGGAACGCTCACCCGGTTCGTGATCGAGGGCTACCGGGAGAAGTGCGAGACCCGCACGGTGATCGGCTCGCGCTTCGCGGCCAAGCCCCTGGAGCTGGAGATCCCGGTGTACATCACCGGCATGAGCTTCGGTGCGCTGTCCCTGGAGGCCAAGATGGCCCTGGCCAAGGGCGCGTCGATGGCCGGCACGGCCACATGCTCGGGCGAGGGCGGGATGATCCCGCCGGAGCGGGACCTGTCCACCAAGTGGTACTACCAGCTCATCCAGAGCCGCTACGGCTTCAACCCCCACCACCTGATGCTGGCCGACGCGGTGGAGTTCTTCATCGGCCAGGGCTGCAAGGTGGGCCTGGGCGGGCACCTGATGGGCCAGAAGGTCACCGAGCAGGTGGCCGAGATGCGGTCGCTGCCCGCCGGCATCGACCAGCGCTCGCCGGCCCGGCACCCCGACTGGCTCGGACCCGACGACCTGTCGCTGAAGATCCAGGAGATCCGGGAGGCCACCGACTACCAGATCCCCATCCAGCTCAAGCTGGGCTCGGCCCGGGTGTACGACGACGTGCGCATGGCGGCCAAGTGCGGCCCCGACGTGATCTATCTCGACGGCGCCGAGGGCGGGACCGGCGCCGGACCCCACCTGGCCACCGAGGAGACCGGCATCCCGCTGATGGCGGCCATCCCCGAGGCCCGCCGGGCCCTCGAGGACGTGGGCCTGGCCGACGACATCGACCTGGTGGTGGCCGGCGGCATCCGCAACGGCGGCGACGTGGCCAAGTGCCTGGCCCTGGGCGCCGACGCCATCGCTCTGGGCACGGCCGCGCTGATGGCGCTCAACTGCAACAAGGAGATCCCCGGGGTCACCGACTACGAGGGCACCGTCGGCGTGCCCGCCGGCGAGTGCTACCACTGCCACACCGGCCGTTGCCCGGTGGGGGTGGCCACCCAGGACGTGGAGCTGCGCAAGCGCCTCGACGTCGACGAGGCCGCCCTGCGGGTCTACAACTTCCTGATCACCCTCACCATGGAAGTGCAGATGCTGGCCCGGGCCTGCGGCAAGACCGACATCCATTCGCTGGAGCCCGAGGACCTGGCCGCGCTCACCCACGAGGCCGCCGCCATGGCCAAGGTGCCCCTGGCCGGCACCAACTACATCCCCGGCGTCACCGAGGAGCGCATGCTCGCCGAGATCCGGGACCTGTTCGACAAGCATGTGATCGACGCAGGGCTGTGACATGGCTGCACACCGGAGGACAGAGAGGACCTGACATGGCTGCATCGGCGAGCACGGGCGAGAGCCCGAGGGAGACCCGGACGGTCGCCATCGACGCCGAGGTGCTGGCGGGCAAGCGATTCGCGTACCAGGAGGACATGTCGCTGGTGGAGGACATCGACCTGCTGGCGGCCACTCCCGGACCCGACATCAACTGGCTCGAGGACATCACCCTGCTGGAGGAGGACGGCGTGCCCGCGGTCTTCGACCGCTACTCGAACTCCTTCCTGAAGATCTACTTCCCGATCCCTCCCGGACGAGAGGACGAGATCGCCCGCAAGGTGCTGGTCCGGCACCTCACCGACGGCAACTCCTACGGGATCACGCTGAAGGACGTCCACTGCAAGTTCCCCCAGGTCGAGCTGGGGCCGTGGGTCGAGGACTCGCGGATCGTGGGCACCGACTGGAAGCAGCCGGTGCTGGAGGGTTGGACCGCCCCCGCGGGCCACTGAGCCTCCAGCGGGGCCGAGCATTCAAGGAGGGAAAGGGCTATGGGACTGCCTGCCGCGGCGCGCTATGTGATCATCGGTGCCGGGATCCACGGCCTGTCGACCGCTTGGAGCCTGGCACGCGACCTGAGGTCGTCGGGTCGAGGATCGGGCGACGACGTGGTCGTGATCGACAAGACCGGGGTGGGTGCGGGGGCGTCGGGCATCGCCTGCGGCGTCGTTCGCAACAACTACTTCCAGCCGGCCATGCGCGAGCTGATGGCCCACTGCGTGGACGTCTGGGAGAGCGACCCGGAGGCCTTCTCCTACCACCCGGTGGGCTACCTGCAGATCAGCCACGAGGGGATGCGGGCCGACGTGGCATCGATCCACGAGCAGCAGCAGGCCATCGGCTACTCCTCCACCTTCGTCGAGGGCGCGGAAGCCTCGGCGGCGTACATGCGGGGCATCTTCGACGACTGGCAGGCCCGGGGAATCACCAGCGTGCTCCACGAGCACCGCGGCGGCTACGCCAACAACATGGCGTCGCTCAAGGGACTGCTCCAGAAGGCCGAGGCGGAGGGCGTGGCCGTGGTGGGCGGCGTGACCGTCGAGGGATTCGACCGGGACGCCTCCGGGGCGGTCACCGCGGTGCTGACCGATCAGGGCCCGGTGGCCTGCGACCATGTGGTGGTGGCGGTGGGGCCCTGGGTCCAGCAGATCTGGGCCATGCTCGACCTCCCGTTCGCTGTCGACGTGCTCGGCGGCGACGGCCGGTTGCATCGCCGGCCCGCGTGGACCTACATGTGCCTGCAGGAGGGCACCCTCGAGGTCGATCCGGGGTATTTGACCGACAATCACGGCAACATGCCGCCGGTGGTCCACATCGACACCGACGCCCCTCTCCACGACACCGGTGGGCTGGTCACCGAGGGCCCGTGGGGCATCTACTACAAGCCCGACTTCAACTTCGGCGGCGTGCAGGGCGGCTACATGCCCTACGTCGTGGACAAGCCGGCCGAGCAGGTCGCCGTCGACCCCTACGGGCCTGACTCGCCCGACTTCATCGTGGGCGCCGACTTCTACCGGACGTGGTCCGCGGCGCTGGCCCACTGCCAGAAGCGCTTCGAGGGCAAGTCGCACCTGATGAGCACCGAGCCCTCGGGCGGGATCGGCAGCTTCTCGCCCGACAACTTCCCGGTGTTCGACACGTTCTGCGACAACGTCTACTTCATCGCCGACTCCAACCACGGCTACAAGATGATCGGTGTGGGCACCCTGGTGGCCCGGGAGCTGCTGGGCGAGCCCCAGGGGTTGCTGGAGCCCTTCCGCTGGTCGCGCTACGCCGAGGGCAGGCTCCACCCTGTGAGCAACTCGCCCTACCCCTGGAGTTAGGCTGGGCCGCCAACGTCGAGGATGACTGTTCTCGTGCCCGAGTCCGGCGTGTGAGCCGGCCCGTCGACGCAGGATGGCTGCGACTGGCTGCGACCAACGAAAAAGAGCCGCAACAAGTTGCAGTAATATGGCTGGGTGCTGGCCCCGATGACGAGGTGCGACGTCCCGCAAGGGGGGGCCGCGCCCATGCGGGATGAGCGGCCTCGATGACTGATTCGGTTGCGGGAACCGGAATTCCCACCGACTACCTGCCCGGCTACGAGACCGCCCGCCGGATCGACGCGGACCTTGCCGGCCTCTACGTCGCTCACACCATGATCGGCGACCCGCTCATGGACGACCTGCTGGACGAGCTGGACGGGATGGACGATCGCGATGTCCACAGATTGATCCAAGCCGGCATGGAGCAACAGCACGACAAGCTCAAGGGCGCGCCGAGGGCGCTTCGCGACTTCTTCGTCGATTCTCCACCGCCGGATCCGTCCTGGCACGATCCCAGCCTGTTCGCTCCGGGCGTGCGCGCCTTCCAGCGGCAGGCCCCCAAGGTGCTGGCAGCGTTCGTCGCGGGCGTCCTGATCGACGGCTTCTCGACCCTGATCGCCAAGTCGTTCGTGGCCACTGGTCGCATCTTCGACAACGGCGTATGGAGGCTGAAGCAGAACAACCGCCAGCAGATGGAGATCTTCTTTCCCGGGGGGCTGGAGCGCTACGGGGACGGATGGAAGCTGTCGGTGCGAATCCGCTTCGTCCACGGTCAGGTCCGGCGGCTGCTGGCACAGTCCGACGACTGGGATGCCGGCGCCTGGGGCGTCCCGATCAGCGCGGCCCATCTGGGCTACTCCCTGGCCTGCTTCTCGGCCCGCACGGTGATCCACTCGAAGTCCCTGGGCGCTCGCTTCAGCCCGGAGGAGGAGGAGGGCTTCCTCGCCGTGTGGCGCTACGCGGGCCACCTCATGGGCATCCCCGACAGCATCATCTACACCGACGAGAGCGACGCTCTCAACATCTACCGGGTCGGCGGGATGTGCGAGCCGCCTCCCACCATGGACTCGATCGTCATGACGAACGCGTTGGTCAACTCGGCGCCGCTGGTGGCCGGGATCGAGGACCGCGAGGAGCGCGAGAAGTTGGTGAAGAAGATCATCTACCCGGTCTCGAGGGCACTTGTGGGGCATGAAAGGGCTGATCAACTGAACTTCCCGAGACGCGGCAACCTGCTGACCCTGCCC
>JAPOQG010000318.1 GCA_026710865.1 Acidimicrobiaceae bacterium
CACTGAAGACCATGGCGCCGGGCTTCACCGGTTCGCAGTACTACGAGGGCTGGACCTACAACGGCGGGGCTCTGGCGGCGGCCTTCGTGTGCTACTGGGCCACCGTGCTGGCCGTCGGCTCGGCGGTGCGGGCCGGCGACCGGGCCGCGGCCGAGTCCTTGTCGGCGGCGCTGGGCGGGGCCGAAGCCTGGTTCTGGCACCTGCCCCTGTCGGAGTTCCCCCCGCTGCAGGACAGCTACGCGCCGTACTTCCACGACTGGCTGGAGCACTGCAGCTACGACGACTACTGGCACCGCTGGAGCATCGACGCCGACTACAGCCGCATCGACGTGCCGGCGCTGCACTTCGGGGGCTGGTGGGACGTGTTCCTGACCGGGACGGTCAAGAACTTCAGCGGACTGCGAAGCGCTGCGGGCAGCCGTCCCGCCCGGCACGCCCAGAAGCTGCTGATCGGCCCCTGGACCCACATGCCCTGGACCCCGACGGGGCGTTGCGGCTGCGAGGGCCCGAGCACCAACGAGATCGACGACTGGCATCTGCGCTGGTTCGACTGCACGCTCAAGGGCGTCGACAACGGCGTGCTCGACCATCCGGTCACGGTGTTCACCCTCGACGGCGGGTGGCGCGACTTCGACGAGTGGCCGCCGCCGGACTCGGCGACCGAGGAGTGGTACGTCCACTCCGGAGGGCGGGCCAACTCCAAGTTCGGCGACGGCAGGCTCGACCGGACCGTCCCCGGGGCCGAGCCGCCCGACCTCTTCGTCTACGACCCGAGCGTTCCCATCCCGAGCCTGGG
Organism: Acidimicrobiaceae bacterium; assembly: GCA_026710865.1. Taxonomy (GTDB): domain Bacteria; phylum Actinomycetota; class Acidimicrobiia; order Acidimicrobiales; family Aldehydirespiratoraceae; genus Aldehydirespirator. The sequence goes on from JAPOQG010000318.1 coordinate 797, forward strand.
CGGGCATTCGTGCTGCTTCGACACCATCACGCCCATGGGCCCCGCCGACCAGCACGGCGCCGAGGTGTCCCGCATGATCCTGGTGTACACCTCCGAACCCCTCGACTCCGGCATCGAGCTGCTCGGCGATGTGTCGGTCACGCTGCACGCGGCCAGCACCGCGCCCGACACCGACTTCACGGCGCGCCTGTGCGTCGTGGACGGGACCGGCCGCAGCACCAACCTCCAGGAGGGGATCCTGCGGGCCCGCTACCGGCACTCGCTCAGCGAACCCGAGCCGATCACCCCAGGCGAGATCTACGAGCTGAGGATCGACCTCGGGCCGGTCGGAGCGCACGTGCCGGCCGGGTCGCGCCTGCGGCTCACAGTCTCCAGCTCCGACTTCCCGCAGTGGGACCGCAACCTGAACTCGGGCGGCCGCCCCCTGCGCGAGAACATCCTGGCTGCCGTGCCGGCCACCCAGACCGTGCTGCACGACGCCGACCACCCGACCCGAATAACCCTGCCCGTCCGCCGACCACACCCTCAGAAGACGAGCGGATAGCAGCCCGTCGCCTCGAATCCGGCTGATCACAAGTCTCGATACGTGCGCTCGTCCCGCCTCGCGACCCTCAGCACCATCAATTGCCGCTCGTCGTCGTGGACTTCGTAGATGATCCGGAACCGACCGGCCCTGACGCGCCAGACGGCGGCGAACCCCGCCAACTTCACGCTGCCCGCCGGACGAGGGTCGTCGACCAGGTCGCGGAGAGCCTCCCGAACCCGCTGCACATCCTCCGACGCGAGTCTTCGCGCCTGACGTTGCGCGGCCGGAGACAGCTCAACCCGATACGACGCCGACAATCAATCCCGGTCCTCCGGGAGCTGGTCGAGGAATGCCTCGAACTCGACGCCGCCCTGCTCGACGGCCTCGGCGCGCGCCTGCTCGATCGTCGCCCGCTCGGCGTCGTCCATCGCAGCATCCGCCAACCAGGAAACGATGGCCTCGTTCACCAGCTCCTGGACCGGCCTGCCATTGCGATCAGCCGCCATCTCGAGGGCACCATAGAGGCCGTCATCCACGGCCATGGTCTTCATGGGAGGCCTCCTTCAACGCGAGCAGCCTCTGGAGCTGCGGCCGAAAGCGGACGAGCATCGTACATTGATCACGATCCCGAACCTCGCGCGAGCGTAGCGCACCCCTCAACTCGGTCGTCGGAGCACAGTTGGCGCGCGCTACGCCCAACTCCCGGCAGCGTCCACACGCCGCACCTCCGAGCCGTCGGCGGAGAATCCCCGAGAAGAGAACCGAAGCCAGCATATGATGAAACAGACTGATGTCGCAGCAGCGTTCGGGGCCGTCCGCGCGCGTTCTCCCTGCGTTCACCTCGGTTCAAGGCTAGCCTGGTCCGCTCCCGAGCACCAGGCTGCGCAGCGATGCTCAAGTGACAACGCAGTCCTGAGTCTGAGCTATTTGCAGAGGTCAGAGGCCATCTGCCGGTCGAGTCTTGGCACCCCGTCCGGTCCATGTATACGTCCGCTACGTTCTTGGGCCCGGCGCCAACTCCAGGGGGGCCGCAGCCGAGGGAGGGACCCATGTGCACCACCGGCGTGCTGCGAATCGGTGACGGCGACTACCTGCTGTTCAAGAACAAGGACTTCGGCCGGACCCACTTCGACGACCGGCTGATCACCGAGCCCGGCGTGTTCGGGGTGCGGGGCGTCTCAACCTGGGCCGGCACCGACCCGGACCTCGACGAGTTCTCGGGCTTCTCCATCGGCGCCAACGAGCACGGGCTGCTGTGCTGCGACTCCAACGTGCGCACCATCGAGGGCCACGCCAACTACGACGAGCTGACCGAGATCGCCCTGCGCGAGGGACGCGACGTCGGCTCCGCGGTCGCCGCGGTGGGCCAGGCCGTCGAGTCCCGGCCCTACCTGTGGGCCAACCTGATCATGATCGACGCCTCGGGCGCGGCCGCGGTCGAGGTGCGAGGCGACCGCATCGATGCGACCGAGCTGGCTGCACCGACCGCCCGATCCAACCACCACATCGCGCTCAAGCCACATCCCGGCGACGACGACACCGTCACCACCCGGAAGCGGCTGGACCCCGCCCACCCCCCCGGCGGGGCGAGCTCACCGTGCCTCTCGGCAAGCACTGGACCGCGAAGCCGGCACGCCAGTTCCGGGCCTCGTACCCGTCGGCTCAGGCGTTCCACGACCGCTGAGGGACCGGTAGAGCCCGTACCGGCCGCGACTGGCAACGGTCTGACATTTTGGTATACAATCGCCGCG
>JAPOQG010000023.1 GCA_026710865.1 Acidimicrobiaceae bacterium
CCGACGGCGTCGCCGGTGTCGAGACCCCTCACGGTGAACCCGAGGTCCTCGGTGTCGCCGTAGACCCGGGTGGTCTGGTTCGGGACGATCTCCAGCACCTTCGCCGCCGCCGGGATGGCGACCGCCTTGGACTCCAGCACGATGGGGCCCTGCAGTTCGGCCGCGGTGAGGTGGGTCTCGTCCGGTTGGGGGCCGATGTCGCGCACGGGGACGAGGCGGCTGACCCTGATGGCGACGCCGCCGTCGGGGATGCCGCCTTCGGGGATGGCGTAGACCATCTCGGTGGCGGCGAGGTCGCCCAGCGTCCAGCCGGTGACGCCGACGGGGGCCTCGGTGGGGACGGTGACGGTGACGGCGTTGGCGGTGTCGCAGTGGGCGTCGGCGATGGCGTCGAGGCCGCCGTCGGGGATGGTGCAGAACTCGGCTTGGACCGGCCCCTGCGGGAATTCGCCGTTGAGCGGCAAGGGGGCGATCTCCCCGCCGGCGGTCCAGCCCGAGCCGGTCACCTCGAAGACGCGCTGGTTGTTGGCGCGGTGCTGGGCGGTGGTCTTCTCAGCGGCCTGCAACGACGGCAGATCCGTGTCGGCCTTCCTGGGCACGACCTCCACCGCGAGGCCCTGGATGCGGGCCCGGTCACCCGCCGACAGCGCGATCCCGTAGGGCGCGACCCCCCCGACAGGCACCGTGTAGGTCACCTCCTCTGTCCACATGCCCTCTGTGACGGTTATGGGAGTCAACCCGCCCACCACGCTGCCGGAGTCGCAGAAGTTGACGTAGTTGCGGCCGTTGAGCTGCCGCAACGCGTCCTGGGCGTCGCGGCCGCCCTCGGGGACCCGGCACATGATCATCGACGGCACCACCAGCCACCCCGAGCCCACCGCGGTGAACACCGCAGTGTCGCCGGGCGCCAGAGTCCTCAGATCCTCCGACTCCGGGGTCGCGGAGGTCTCCCCGCCGCGCACCACCGTCTTGACCGTCACATCGATGCGCGCCGCGGCGTGGATCACCTCCACCACCGCCGCGGCGGAGTCGCCCTGGCTGTCGGTGCCGCTGATGCGCACCGCCACGCCGTGCTCGGGCACACCGGTGCCGGGCACCGTGTAGGTGAGGCCCACCTCGGCGAAGTCGCCGCCGGCGCCGGTGGCGACCGTCGCCGGGGACGCATCGACGCATCCCGACGTGCCGTCGATGCCGGACAGGTCCCCCGAAGCCGGCACCGCGCAGAACTGCGCCGCCAGCGACCCCGACGCCTCCCAGCGGTTGCCCGACACCACCGGAGTGTGGGTGTCGCCGGGGAACAGCCCCCCACCGTCGCGGGTCGCGTACGTGCTGCTGAAATTGGACCCGAAGACGAACACCCCGACCGTCGGCCACGGCGCCACCGACACCTCCACGGGGATCCGCGGGGTGGCCGACACCGTGGCTTGGTTGAGGGCGACCTGGCTCTGGCCGGTTCCCTCGCGGCGCTCGATCTGGAAGTCGTAGGAGGTGCCGCCGTCGAGGCCGGTGACCGTGTGGGCCGGCGGCCCCGAGGTCCAGCCGGTGTCGGCCCAGGACGACCACGAGTCGTCGGCGGTCTTCTTGTGGCGCACCCAGTAGCTGCAGGCCGGCTCGGCGGA
>JAPOQG010000022.1 GCA_026710865.1 Acidimicrobiaceae bacterium
GAGGTGCTGGTCTGTGAGGTCGGGGTCGCGGACGTCGGCTTGGGCGAGGGCGTTGTTGATGAGGGTCTCGATGACGGCGGCGTAGACGCAGACGGCGACGTGGCCGCGGACTCGTTTCTCGGTCCAGTGGCGCACGGGCCGCAGGTGCAGGAAGTCTTTGAGGGCCCGGAAGCGGGCTTCGACGCCTGCGAGTTGGCGGTAGGCGGCCGCCACTTGGGCGGTGGAGGCCTGCGCGGGTGTGAGGCTGGTGGTGAGCACGTAGCGGCCGGCGAGGAGCTCCTCGTAGGCGAGGGCGTCTTCGTTGTAGTGGTAGAGGAAGCGGCCTGCTGCGATCTCGACGTCGAAGAGCCGCCCGGCGCCGCCTGTGCCGAGGATGCGCTGGGCGGCCCTTCCGATTTTGGCGGGGTCTTTGAGCCGGCCGGCGCGGACGCGGCGCTCCAGTGCCAGCAGCTCGGCCTCCGCGGCGGCGGCGATCTCGGCGGTGCGGGCCGTGTCGCGGCGGGCGCGGGCGTCGGATTCGACCACTATGGCGCGGGTCCCGTCGGCGAGGGTGATGTCCGCGGCGCGGCAGCGGTGCTTCCGGATCTCGGCCCAGGCGGTGTCGTCGCCGATGGCCGCGAGGGCCTGCGCGGTGGTGTGGTCTCGGCGCAGCCTGGTTGCGAGCACGTGGTCGAACCCGGCGCCGGCGACCGCTTCGACGTTGGCGGCTGAGATGAGGCCCCGGTCAGCGACCACGCAGATCCGGCCCACCGCGAAGCGCCGGGCGAGGTCCTCGAGCACCGCGGGCAGGGTGGAGGCGTCGTTGGTGTCGCCGGCGAACACGTGGTGCGCGATGGGGATGCCGTCGGTGGTGCACAACAGCCCGATCACGATCTGGGGCCGGTCTGAGCGGTGGTCCCGCGAGTACCCGAACGCCCGCGACCAGAACCGCCCCGAGGCCCGGGCCGATCCCTCGAAATAGGTGGAGGTCAAGTCATAGCACACCAGCCTCAGGTCCAGATTCGACAGGTCGCACAGCCGCGCGTACAGGTGCTGCTCGGTCTGCTCTTTGGCGTCGGCGACCGCGTCGAGGGCCCACCAGTACTGGTCCGGCGAGGGAGCCGACCACCACTCGGGCATGACCACATCGCAGCGGGCCCACTCCGTGAGGCGCCGCTTCGAGCACGGCGCCACCAGCCGGTTCGCTGCCATCGCGAACACCGCATGCTCCAACGCGGCCGCGCCGCGCCTCGCGCCGACCTCGGCGAAGAACCCGCCCAGACCCAGCCGCTGCCACAGCGCCGCCACCGCGGCGACCGCCCCCACCGCAGGCGCCCCCTCAGCGGCCAGCGCCCCGACATCGACACGCTCCTTGTGCAGGTGCGACTCCAACGCGGCCACGATCCGCTCGAGCTGGCCCGACTCGCGCAACGCGGTCACCTCACCCAGACGCAACAGAGTCCTGTGACCCACCTTGGAGCCGTCGCGCACCGACTCCACCAAAGACAGGTACTCATACACCTTGTCGCCCCTGCGACGGCGGGTCGTCTTCACGAACACACCACAACACTAGCGCCCAACAATTCAGCCTGTCAACCATCTGTCGCCCCTACAAAACCC
>JAPOQG010000020.1 GCA_026710865.1 Acidimicrobiaceae bacterium
CGGCTGGTCGATGCCGCCGAGCGTGTGACCGTGCTGACCGGCGCCGGAATCTCCACCGACAGCGGGTTGCCCGACTTCCGGGGACCCAAGGGGCTGTGGACCCGCGACCCCGCGGCTGAGCGGGCCTCGAACATCGACGTCTACGTCTCGGACGCCGAGGTCCGCCGCAGCAACTGGGCCCGCCGGGCCTCGGGCGCACTGTGGGCCGACGTCGAGCCCAACCGGGGCCACGAGGCGCTGGTGCAACTGGAGAAGCGGGGCAAGCTCCGCCTGCTGATCACCCAGAACGTGGACGGGCTCCACCAGCGGGCCGGCAGCGACCCCGAGCGGGTGGTGGAGATCCACGGCACCACCCGCAAGGTGCAGTGCCTGGCGTGCGACTACCGCGACGACATCGAAGTGGCGCTGGAGCGGGTGAGGGCCGGCGAGGAGGACCCCGGGTGCCCCCTGTGCGGCTGGATCCTCAAGTCGGCCACCGTGTCGTTCGGCCAGAGCCTCGACCCGGTGGACCTCGACCGGGCCGAGCGGGCCTCGACCGAATGCGACCTGTTCCTGGCCGTCGGCACCACCCTGGCCGTGTCGCCCATCAACCGGACCGCAGCGATCGCGGTGCACTCCGGGGCCCGGCTGGTGATCGTGAACGGCGAGGCGACCGAGTTCGACCCGCTGGCCGACGTTCTGGTGCGGGCATCGATCAGCGAAGTGCTGCCCGCCATCTGCGGCATGGCGGGCACGGCCGGTGCTTCGGGCAGCCGGCCCCGGGACTAGCCCGGCGCGGGACGGGTGTAGCCCAAGGCCAACTCGACCAGGGTGCGCACGCCGAAACCAGTGCCGCCCTTGGTGATCTCGCCGTCGTCGGACTCGGCCCGGGCCGGCCCGGCTATGTCGAGGTGGACCCAGGGGATGTCGTCGTCCACGAACTCCTTGAGGATCAGCCCCGCGGTCAGGGCTCCCCCGTGGGGACCGCCGATGTTCTTGATGTCGGCCACGCTCGACTCGAACTGCTTGACGTAGTCGGCCGGCAGCGGCAGGTGCCACACCCGCTCGCCGGCCCGGTCGGCCGCGGCCCGGACCTGGTCGACGAACGGCTCGTCGTTGCCCATGAGCCCGGCGATCGACGGCCCCAGGGCGACCATGCAGGCCCCGGTCAGGGTGGCCAGGTCGATGATGGCGTCGGGCTCGTCCTCGCAGGCCAGCGACAGCGCGTCGGCCAGGATCAGGCGACCCTCGGCGTCGGTGTTGAGAACCTCGATCGTCTTGCCGTTGCGGATGGTCAACACGTCGCCGGGGCGGGTGGCGTCGCCGCCGAGCATGTTGTCGGTCATGGGCAGGTACGCCTTGACCCTCACCGGCGCGCCCACCGCGGGCAGCACCGACATGGCCCCGATGATGGCGGCCGCCCCGCACATGTCCATCTTCATGGCCATCATGCCCTGGGCGGTCTTGATGGACAGGCCCCCGGCGTCGAAGGTGATCCCCTTGCCCACATAGGCGAGCGTGGCGGTGGGGGTCCCCTCGGGCTCGTAGGTCAGCTCCACGAAGCGGGGCGGGTGGGTGCTGCCCCGGTTGACGCCCAGCAGGCCCCCGAGGCTCGCCGCCTCGATGTCCTCGGTGGTCCAGACCTTGGACTCCAGCCCGGCCTCGCGGGCGACGGCTTCCGTCTTCTCGGCGAAGGCGGGGGCGGTCAGCGAGCCGCCCGGCTCGTTGGCCAGGTCGCGGGCCACGCACACGCCCGCCGCGACGGCCGCGCCCCGGGCCACCGCGTCCTTGGCCCCGGCCGAGGCGCTGCCCACCACGTCGACCCGGTCCAGCCTGCGGGAGCTGTCGCCTCCGTCTTCGCCGGCAGACGACTTGAAGGCCGTGTAGCGGTAGCCGCCGAGGATCACGCCCTCGGCCAGGGCCCGGCGGGCCTCGGCCGCGGGAACGGAGACGTCGACGGGCAGGCCGGCCGCGGCCCGGGCGTGGCGCGAGCACGAGCGGGCCAACACCGCGCCGGCTCGCCGGACGGTGGCCTCGGTCACCTCGGCGGCGGGGCCCAGCCCGACCAGCCCGGTGAAGCCGCCCTCGGCGGGCTGGAGATGGACCTGGTCGGCCTTGCCCTCGAACCCGACCGCCTCGAGGACCGCGGCGTCGAAGCCGTCGACACCGAAGGAGACCGCCTCCGAGGTGACCAGCGCAAGGCTTGCTGTTGCCGCCTTGGGGACCGAGCGGACGGCGTGGACTGTGATCGGCATCCGGCAAGGCTAACTGGGAGAAGCCCCACCCTCGCAGCCGGAACTGGCAGCAGAATGCACGCATACCGTGCAAAACGCTGCCAATTCTCCGGGCACGGCAGGACCAAGCCGGAACTGGCAGCAGAATGCACGCATACCGTGCAAAACGCTGCCAATTCGGTCCGAGGGCTAGGATGTCGGGGCCGGGAGGTCCTGCTCGAGTGTGAGCGTCGGGGCGAACAGGTCGCCGTGCTCCTCGATCCGCTCCAGCACCTCGACAGCGGTGAACGTGAGCGGCTCGCCGTCGGCGCCGTCGGAGACCTCGTCCCAGGTGACCGGGGTCGATGCGGTGGGGCGGTCCCTGCCCCGCAGCGAGTAGGGGGCGACGGTGGTCTTGAAGCGGGCGTTCTGACCCCAGTCGATGAACACCTTGCCGGCACGCAGGCTCCGCTTCATGACCGACACCACCTGCGCCGGCATCCGCTGCTCCAGCAGCTGGGCCACCGCCCGGGCGAAGCCGGCCGCGTGGTCGTGGGTGTGGGGCCGGTTGAGGGGCACGTACATCTGCAGCCCCTTGCTGCCGGAGGTCTTCGCCCAAGTCGCCAGGCCCACCGCCTCGAGGACCTCCCGGATGTGCAGCGCCACCCGGCAGCACTCGATGATCGTGGCCGGTGAGCCCGGATCGAGGTCGAACACGGCCATTGTGGGCGCGTCGATGCCGCCGCACAGGGCCATGGGGGCGTGGATCTCCAGCGCAGCCAGATTGGCCGACCAGGCCAGCGCCGCCACCGAGTCCAGCCGGCAGTAGTTGATCTGCCCTCCCCTGTCGCCGGGGCCGGCGCACGTCGGAACCCACACCGGGCGGTGGCTCGGGCAGCGCTTCTCGAAGAACGACTCGCCGGTCACGCCGTCGGGCCAGCGCCGCAGGGTGATCCCCCGGTCGCCGATATGGGTCAGCATCACCGGCGCGACCCTCACGTAGTAGTCGATGACCTGCGCCTTGGTGAAGCCGACCAGCGGGTACATCATCTTGTCGAGGTTGCTCACCGACAGCTGCCGGCCGCCCACGGTGACGGCCATGCGCTCGGGTGCGCTCGCCACGGTTGCCCTCCTGCTGGTTGCGGCCGTCAGGCTGACCGGCGGATCTGCTCGGCCTCGGGCTCCGACGCCGCCTCGGCGGTGGGAGCCTCGCCGGCGGCGGGGGCGCCTTCGCCGGCCACGGCGGGATGGCGCTTGCGGGCCTCCTTGGCCGCGGCCACCGAGGCCTCCAGTGCGGCCATCAGGTCCACGACGGTGTCCGAGGAGGGCGAGGGCGCGGCCACCGTGGCCGCCGTGTCGCCGGAGGACTTGCGCTCGATGAGCTCCAGCAGGGCTTCCCGGTAGGAGTCGGTGTAGCGGCCGGGCTCGAAGTCGGATTCGAGGGCGGCGATGAGCTGGCGGGCCATGGCCGTCTCCCGGTCGTCCACCTCGATGTCGCCCAGGGAGTCGAAGCCGCCGAGCTCGTCGGGGGCCACCAGCTCATCGGCGTGCACCATCGTCGACAGCATCAGCCGGCCGTCGACCGGGCGGATGGCGGCAAGGTGTTGTTTGGAGCGCATCACGAAACGGCAGATGCCCACCTTGTTGGCCTCACCCATGGCCTCGGCCAGCAGCTTGTAGGGCTTGGCGGTGGCCTCGTCGGGCACCAGGTGGTATGCGCTGTCGTAGAAGACGGGGTCGATGTCGGCGAGGTCGATGAATGCGTCGATGTCGATGGTGCGGGCCGCTATGGGAGCCAGCTGCTCGAACTCGGCCTCGGTGACGGTCACGTAGTCGCCTGACGGCAGCTCGTAGCCCTTCACGATCCGCTCGGGCGGCAGCTCCGAGTCGTCGGCCGACGACACCTTCTTGTGGCGCACCCGGGCTCCGGTCTGAGCGTCGAGCTGGTTGAACCGCACCGTCTTGCGGCTCACCGCACTGAACAGCTGCACGGGGATCGTCACCAGCCCGAAGCTGATCGACCCCTTCCAGATGACTCTCGGCACCACTGGCCTCCTCGCGTCAGCACGAGCCCGGCCCAGCCGGGGCCCGGCCCACAGGCCTCCGCACCGCCATCAGGAGTTTACGGGGTGAGCAGGATGCGGGCCACCAGGTCCTGGCCGAAGGCGGTGACGATGGCCAGGTAGACTAGGCCGGTGGCGGCCATCACCGCCGAGTACTCGCGCTCGCGCAGGGCGGCCCGCGCCACCGCCACGAGCAGCAGCGTCATGGCCGTGCAGCCGATCCAGAACCAGCCCAGCAGGCCGTTGTAGCCGTCGTCGATGGTGCCGTTGAGCACCGACACCATGCCCGTGGGCCACAGCATCACGATCGTCTCGGGAAGCCACAGCACGCCCGCGGCCCGCACCATCTGCAGCAGCGGCCCGCGGGCCAGGCCGGGCTGCACCAGGTACCAGTGGCCCAGCAGCATGGCGCTGAGCACCGCCGCGGTGAACATGGCCCCGACCAGGGTTCGGGCCACAGCCAGCCCGGCAGGGCCCTCGGCCGCGACGGCCCCGAGCAGGACGGCCAGCAGGCCCACCGCCGCCGCGACCAGGTCGAGGACGGGAGGGAACTCGGGCGCCGAGGCGTCGAACCGGGTCTCGGCCCGGTCGATGCCGGTCATCCCGGCCACCCGGTCCGACCGGCGTTGGACCTCGGCTCGCCGGCCCCTCGTGCCCGCCGGCCTGCGGGCCACCGACACCGCCGATGCGACCAGGCCGGCAACGACGAAGGCCAGCGTCACCGCGTCGCGGGACCATGTCGGTTCCGTGGCGAAGGCCGCGACGAGCGAGCCCGCAGCCAATGCCAGGAAGATCCCTCGCATCAGCCAGCCGTAGCCGAGCCCGACCTCGCGCCGGCGGGTGGTGACCCACAGCAGGAGCCAACCGCCCGCGGCCCAGCCCACCAGCAGGGTGGCCGCCTCGAGTTCGATCATCGCGGCGCGACGGGTCCCTCAGAGACCGAGCGGAACGGCGGGCGAGAAGCGGCTCGGAACGGCGAGGCCGTGGGCTGTGTCGCCTCGGGTTGGGCGGCCCGTGAGCGCAGCGAGCAGGAGCGGGAGACACAACGCTGCACCGCGACGGCCGTCCACCTGTTCGCGCATGCACTCAGGTGACGACGGCCAGGCGGTGATCGACGCGGTTGAGCGGGTCGGGGCCGTCGGGCGATGCGACCACGATGTCCTCGAGGCGGGCCCCCCAGCGGCCGGGCACGTAGATGCCGGGCTCCACCGAGAAGGCGTTGCCCGCGGCCAGCGGCTCGCGGTTTCCCTCCACGATGTACGGGTCCTCGTGCTCCTCGGTGCCGATGCCGTGACCGGTGCGGTGAATGAAGTACTCGCCGTAACCCGCCGAGGCGATGACCGACCGGGCGGCCCGGTCGACATCCTGGGCGGGAGTGCCCACCGTGGCCGCGGCCACGCCCGCGGCCTGGGCCTCGAACAGCACGTCGTAGAGCTCGCGGAACTCTGCCGGCGGCTCGGCCGTGTACACGCAGCGGGTGATGTCGGAGCAGTACCCCACCCCGTCGTCGCCGACCATGGTCCCTCCGAAGTCGCAGAGCACCACCTCGCCCCCGGTGATCACGTGCCGGCCGGCCTCGTGGTGGGGGCTGGCCGCATTGGCGCCGGCGGCGACGATGGCGAAGTTCACCCGGTCATGGCCCTCCGCCACGATCTGGCGGCCGAGCTCGGCTGAGACCTCGGCCTCGGTCCGCCCGACCAGCTCGATCTCGCCCCGCTGGAGCCGGCCCGCGATCCGGTCCACGGCCGCGCCGGCGGCCCGCAGACGCTCGATCTCGTCGGCGGTCTTCACCGAGCGGATCGGGGCGGTCACGTCCGATCCCCGCCTCCACGACGCATCCGGCATGGCCCCCATCAACTCGACCAGGAACCTGGACCACATGTGGTCCCCCACCGCGGCCACGGCCGCCGACCCGGCCAGGCCGGCCACGATGTCGGTGGGATCCTCGGTTTCGTCCCAGGGCCGCATCGCGAACACCTCGGGGCGCTCCACCACCCGGGCCGCCTCCATCCGGGGCACGACCAGGGTGGCCGCGCCGTCGCGGGGAACCACCAGCATGGTCAGCCGCTCCAGCGGCATGGCCTCATAGCCGCAGAAGTACGGCAGGTCGGCTCCCACCGAGAGCATCAGCACATCGACGCCCTGCTCGGCCATGAGCGACCGGGTCCGGTCCAACCGGTCGGCGAACATGGCGGTCAGCCTAGGGTTCCCTGTCAGCAGCTACGAACTCCCCTGCCTCGCCAGTCAGGGATGAATTATAATATATTATAGGTATGTTCATTTAGCCTAGCGCACGCAGGCACGGGGTTCGCGACGAGGACATGCGGCACGCCTTTCGCCATCACTGGCAACGAATCGAGACCGACGACGCGGCAAGGACCGTGTTCATCGGCCCGTCGACCACGGGTGAGCCGTTGGAGATCGTCATCGTGTGCGACGAAGCGGGCACGGCTATCATCCACGCCATGGTCGCCCGGAGAAAGTTCCTGGAGGCAGCGGATTCCCGGAGGCGTAGCTGATGGGCAAGACTCGAGCCCAGCACCTGGAAGAATACGAGAGGTGGGCAGAACGCGTTCAGCCCCAGGAACTCCAGGTCCGGGGCCGTTCACAAGAGCTTGTCGATCTGCTGGACGAGCATCCCGAGGCCGGTGCCGAGGCCGATCCACCCGCGCTAGCAGCCGGCGTCTGAGACCGCATCTGCGGCGACTCCAGACCCGGCGGCGTCGGCGGCCTGGCGGGCGTGGTAGCTGGAGCGGGCCAGCGGCGAGGACTCCACATGGCCGATGCCCATCGCCTCGCCGATCTCCTTCCACCGCTCGAAGGCCTCCGGCGGCCACCAGCGGTCCACCGGCAGGTGGCGGGCGGTGGGGCGCAGGTACTGGCCGACGGTCACGATGTCGGTTCCGGCCGCGTGCAGGTCGGCCAGGGTCTGGACCACCTCGTCGTGGGTCTCGCCCATGCCCGCGATTATCGACGACTTGGTGGTCAGCCCGGCCGCTGAGGCCCTGGCCAGCACCGACAGGCTGCGGGCGTAGCCGGCCGAGGGGCGGACGGCCCGCTGCAGCCGGGCCACCGTCTCGATGTTGTGGTTCAGCACATCCGGGCGGGCGCCGAACACCGTCCGCAGAGCGTCGGGATCGCCGCCGAGGTCGCTGATCAGCGCCTCGACCCGGGCATCCGGCAGCCGGCCCCGGACCGCGGCCACCGTGTCGGCCACCGCGGCCGCGCCGCCGTCGGGCAGGTCGTCGCGGGCCACCATCGTCACGACCACGTGCTCGAGACCCATCCGGGCAGCTGCCTCGGCCACCCGCTCCGGCTCGGCGGTGTCGACCGGTCCGGGGCGGCGGGTGTCCACCAGGCAGAAGCCGCAGGCCCGGGTGCACCGCTCTCCCAGGATCATGAACGTGGCCGTGCCGTCGTTCCAGCACTCCGAGATGTTGGGGCAGCCCGCCTCCTCGCAGACCGTCACCAGGTCGAGGCCCCGCAGCGTGGAGCGGACCTCGCGGAACGTCGGCCCGGTGCTGAGCGGGACCCGCATCCACTCAGGCTTGCGCGACGGATACGGCACGGGCTCGTGGCGGTCGCCGCCCTGCAGCCGGGCCTGTGCCAGCCGGCCCAGGAGGCGGGGCGAGGTCCCGTCACTGTGGTCGGCGGGCCTCGTGCCGCCGATGGTCCCGTCACTGTGGTCGGCGGGTCTCGCACCGCCGACGACCCCGTCGCCGTCGTCGGGTCGGGTCTCGCCGCCGATGGTCCCGTCACTGTGGTCGGCGGGCTTGGTGCCGCCGATGGTCCCGTCGCCGTCGTCGGGTCGGGTCTCGCCGCCGAGGGCGCTCTTGGCTCCCGCCGCGCCGTCAAGTCCCACGAGGTCGGGCGTCCCGACATCTGCGGCCTCGGTCGCAGCCTCCCGGGTGAACTGGGCCATGCCGGCGGGAGCGGCACGGTGGGAGACATCAGCGCGGTCGACGCGCCCGTGCGCACCCCAGCGCCGGCTCGCCCGCCCGGCGACGAGGTCCACAACCTCCCGCATCGAGGCGTCGATCCCCTCCTGAGCCAGCGACGTGACTCCCAGGCCGGTGATGCCGCAGGGCACGATCCGGGCGAACCAGCTGAGGTCGGGGTCCACGTTGAGCGCGAACCCGTGCATGGACCGGGCCCTGGACAGCCTCACCCCTATGGCCGCCATCTTGCGGGGCCGCACGCCGTCGGGATCCACCCACACGCCGGTGTGGCGGTCCAGGCGGCCCGCGGCCAGGCCCAGATCGGACAGCACGTCGATCAGTAGCTGCTCCACCCCGGACACGTAGGCCGCGGTGTCGGCCATTCCCCCGCCCCGCCTTCCCGGCACGGTCAGGATGGGATAGCCGACGAGTTGCCCGGGGCCGTGATAGGTCACCTCGCCGCCCCGGTCGGTCTCCACCACCGAGCCGCCGAGAGCCTCCACATCGACCAGCAGGTGCTCGCGGCGGCCGCGCCGCCCCAGCGTCACCACATGGGGATGCTCCAGCAGCAGCAGGTGATCGTCGTGAGAGTGGGTGTGGAGGCGGCGTTGGAGCGCCAGGGCGTCACCGTAGGCGACCCGGCCCAGCCAGCGGATCCTTAGAGAGCACGCGGACGGGTGAGTGCGATTCGCGTCGAGAGGGGGTGTCTCCCGCTCCTGTTCGCTGCGCTCACGGGCCGCTCGGGCCACGGCCTCGCCCTCATGGGCAGGATTCGCTCGCCTATCCGCTCGGCCTCCGAGTATGGGACCGCCTGAGGACTCCGGGGCGGCGCTCAGCGGATCTCCGTCTCCCAGTCGCGGGTCTCGATGAGCTCCTTGACCCGGTGAAGGAACGCGGCCGCATAGGCGCCGTCGAACGCCCGGTGGTCCCAGGCCATGGCCAGCACACCAATCGAGTGGATGGCGATGGACTCGTTGCCGAAGGAGTCGGTCACCACCACCGGCTTGCGGGTGACGCCGTCGGTGCTGAGGATGGCGACCTGCGGTTGGTTGATGATCGGGAACTGCATCATCGTGCCGTACTGGCCGGCGTTGGTGAGCGTGAACGTGCCCCCGGACAGGTCGTCGGGCGACAGCTTGCGGCTGCGGGCCCGGTTGGCGAGATCGACGATGTCACGGGCGATCTGGCGAAGACGCTTGCCGTCGGCTGCCTGGATGACTGGCGCCAGCAGTCCCTGGAAGTCGATGTCGACCGCGATCGCCAGGTTGACGTTGGAATGCACGATCAGCTCGTCGTCGCCGAAGCTGGCATTGAGGTGCGGGTAGTCGCGCAGTGCGTCCACCACCGCCCGGGCGATGAACGGCAGGTAGGTCAGGCTGAAGCCCTCCGCAGCCTTCCAGGCCTGCTTCGACGCCTGCCGGACCTTCTCCACACCCTCGTAGTCGACCTCGATGGCGGTGAGCACGTGCGGGGACGTCTGCTTCGACATCACCATGTGATCGGCAGTGCGACGCCGGATCCGGTTGAGCGGCACGACGCTGTCGCCGCTGCGTGCCACCACCGCCGGGACGGCCGGGGCCTGGCGCGAGGGTGCGGGTCCGGACGGTGCGGGATCCGGGGACGGCTCAGCCGGTGGAGGCTCGGACGGCGGCTCAGCCGGTGGAGGCTCGGACGGTGGCCGCTCAGCCGGTGGAGGCTCGGACGGTGCTGGCTGAGGCACTGCATCTTCAGGCGCAGCGGCCGCGTCGCCGGCCGGAACGCTGGCACGAGCCCGGATGGCCTGCTCCACATCGGAGCGGGTTATGCGGCCCCCTCGCCCGGTGCCGGTGATGGTGGCCGGGTCGATCCCGCTCTCGGCGATCAGCCGGCGAACCACCGGAGAGAGCACCAGTCCCCTGCCCACCGACTTGGCCGGCTCCGACACCGGGGGCACGGTCGAGGCGGGCGGCGGCTCCGGCGCGGGCCGCTGCGGCGCGGGCCGCTGCGGCGCGGGCCGCTGGGGAGCGGGCGACTGGTGTGCAGGTGCAGGGGCGGGTGGTTCGGGCTCCGGCTCGGGCTCGGCGGGGGGGCGGGGGGGGGGGCGCGCGGGGGGGGGGGGGGGGGGGGGCGGCGCGGGGGGGGGGGCGGGGGGCCGGGCCCCCGTCGGCCCCGGGGCCGCCCCCCGGGCCGCCCCCGGGCCCCCCGGCCCGGCAGCCCCCCGCCGAGCCCGAGCCGCCTGCCCCTGCACCCCAGCGGCCCGCACCCCGGCCGCCCGCCGAGCCCGAGCCGGAGCCCGAACCACCCGCCCCTGCACCTGCACACCAGTCGCCCGCTCCCCAGCGGCCCGCGCCGCAGCGGCCCGCGCCGCCGCGGCCCCCGCCCGGGCCCCCCCCCCCCCC